>NZ_JAAVXC010000040.1:0-44581 GCF_013416725.1 Pseudomonas sp. SbOxS1
GAAGGCGTCCTCATGGGCGCCAAAAGCTTCGCTGGCAAGCCAGCTCCTACAAGGGGTCAGGACAGCATTTCCTGCATCAGTTCCTGCAACCTGTCCAGATCGAATGGTTTCTCCAGAATCGGCGCCTTGCGGGTGATCGGGCTGTCTGTCTCGCGGATTTCCTGGGCGTAGCCGCTGATGAAAATCACCTTCAGCTCAGGCCGCAGTTTCACCGCGGGCTCGGCGATCTGCACGCCGGAGATACCGCCGGGCAGGCGGAAGTCGGTGATCATCATGTCCAGGTGTGGCTTGCTGGCGAGGATCTCGAAGGCCTGCTCACCGTTTTCGGCTTGCAGCACCCGGTAGCCCTCCCCCGACAGGTAGGCCGACAGCACCATCAGGATGGAGGGGTCGTCCTCGACGACGAGGACTACATCTTGTGCATCTTCACTCATGGGAAGCCTTTGTTCGGTCAATAGCTGCTGATACGACCCCGGGGTCGATCAGAGGTTGCGTTTATCGCGCGGTTTTCCTACAGCGGCAGACAAACGCGAAACAGGGCGCCTTCGCCAATCCGGCTTTCGACGGTAATGGTACCGCCATGGGCGGCAACTATCTGTTCGGAAATAAACAACCCCAGGCCCAGCCCGGCGGCAGCATGGTTGGCCGAGACGCGCTCGAATTGCTGGAATATCCGTTGCTGGTTCTCTTCACTGATGCCTATTCCATAATCACGGACCTCCACCCGCGCTTCACCGTTCTCACTGTACACCCTCAGGGAGATCGGGCTCTTGGCGCCATAACGCAAAGCGTTGGTGAGCAAGTTGGAAATCACCTGTTCAATGCGAAACTCATCCCAATCGCCCATCACCGGTTGGTCGGCGTCCAGGCTGACCGACGCTTCGGCGGCTTCGATCTGTTGGGCAAAATTGTGCAGCAAACCGCGAACCAACGCCGCCAGGTCAAAGTGTGTCGGGCGGATCGACAACTTGCCGGTACGAATGCGTGACACATCGAGCATGTCTTCGATCAGGCGGATCAGGCTCTTGATCTGCCGTTCGTCGCGATCGACCATGGCGTGCATCTTGTCCAGGGTGAAGGCAGCGGCGTTGTCCCGGGCCAGGTGCATCTTGCGCAACTGGGTTTCAAGAATCAGACCGTTGAGCGGCGTGCGCACTTCATGGGCAACGATGGACATGAAGTCATCGCGCATGCGCACCGCCTGCTCCAGCTCAAGCTGGGTACTGCGCAATTGCTTGAGCAGCGCTTCCTGCTCCCGCCGGCTTTGCTCCAGCGCTTCGACCTGCTGCTTCATGGCCTTGCTCTGGCGGTAGAGGTCGACGAAGACATTGACCTTGCTCTTGACCGCCTGGATATCCAGGGGCTTGTGCAGGAAATCGACGGCGCCGCTTTCGTAGCCCTTGAACGCATAGTTCAGCTCGCGACCGGCGGCGCTGACGAACACGATCGGGATGTTCCTGGTCTTTTCCGTGCCACGCATCAACTCGGCCAGCTCGAAGCCATTCATGCCGGGCATCTGCACGTCGAGGATGGCCATGGCAAATTCGTGTTGCAACAACAGCGACAAGGCTTCGTCAGCCGACAGCGCCTTGTAGACGATGCGATCTTCGCGCTTGATCAGCGCTTCAAGTGCCAATAGGTTTTCTGGCAGATCGTCGACGATCAGCAGTTTGGCCTGGATATTACTTAGCATGCGATTCGTTCCAGCTCGACAAGCAAGCGGCCGATGCCGCATATGGGGAGTATGTGATCGGGTTGCAGGATATCCAGCGCCGCCTGGGGCATGGTCGCGACCTGGGCGTCGTCCGGATCCTGGACGATGGTCAGCCCCCCACGCTGCTTGACCTGGGACAACCCCTTGGCCCCATCCTGGTTGGCACCGGTCAGCAGCACCGCGGCCAGGTTCGGCCCGTAGGCGTCGGCGGCCGATTCGAACAGGTAATCGATGGCCGGTCGCGAATGATGCACACGGTCTTCCAGGCTCAGGGAAAAGCTGCGGTCCTGCTCAACCGATAAGTGATACCCGGGCGTGGCGAAATAAAGGGTTCCGGCTTCCACCGAGGTCTTGTCCATGGCTTCCTGGACTGGCAACGAAACACGCCGGGCGAAGACTTCCGCCAGGTGACTGCGGCGCTCGTCCGGCAGGTGCAGGACCACGATGATCGGCAAAACGAATCCTTCCCGCAGCGGACCGAGGATGTTGAGCAGCGCCTCGACTCCGCCAGCCGATGCGCCGATCACAATCGCTTCTATGGAAGGTAAATCCGTTGCGCTGTTCATGATTTGCGATAGATCCGTTCTTGTTTGACCAACGGCGTGAACTGGTTGCCGAAGGCTGAAAAATCCGGGGTTTCCTTGCTGCCCAGCACCAGGAAGCCACGGTGGCAAAGGGACTCATGAAACAATCCGAAAGCGCGATCCTGTAGCTTTTTATTAAAGTAAATCAATACATTACGACATGAAATTAATTGGGTTTCTGAGAATACGCTGTCCGTTGCCAGGCTGTGATCGGCAAAGGTGACGTTTTCACACAGCGACTTGTCGAAAATCGCATACCCATAGGCTGCCGTGTAGTAGTCGGCAAAGGAGCACTTGCCCCCGGCCTGCTGGTAGTTGGAAGTGTAGGCGCGGACATTCTCCATGGAGAAAATCCCCTGCTTGGCTTTTTCCAGCGAACGGGGATTGATGTCGGTGGCATAGATAATGGTGCGCTCGAGCAGGCCTTCTTCACGCAGCAGGATGGCCATCGAATAGACCTCTTCACCGGTGCTGCAGCCGGCGACCCAGATCTTGATCGACGGGTAGGTCTTGAGCAACGGTACCACCTCCCGGCGGATGGCCAGGAAGTGCGAAGGGTCACGAAACATTTCACTGACCGGAATCGTCAGCAATTGCAGCAACTGCATGAACGCCGTCGGGTCGTGCAGGACCTTTTCCTGCAGCGCCGAGATGGTGTTGCACTCGAACTGGCTCAAGGCGTGCATCACCCGACGCTTGATCGATGCGCCGGAGTAATCGCGAAAATCGTAGCTGTACTTGAGGTAGATCGCCTCGATCAACAAGCGCAATTCGATCTCGCTGCTTCGCTCTCCTGGATAATTGCTCTGCACTTAAATGCGTTCCATCTTTGGTAACCACACACGAATCAGCGAGAACAGGCGATCGAGGTCGATGGGCTTGGCCAGGTAATCGTTGGCGCCGGCCTGCAGGCAGCGCTCCTGATCGTCCTTCATGGCCTTGGCCGTCACGGCGATGATCGGCAGTTTGCGCCAGCGCGCCTCCTTGCGGATCAGGGTAGTGGCTGCGAAACCATCCATTTCCGGCATCATCACGTCCATCAACACCAGATCGATGTCTTCGAATTCATTCAATCGCTCGATCGCTTCACGACCGTTGCGGCCAATCACCACGACCGCGCCCTTTTGCTCCAGCGCGCTGGTGAGGGCGAAAATGTTGCGCACATCGTCGTCCACCAGCAACACCTTGCGGCCCTCGAACACCTTGTCGCGGCTGCGGGCGGTCTTGAGCATCTTCTGCCGGTCATGGGACAACCGCGATTCGACTTTGTGCAGAAAAAGTGTCACTTCGTCCAGCAGGCGCTCGGGAGAGCGCGCGCCCTTGATGATGATCGAGCGCGAATACCGGCGCAGTTCGGCCTCTTCGTCCCGGGTCAGGTTGCGCCCGGTATAGACGATCACCGGCGGGAACGAGCAGATGTCCTCGGTGGACATCCGCTTGAGCAGGTCGTTGCCGAGCATGTCCGGCAGCTTGAGGTCGATGATCATGCAATCGAACACCGTGGTGCGCAGCAAGGCCAGGGCATCCTGTGCCAGGCCGACGGCGGTGATCTCGATGTCATCATCGCCGATCAACCGGGAAATGCTATCGCGCTGCAGATCGTCGTCCTCGACCAGCAGCACGCGCTTGACCTTCTGGGTCAGCTTGGCTTCCAGGCGCGCGAACACGTCCTTGAGTTCTTCGCGGGTGGTCGGCTTGACCGCATAACCGATGGCCCCCATGTGCATCGCCGCTTCGACCCGGTCTTCGACCGAAATTACATGCACGGGAATATGCCGGGTCTCGGCGTGTTCCTTCAGGCGTTGCAGCACCGTCAGCCCGGAGTGATCCGGCAGGCGCATGTCCAGCAGGATGGCGTCCGGAATGAATTGCCTGGCCAGGTCGTAGCCTTCGTCCGCTCCATGGGCCACCAGGCACTGGTAACCCAGTTCATGGGCGAGGTCATAGAGGATGTGCGCAAAATTCGGCTCGTCCTCCACCACCAGGATGCAACGCACGGTGAAGGGGGCCTTGAGGCGGTCATCGGCGAACCGCGCAATCTCCGGGACCACCGCCGGCGCTATCGCGCTTGGCGCAGCTTGAATTGCCATGACGCTCGGCGAGGCGCGCAGCGGCTCGACGGGCTCGTCGCCAGGTTCGACGTATTGCTGCGGCAGGACCAGGCTGAACTGGCTGCCCTGGCCCGGCGTACTTGCGACATTGATCGAGCCGCCGAGCAGCGCGGCCAGGTCGCGGGAAATCGACAGGCCCAGCCCGGTGCCGCCGTAACGCCGATTGGTGGTGCCGTCGGCCTGGCGAAAGGCTTCGAAAATGCTTTCCTGTTGATCGTCGGCAATGCCGATCCCCGAATCGCTGACGATAAAGACAATACCGTCATTCGGCGCCGCGGTCACGGTCAGGGCGACCCGGCCCTTCTCGGTGAACTTCACGGCGTTGGAGAGCAGGTTCTTGATGATCTGCTCCACGCGCTGGCGGTCGGTAAACATCATGGTGGGCGCACCGTCCTGCAACTCAACCTGGAAATCCAGTTGCTTGTCCGCCGCCAACGGCTGGAACATCCCGCGCAAGCCGTCCACCAGGCGCGCAACGCTGGTGTTTTCCGGGCGTATCTCCAGCTTGCCGGCCTCGACCTTGGAAATATCGAGAATGTCGTTGATCAGGTTGAGCAAGTCGTTACCGGCCGAGTAGATCGACTCGGCGAACTTGACCTGTTCGGCGCTCAGGTTTTCCTGCGGGTTTTCCGCCAGCAGCTTGGCCAGGATCAGCGAGCTGTTCAACGGCGTGCGCAGCTCGTGGGACATGTTGGCGAGGAATTCGGACTTGTACTTGCTTGAACGCTGCAATTCTTCAGCACGTTCTTCGAGCTGGGCCTGGGCCTGATTGAGTTCGGTGTTCTTCAGGTCCATGGCGTCGCGTTGTTCGGCCAGTACCTGCGTCTGTTCGGCAAGTTGTTCGTTGGTCTGTTCCAGCTCGACCTGCTGGGTTTCCAGGTGCGCCTGGGATTCCTTGAGCACCCTTGATTGTTCTTCAAGCTCTTCGTTGGCGGTCTTGAGCTCTTCCTGCTGCACCTGCAGCTCTTCGTTGAGTTGCTGGGTTTCGGCCAGCACCTCCTGCAAACGCTGGCGATAACGCGCCGCCTCGATGGAGGTGCCGATGTTGCCGGCAATAAGCTCCAGCAAATCGATGTCACGGTCGGTCAGCGGGCGCAGGAAGCCCAGCTCGATGACGCCATTGACCCGCTCGTCGTCGCTGGTCGGCACCACCAGCACGCTGCGCGGCAAACCTTCGCCGAGACCGGAACTGACCTTGAAGTAGTCGCTGGGCACAGCATCCAGGCGAATCAGGCGGGCCTGTTGCGCCACCTGGCCGACAATGCCTTCGTCGCTGTAGATCTGCTGCTCACGCTCCTGCTGCTCGCGGGAAAATCCGTAGGACGCCACGCGGCGCAGACCGCCGTGTTCTTCGCGCACATAAATGGCCGCCACGGCACTGCCCAGGTACTGCGCGCAGAACTGCAGGATGTTGCGGCCCAGCAGGTTGAGCGACAGTTGCCCCAACACTTGTTCAGCCAGTTGGGTCTGGCCATTGCGCAGCCAGGCCTGTTGTTCCAGGCGCTGGGCGCTGGCCTGTTGCGCCGCCAGGGTCGTTGTGTAGCTTTTCGACAGGTTGACCAGGTCACGGCGGCCGATATACGCCAGCAAACCGCTGATACCGGCAATGAACAACAGATAGAGGGTGATGCTCCAGATCGTGGTACGGCGCACCTCCTCGTTACGCGTGGCGCGCAACTGCTGCTCCATGTCGATCACGTCTTCGTACTGCTTGCGGATCTCATCGGTCAGGCGCTTGCCTTTGCCGGCCTTGACCGCCCCACGGTAGTCACCATTGCTTCGCTGCAGTTCGATCATCGATTGAGCGTAACCGGCCCACTCCTGCTGCAAGGATTCGAGCCTGTGCAAGCGATCGGTCTGGACCGGGTTATCGACGGTCAGTTCGAGCAAGGTCCTGAGCACGACCGCGATGCGTGGCTTGGCCGTTTCGTAGGGTTCGAGAAATTTATCGTCGCTGGTGAGCAGATAACCGCGCATGCCGGTTTCCAGGTCAACCGTCAGCTTGACCGCCTCATTGGCGTTATTGATCACCCGGTCGGTGTGCTCGACCCACTGGATGGTCGACAGCAGATAAGTGATCAGCGCCACGAAGAACACCGCACTGATGGCGCCGACGCCCAGCGGCAGGCCGATGTTGCGGCTCAGGAGCTTGCGGAATCGCTGCTCATCAACCAAAGACTCAGAGGTCATAGTCAAGCCTTGTCGAACCGGTGAAAACCAAGGAGTTTGCCCCAAAACTGACGCATTGATCGAATTTTCTCACGGGGTTGGCCGCAAAATGCACAACGCAGCGGTTATCCTTTGCCCGTATGCGTGCCGCCCCTTCTTTTTATAGCCTATGGGGAACTTGTCTGGCCCCGTTACTTACTCATGCAAGAGAGCCGGCGATCCTGATCGGCCGAAAAACCCAACCAACCCGCCAGAGAACGCCATCATGACCACCAACGCCCCCACTCTCCTGGTCGTCGAAGACGATTCCATCGTGCGCATGTTGATTGTCGACGTGCTGGAGGAGCTGGAGTTCAAGGTCCTGGAGGCCGATGGCAGTGAACAGGCGCTGGAGGTCCTCAAGGACCAAAGCCAGCACATCGACCTGATGATGACCGATGTCGGGCTGCCAGGCATGGACGGCCGGGAATTGGCCAATCAGGCCCGCCAACTGCGTCCCGCCCTGCCAATCCTGTTCGCCAGCGGTTATGCCGAGAACATCGAAGTGCCCGAAGGAATGCATCTTATTGGAAAACCGTTTTCCATCGATCAGTTGCGTGACAAGGTCAAGGGCATCCTCAGCTGAACGCTGATGCAATTCAGCGCTCCACAAAAGTGCATTTTGGGCGAACGCTATTGTAGCTGCAGTTATAGACAGACAACCTGCCTGAGCAAGAAATAAAACGTAGAACATAATCTCTCGTCAGTTGCACTGTCACAGCAGTAACTTAGCCCGGACCAAACCAAAAACAACTCATTCAAAAAGGATTTTCAATGAGCAATATACTTGCATCCGACAGCGACCTGAACACCTTAAAAGCGGACACTCAAAATGTCTTGCTCGCCAACAACACGGAAAAACAATCCGTGATTGCGAAAATCGAACACTGGCTAACGACCACCTCGCCAAACTATGAAGATTTAAAACTTGCAAGCCTGACGTTCTCGACTACACCAAATAGCTCGCTCACAAGAAAACTCGGGATCTCTGAAAGCAATGTTGAGCAGTGGCTGGCATTTTATGGACACCCGACCCCGAGCTCCTCAAAACAACTAAAATACCTCGCCCGCTTTCTCAAGCTCGAGTTCCCCAAGACTCCTGCTACCGCCAATTACGGCGAACTACTTGCAAATCCAGAACATTCTCCGAACGCGCTAACCACCCAGCAAAGAAATGAGATAAAAAATATAACGCGCCAGTTTGGACAAATGAATGGCAAACTCATCAACCATTTGCGTAAGAGCACGCTTGACGCAGTAGCAGTTACTGAACTGAGAGCATCCCCACACAACCAAATAATCCATATGACAAATAGCTCAATTTCCCGCATCTGGGCAAACGGCTATCTGCAAGCCTTGGGATGGTATGGTACAACCCCGGGCCAATCGCCCTTTCAGGGTGACCTTCAACAACTGCTCATGTCAGCCATGTTGCTGGATATTCATCCGAACACAGGACTTGATACACACAAGGGACAAGTACTGGGTTACGAGCTGTACAACCCCAGGAATGCAGAGCGAGCAGCCTCCCAGATTCTGCTCGACGTGGAAAATCATCTGGTGGAGAAAAACTACATCGATGCCCGGACAGCACCGCTGGTAGCCCATATCTACCTGGCCACCGCGGCCCCCGAGTTTCTCGTTCGAAACCTCCCGCAAACCTTGACCATTGGCTCGCCAGGCTGGGTGACGCTGACATTTACCGTCGCCAAGCTCGAAGCCATTGCGGCGGGTTCTTCACGATTGATGACCTATGAGCAAGTCATTGCTTACGCCGACATTGAACCATTCACGGAAGAACTCGAGCAGCTGTTCGGCATCGCCGTAATGGAGCCCCTGCTGAACTGGGGCGCCATGAACGGCGTCATCCCCTATGATATTTCAGGTGAATACTCGCTCGATGACTACACCGCTGCCAACGCTCGCTACGTCGAGTACACCGACGCATTGCAGCAGTGCAGTGATGCATTGAGCACGCCTCTTCCAATGCGGCAAGAGGTGGCAATGAGCGAACTTGAAAGAGTCATGCCGAACACTGTATGTCTTACCGAAAAATCTTACTTACATTATGCACTTGGCTATGATGACGACAAAAAACTTTCGATTTGCGACATGTTTATGTCTGGCGCTCTCCTTTCCGAAGGCTGGAAGGGTGAGGGCATTGCGCCACAAATACTCTTTACCAGAAACAACGACCAACTCAACACAAATCAAACTGTAGCCAGCCTACGAAATTTACAAAATCCATCAGAACTCTACAACAAATGTTTCGATGAGTATTTCAAACAGCTAAACATAGGTTTTTTCAGTACTCTAAAGCTGGCAATTTCCAAAGCAGAACCCATTGATCGAGCCGCACTGACATTTGGCTTTGTGGAATTTTACACCATCCGAAAACAAGCTTTAACAACCAAAGAAACCCAAATATTTCGTGACAAACACAGGGGACGCTTTGGGGTGCTCATCCGTGCCGAACACAAAGGCAAATCCTATTACTTTGAACTTTTTACACTGCGCGCCGAGTTAATCAGGCGTACCGACAGTGAACTTGACAACACCTGGTGCTCTACGTACTTTGAATACCCAAGACCCACAAGCGATAAAAACGAAAAGCAGTGGACAACTAAACATAGGGAATGGCCCATCGACCTGGACGCGTACTTAAACGGTTCCGAGCCGGTTAAAGGAGCAAAGTCTATGGTTGTGGTTGAAAAGGTATGGGAGCTGCCTGCAAACAGTCGCGGCGATCAGGCTCCACTTGGACAACTGAATACATTTTACTTCCAGCGCACCGCAGTTATTGTTGAAAAGGTACTTGAATACTGCCCACCGGCTACTCGTGAGGAGCTATATCCTGTCGGCTTTGGCATGACGGCCGTCGAGGCTGCGCTGAAAAATAGCGCAGAGAATATCGAAATATTTCTTAACCTAATGATACCGTTCAAGAGTTGTATCGAGGATTTGACCTCGGGTGATCCCGATCGTGAGAGTTCAGGCGTGGTCGGTTGCGCATTGGATGGCCTTGCAATGGTGAGTGCTGTCGCAGGTGCTGTGCCGAAACTTGCAAGTATTGCGCTGAAATCAACTAGCCTGCTTAGCAAATCCCTGAAACTGGTCAGGTTCAGTGCCACTTTTGCCTTAAGTCTGGTGAATCCTCTGGACGGTGTTCCGAGCCTGATAAAAAAAGGAGCCAAAATCACCAAGGGCGGCGCCCTGCTCCTGACCAGGCAAGGGTACAAATCATGCAGCAAGGCTTCTGGTCAGCTCCGAACCTTGAGCGGAACACTGGACACGCTGAATGCCGCCAAATCCTTGAAGTGCCCCGGCGTTATCCCGGCTCGTTTACAGGAAATTGGCGATCTTTCGAGTGCAACTGAAATGTTGATCTTCAAAAGGGGTGTTGACTGGTACGCCCTGGAAGTCGATAGCCTTGAACCTCGAGGGCCTAAAGTCGTGAACTTCCAAACCGCAGAGGCCTAAGGGCCTAATTTGTCATCCGGCAAGCGGCCTGGAACAAAGATTTGCTTGATTCACCGCTTGCCGGCACATGTTGAAGGGCCAAGGCTATATCGGACACGAGCTGACTTTCCACTATGGTTTAATAGCGCCTCTATTGTCCCCTTCCTGTGCTCGCTCCAAGGAATTACGTTCATGATTCAGCCCCACGCAACCAAAATCCTGATCATTGGTTACGTCTGGCCCGAGCCCCGCTCCTCTGCAGCCGGTGGGCATGTGATGCAACTGCTCGGGGCATTCTTGCAGCAGGGTTGGAACGTCACCTTCAGCAGTCCCGCCGGGGCTGGCGAGCATCAGGAAGACCTGACGGTGCTGGGCATTCGTGAAGTGCCGATCGAGCTGAACAACGGCAGTTTCGACACGTTCATCAGCGACCTGGCCCCGGATATCGTGCTGTTCGAACAATTCATGATGGAGGAGCAGTTCGGCTGGCGAGTCGAAAAGCACTGCCCGAAGGCCTTGCGCGTGCTCGGCACCCAGGATTTGCAAAGCCTGCGCCACGCCCGCCATCAACGGCTCAAGGATCGTTTGAAGGCCAGTGACGATGACTTCAACGAACTGTTCGCGCCGGCATTACGCGAGGAGTTCGAGCTCATGGCCGAGACCGACTTGGCCAAGCGGGAGATCGCCGCCATCTATCGTTGCGACTTGAACCTGATGATCTCGCAAGTGGAGATCGAGTTGCTGGTCGAACATTTCAAGCTGCCGCGCAGCCTGCTGCATTGGTGCCCGTTGATGGTGGATCTGCCCACCCATGCGCTGACGCCGTTCGAAGACCGGGCACACTTTATTCACATCGGCAATTTTCGCCATGCCCCCAACTGGGATGCGGTGCTCTGGTTGAAGAACACTATCTGGCCCATGATTCGCCAGCAATTACCCACGGCTCAGTTGCACATCTACGGCGCGTACACACCACCCAAGGCGACCGCGCTGCATAACGCGGCGCAGGGGTTTCATGTGATGAACTGGGCGCCGGACGCCTTGCAAGTGATGTCGGCGGCACGGGTGTGCATGGCCCCGTTGCGCTTTGGTGCGGGGATCAAAGGCAAGATTGTCGATGCCATGCTCTGTGGCACGCCCAATGTCACCACACCCATCGGCGCAGAGGCCATGCACGAAGGCGAGCCATGGCCGGGGGCGATCACCCGCACAGCCAGGTCCTTTGCCGATTGCGCCGTGCAGCTCTATCAGGACAAGGCGCAATGGCTCAAGGCCCAAGCGCTGGGCCTGGATCTGCTGGCGAGTCGTTATCAGCCACGCATTCATGGGCCGGCACTGATTGCGCGGCTCGAGCAATGCCGCCAACACCTGAGCACCATCAGGAGAGACAACTTCACCGGCGGTATGCTGCGTCATCATCAACACAAGAGCACCCAATACATGGCGCAATGGATTGAAGCCAAGAATCGCCATAAAGCCGAATGCTGATGATCAAGGACAGGTAACGCGCTGGCAAATTTGCCCGTGAAAGAGGCATGATCGACGGGCGATAACAATAAAAGCGTCCCGACATGAGCCGAGCCACCCGCGTTACCGATCCTTCCTATGAGCTGATGGACGACCATAACGGGTTGTCCATCATCTATCGCCAGCACGGCTTCCCCTGCCCCCTGGTGCGCTGGCATTTTCACAAGGAATACGAGCTGCACCTGATCGTCGCCAGTTCCGGCAAGGTGTTCATTGGCGACTACATCGGCAATTTCTATCCGCAGACCCTGTTTCTCACGGGCCCCAACCTGCCACACAACTGGATCAGCCAGGTGGCCGAAGATGAGGTGGTGCCCAAGCGCGACATGCTGGTCAACTTCACTGATGAGCTGTTCGACAGCGGCTATCAGGTGTTCGCCGAGCTCAAGAGCCTGGCACCGCTGCTGGAACGTGCGCAGTACGGCATCGAGTTTCGCTGCAAGCACACGATCGACAAGGCAATGGACCTGATGCAACACATCGCCGACACCCGGGGCATGACCCGCCTCGGGCACTTTTTCATACTGCTGGAGTTGCTGGCGGCCTGCGAAGATTATCAGCTGCTGTCGGGTGCGACGACGCCGCAACTGGCCGATGAACACAACATCGATCGCACCAACCGCGCGGTGGATTACATCTTCGCCCACTACGCCCGCGAGTTGCCGCTGGAGGAAGTCGCCGAGCACCTGGGCATGAAACCGACCTACTTCAGTCGCGTGTTCAAGCAGGCCACCGGGCGCTGCTTCATCGAGTTCGTCAATCGCCTGCGCATCAGCAAGTCCTGCGAACTGTTGGCCGATGGCGACAAACCGGTGACCGACGTGTGCTTCGAGTCAGGCTTCAACAATATCTCCAACTTCAACCGGCGTTTCCAGCAGCTCAAGGGCATGACGCCTTCGCACTACCGGCGGTTGGTGGTGCAGCGGTTGACCGAGCAGAACCTGACCTGAGCACACCCCACTGTGGGAGCGAGCCTGCTCGCGAATGCGGTGTGTCAGTCGACAGATTTTTTGACTGAAACACCGCATTCGCGAGCAGGCTCGCTCCCACAGGTTATGGCCTGTTTTCACAGCTGAAACCTATACGTATTCGATACCGCTCCCTCGCTGAAAAGCCCTTCTCTACGCCCTTCACTCCAAACCCCAGTGCAAAATAGTATCAATCCAAGTGCGATGGATGATTTGTCTCGCCCTCAATAGAAGGCTGTAATCAGCGCACATTCTTCCTGCCGTCGGAAGATACAAAAACAATAACTGTCCTTCTGTGGCCCTTTGGGGTGCAGAAAAGGAGTGCACGATGCAACCTTCTGTAAAAGCTCTGCTTGCCCTCACCTGCATGACCCTCAGCAGCGTCAGCCTTGGCGCCCAGACCCTGACGATCGCCACCGTCAACAACAGCGACATGATTCGCATGCAAAAGCTCTCGAAAACCTTCGAGGCCGAGCATCCGGATATCAAGCTCAACTGGGTGGTGCTCGAGGAAAACGTCCTGCGTCAGCGCCTGACCACTGACATCGCCACCCAGGGTGGACAGTTCGATGTACTGACCATCGGCATGTACGAAGCCGCACTGTGGGGTGCGAAAGGTTGGCTGGAGCCGATGAAGGATTTGCCGGCCAGCTACGCCCTCGACGATGTGTTCCCCTCGGTGCGTGAGGGCCTGTCCGTCAAGGGGGCGCTGTATGCCTTGCCCTTCTACGCCGAAAGCTCCATCACCTATTACCGCACCGACCTGTTCAAGGACGCCGGCCTGACCATGCCCGAGCGCCCGACCTGGACCCAGATCGCCGAATTCGCCAGCACGCTCACCCACAAGGACAAGGAACAGTACGGTATCTGCCTGCGCGGCAAGGCTGGCTGGGGCGAGAACATGGCGCTGGTCACCACCGTGGCCAACGCCTATGGCGCACGCTGGTTCGATGAGCAGTGGAAACCGGAATTCAACGGCCCCGAATGGAAAAACGCGCTGGACTTCTACGTCGACACCATGAACAAATCCGGCCCGCCAGGGGCGTCGAGCAACGGCTTCAACGAAAACCTGGCGCTGTTCAACAGCGGCAAATGCGCGATCTGGGTCGATGCCAGCGTCGCCGGCTCGTTCGTCACCGACAAAACCCAGAGCAAAGTCAGCGATCATGTCGGTTTCACCTACGCGCCCCATGAAGTTACCGATAAAGGCTCGGCCTGGTTGTACTCCTGGGCTCTGGCGATCCCGACCAGTTCCAAGGCCAAGGAGGCGGCAAAAACCTTCAGTGCCTGGGCCACGTCCAGGGAATACGGTGCACTGGTGGCGCAAGAAGACGGCATTGCCAACGTGCCGCCAGGCACCCGGGCCTCGACCTACAGCGAGGCCTACTTGAGCGCCGCGCCATTTGCCAGAGTCACGCTGGAATCGCTCAAAGCGGCAGACCCGGGCAAGCCGACGCTCAAGCCGGTGCCCTATATCGGCATTCAGCTGGTGACCATCCCGGAGTTCCAGGGCATCGGCACCCAGGTCGGCAAATCGTTCTCGGCGGCGCTGATTGGCCAGACTCCGGTTGATCAGGCCCTGGCCGCGGCCCAGCAAACCACCGAACGCGAGATGAAGCGCGCCGGCTATCCGAAATAACCCCGCAATCCCGCTCCTGCCTTCTGTGGGAGCGAGCCTGCTCGCGATGACGGTTTGCGCTTCAACATCATGAGTGGCTGATACGCCGCCATCGCGAGCAGGCTCGCTCCCACATTGGATCTTCACTGGTCTACATGACTCGGTTCTTACGCCATGAATATTTCAACTGCCAAAGCTCACATGGACATTGTCCAACCCCAGCGCATAAGCCGCGTGGCCAACCCCGGCTGGTTCCTCGTCAGCCCTTCGGTGGCGCTGCTGCTGTTGTGGATGATCGTACCGCTGGGCATGACCCTGTACTTTTCGCTGATTCGCTACAACCTGCTCAATCCGGGTGAAAACGAATTTGTCGGACTGGAAAACTTCACGTACTTCCTGACCGACTCCGGTTTCATGCCCGGCGCCACCAATACCCTGTTGCTGGTGGGCAGCGTGTTGCTGATCAGCGTGGTGCTCGGTGTGTTGATCAGCGCCCTGCTGGAGGCCAGCGAATTTTTTGGCCGCGGCATCGTGCGGGTGCTGCTGATCTCGCCGTTCTTCATTATGCCCACGGTCGGTGCGCTGATCTGGAAGAACCTGATTTTCCATCCGGTGTCGGGGATTCTCGCCTTCGTCTGGAAACTGTTCGGCGCGCAACCGGTGGACTGGCTGGCGCACTACCCGCTGCTGTCGATCATCATCATTGTCTCGTGGCAATGGCTGCCCTTCGCGATCCTGATCCTGATGACCGCCATGCAGTCCCTCGACCAGGAACAGAAGGAAGCCGCACGCTTGGACGGTGCCGGGCCCATCGCGATCTTCTGGCACCTGACCTTGCCGCACCTGGCGCGACCGATTGCGGTGGTGGTGATGATCGAAACCATCTTCCTGCTCTCGGTGTTCGCCGAAATCTTCACCACCACCAACGGCGGCCCCGGCTACGCCTCGACCAACCTCGCCTACCTGATCTACAACCAGGCGCTGGTGCAGTTCGACGTCGGCATGGCCTCGGCGGGCGGCTTGATTGCGGTGGTGATCGCCAACATCGCGGCCATCGTGCTGGTGCGCATGATCGGCAAAAACCTGACTGACAAAGCCTGAGGCCCGCGCCATGACCCTTCAACAATCCCGTCGTCTGCAAAGCCTGCTGCTGGGCACCCTGGCCTGGGCCATCGCGATCCTGATCTTCTTCCCGATCTTCTGGATGGTGCTGACCAGCTTCAAGACCGAAATCGATGCGTTCGCCACGCCGCCGCAGTTCATCTTCACCCCGACACTGGAAAACTACCTGCACATCAACGAGCGCAGCGACTACGCAAGTTTCGCCTGGAACTCAGTGGTGATTTCCTTCAGCGCCACGGCCCTGTGCCTGCTGATCGCGGTGCCGGCAGCCTACTCCATGGCGTTCTACGAAACCCAGCGCACCAAGGGCACGCTGCTGTGGATGCTCTCGACCAAGATGCTGCCGCCGGTGGGCGTACTGATGCCGATCTACCTGCTGGCGAAAAGCTTTGGCCTGCTCGACACGCGTATCGCGCTGATCGTGATCTACACCCTGATCAACCTGCCGATCGTGGTCTGGATGATTTACACCTACTTCAAGGACATCCCCAGGGACATCCTCGAAGCCGCGCGCCTGGATGGCGCAACGTTGACCCAGGAAATGCTCCGGGTACTGCTGCCGATTGCCAAGGGCGGCCTGGCCTCGACCGTGCTGCTGTCGCTGATCCTGTGCTGGAACGAGGCCTTCTGGTCACTGAACCTGACCTCATCGAAAGCCGCGCCACTGACCGCATTGATCGCCTCGTATTCAAGTCCCGAAGGGTTGTTCTGGGCCAAGTTGTCGGCGGTCTCGACCCTGGCCTGTGCGCCGATCCTGATCTTCGGCTGGATCAGTCAGAAACAACTGGTGCGCGGGCTGTCGTTCGGCGCCGTGAAATGAATCGCCCTCCATTCACCATCACGCAATGCCCCTGTAGGAGCTGGCTTGCCAGCGAAGAGGCCATCAAATGCTGCATCGATCTGCGGGCCGCCTTTGCTGGCAAGCCAGCTCCTACAAAAAAACCGCCCAAGGTTAATTGAATACAACAAATGGAGGCCCATCATCATGGCCAACCTGAAAATCAAGAATCTGCAAAAAGGCTTCGAAGGCTTTTCCATCATCAAGGGCATCGACCTGGAAGTGAACGACAAGGAGTTCGTGGTGTTCGTCGGCCCGTCCGGTTGCGGCAAATCCACCCTGCTGCGCCTGATCGCGGGGCTCGAAGAAGTCAGCGGCGGCACCCTCGAACTCGACGGCCGCGACATCACCGAAGTCAGCCCGGCCAAACGCGACCTGGCGATGGTGTTCCAGACCTACGCCCTGTACCCGCACATGAGCGTGCGCAAGAACATGTCGTTTGCCCTCGACCTGGCCGGGGTGCCGAAAGCCGAGGTCGAGAAAAAAGTGGGCGAAGCGGCGCGCATCCTGGAGCTCGGACCGATGCTGGAGCGCAAGCCCAAACAGCTGTCCGGTGGCCAACGCCAACGGGTAGCGATTGGCCGCGCCATCGTGCGCAATCCGAAAATTTTCCTGTTCGACGAACCACTGTCCAACCTCGACGCCGCGCTGCGGGTGCAGATGCGCCTTGAACTGCTGCGCCTGCACAAGGAGCTGCAAGCCACGATGATCTACGTGACCCACGACCAGGTCGAAGCAATGACCATGGCCGATAAAGTCGTGGTGCTCAACGGCGGCAAAATCGAACAGGTCGGCTCGCCGCTGGACCTCTATCACCAGCCGGCCAACCTGTTTGTCGCAGGCTTTCTCGGCACACCGAAAATGGGCTTCCTCAAGGGTCAGGTCAGCCGGGTCGACGGCCAGGGCTGCGAAGTGCAACTGGATGCCGGCACCCGCATCAGCCTGCCGCTCGGTGGCGCCAACCTTCGGGTCGGCGGTGCAGTCACCTTGGGCATTCGCCCGGAACACCTGGAACTGGCCACGCCCGGCGACTGCACGCTGCACGTCACCGCCGATGTCAGCGAACGCCTGGGCAGCGATACCTTCTGCCACGTACGCACCGCCTCTGGCGAAGCTTTGACGATGCGTGTTCGCGGCGACCTCGCCAGCCGCTACGGCGAGACCTTGAGCCTGCACCTGGACGCCAGCCACTGCCATTTGTTCGATGCCGACGGCGTGGCGATGACCCGCCCGTTGCGCGTCGCTGCCTGATTCTGAGAGCCTGTGATGAAACTCGATAAACACAACCTGCAGCGCCTCACCCCCACGGTGATCCGGCCCGCCTACACCCTGAGCGACACCCGCCAAGGCATCGCGCATATTGGCGTCGGCGGTTTCCACCGCGCTCACCAGGCGTATTACACCGATGCGCTGATGAACCAGGGCGAAGGCCTGGACTGGGCCATCTGCGGCGTCGGCTTGCGCGGCGAAGATCGTCGCGCCCGGGATGATCTGCAACAACAGGACTACCTGTTCACCCTGTTCGAACTCGGCGATACCGACGACACCGAGGTGCGGGTCATCGGTGCCATCCGCGACATGCTGCTGGCCGAAGACGATGCCCAGGCGCTGATCGACAAACTCGCCAGTCCCGAGATCCGCATAGTGTCGTTGACGATCACCGAGGGTGGCTACTGCATCGACGACAGCAACGGCGAGTTCATGGCCCACCTGCCGCCGATCCAGCACGACCTGGCGAACCCGCACGCCCCGAAAACCGTGTTCGGTTACCTTTGCGCCGCCCTGGCCAAACGCCGCGCGGCAGGCACGCCGGCATTCACCTTGATGTCCTGCGATAACCTGCCGCACAACGGCGCGGTCACCCGCAAGGCCCTGCTGACCTTCGCCGCCCTGCTGGATGCCGATCTGCGCGACTGGATCGAGCGCAACGTAAGCTTCCCCAACGCCATGGTCGACCGCATCACGCCGATGACCAGCACCCAACACCGCCAGCAACTGGCCGACCGGCACGGGGTCGACGACGCCTGGCCGGTGGTCTGCGAACCGTTCGTGCAGTGGGTGCTGGAGGACAAGTTCGTCAACGGCCGCCCGGCCTGGGAAAAGGTCGGCGTGCAGTTCACCGACGACGTCAGCCCTTACGAAGACATGAAAATCAAGCTGCTCAACGGCAGTCACCTGGCCCTGACTTACCTGGGCTTCCTCAAGGGTTACCGCTTCGTCCACGAGACCATGAACGACCCGCTGTTCGTACGCTTCATGCGTGCCTACATGGACCTGGATGTGACGCCACAGCTTTCGCCGGTGCCGGGGATCGACCTGACCGAGTACAAAAACACCCTGGTGGCACGCTTCTCCAACCAGGCGATTGCCGATCAACTGGAGCGCGTGTGCTCGGACGGTTCGTCGAAGTTTCCGAAATTCACCGTGCCGACTATTAACCGCTTGATTGCCGATGGTCGTGAAACCCGGCGCGCGGCGCTGGTAGTGGCGGCGTGGGCCTTGTACTTGAAGGGGGTGGATGAGCATGGCGAGACTTACGCCATTGCAGACCCAAGGGCGGCGTTCTTCCAGGCGCTGGTGGCGGATGATGCATTGATTACCCAGCGGTTGCTGGCGGTCGAGGAGATTTTTGGTATGGCGATTCCACGTTCAGCGGAGTTTGTCGCGGCGTTTGAGTGGTGTTGCAACAGTTTGCGCGAGGTTGGGGTGACGCGGACTCTGGAGCAGATTTTGTCGTGATGCCGGGGGTGTCGCCACTGCCGTCTTCGCGAGCAGGCTCGCTCCCACACTGGATCGTTTGCGCCCACTGAAAATCTCCTGTGGGAGCGAGCCTGCTCGCGAATGGACTCACCGAGATAGACCTGACACACCAAGGATCCTGCATGACAACCCAACAACTATTCCTCGGCATCGACTGCGGCACCCAAGGCACCAAAGCCATCATCCTCGATGCGTTCAGCGGCCAGGTCCTGGGCCAGGGTGCCGCTGCGCACAAGCTGATCAGCGGCCCCAACGGCCGCCGTGAGCAAGACACCGCGCAATGGCTGGAGGCATTCACCCTTGCCACCCGACGTGCATTGCTGGCGGCGGATGTCGATGGCCAGGATATTCTCGGCATCGGTGTATCCGGCCAGCAACATGGTTTGGTGCTGCTCGACGATCAAGGCCAGGTCCTGCGCCCGGCCAAGCTCTGGTGTGACACCGAAACCACTGCGCAGAACGATCGACTGCTCAAGCATCTGGGCGGTGAAAAAGGCTCGCTGGAACGCCTCGGCGTGGTGATTGCACCGGGCTACACGGTTTCAAAACTGCTCTGGACCCAGGAACAGCATCCCGATGTGTTTGCGCGCATCGCGCACATCCTGCTGCCCCATGATTACCTGAACTTCTGGCTCACCGGTCGCAGTTGCAGTGAGTACGGTGATGCCTCGGGCACGGGTTACTTCAACGTGCGTACCCGCCAATGGGATGTGCAGCTGCTGCGCGACATCGATCCCAGCGGGCGCCTGCAAGCCGCGCTGCCGGAACTGATCGATGCCCATCAAGCCGTCGGCACCGTACTGCCGGGCATCGCCGAACACCTGGGCATCAACCCGCAGGCGCTGGTGTCCAGCGGCGGTGGCGACAACATGATGGGCGCCATCGGCACCGGCAACATCACACCGGGTGCGATAACCATGAGCCTCGGCTCGTCCGGCACGGTGTACGCCTACGCCGAGCAACCGAAAGTCAGCGCAGACGCGGCCGTCGCTACGTTCTGTTCATCCAGCGGCGGGTGGTTGCCGTTGATATGCACCATGAACCTGACCAACGCCACGGGGCTGATTCGAGAATTGTTCGATCTGGATATCGAGTGTTTCAATGCGCTCGTTGCCCAGGCCCCCATCGGCGCCGAGGGGGTGAGCATGCTGCCGTTTCTCAATGGTGAACGCGTCCCTGCCCTGCCCCATGCCACCGGTAGCGTGCTGGGACTGACCATGACCAATCTGACCCGGGCCAATCTGTGTCGCGCCGTTGTGGAAGGCACGACCTTCGGATTGCGCTATGGACTGGACCTGCTACGCCACAATGGCTTACAAAGCCTGCGCCTCTGCCTGATTGGTGGTGGCGCCAAGAGCGCGGAGTGGCGGCAGATCGTCGCCGACACCATGAACATGACAGTCGTGTGTCCCGAGCAATGCGAAGCCGCTGCCCTTGGCGCGGCGATTCAGGCGGCCTGGTGCAAGTCCCGGGCAACCGGGCATGGGGACAGCCTGGCGGATCTGTGCGAGCGCTGCGTGAAGCTCGACCCCGCCATTGAAACCTGGCCGATCGCGGAAAACGTGGCGGCCTCGCAATTGGCTTACGAACGCTATCAACAACATGTCGCAACCCTTTAAAGAGCGAACAACTATGTATCTGGTGTGTGGCGAAGCGCTGTTCGATTTCTTCAGTGAAAACGACGCCAGCGGCCTGGCTTCAAAAGTGAATTTCAAGGCCATCGCCGGTGGCTCGCCGTTCAACGTTGCGGTGGGCTTGCGTCGACTGGGCGTGGAGGCTGCGTTGTTGGCCGGTTTGTCCACCGACTACCTCGGCCGACGCTTGCTCCAGGTGCTGGAGGAGGAAGGCGTACGTACGGACTACCTGGTGGATTTTGCCGCACCGACCACCCTGGCGATGGTCGCGGTCGGGGCCAATGGCTCGCCGCAGTACAGCTTTCGCGGCGAAGGCTGTGCGGATCGCCAACTGCAACCTGCGCATCTACCGGCGTTGGGGCCGCAAGTGCGCGGCCTGCATATCGGGTCGTTTTCCCTGGTGGTGCAGCCGATTGCCGACACGCTGCTGGAGCTGGTACGCCGGGAAAGCGGCAAGCGCCTGATCAGCCTTGATCCGAACGTGCGGCTTAACCCGCAGCCGAACATCGAACTGTGGCGTTCGCGGGTTGCCACCCTGGTCGAGCATGCCGATCTGATCAAGGTCAGCGATGAGGACCTGAGCCTGTTGTACCCCGGGCAGGACCCGGCGCGGGTGGTCGAGGGCTGGCTGCAACACCGCTGCGAGCTGGTGCTCCTGACCCGTGGCGGCGAAGGTGCGACGGTGTTCAGTCGGACCCACGGCTCGTGGTCGGTGCCGGCCTGCGCGGTGGTCATCGCCGACACCGTGGGCGCCGGCGATACCTTCCAGGCGGCGTTGATTGCCTGGCTGACCGAGCAGCGGCTGGATTCGGTCGAGGGGGTACGGCAATTGAATCGCCAGCATATCGACTCGATGGTGAGGTTTGCGGTGCAGGCGGCGGCGTTGACGTGCAGCAAGACCGGGCCGGATTTGCCGTATCGGCATCAGATAGAATTGCGTTGAATGTGATGGCCCTATCGCGAGCAGGCTCGCTCCCACAAGGTCTCCGGTCGTTCACAAATGTTGTGTACGCCCCCGGGCCAATGTGGGAGCGAGCCTGCTCGCGATGACAATCTTTCAGGCGCTACAGGATCGAAAAGTTGTAGCTGACGATCAACCGCGTCTCATCCACGTCCCGGGCATATTGCTCGTAGTTGGTGCGATAGGTCGCATTGCGCAACCGCAGGCTGACATCCTTGAACGTCCCGCTCTGCACCACATACTTGAGTTCGCTGTCGCGTTCCCATTCCTTGCCTTCCTGATCGCTGCCCGGCACCTTGACGTGATCACCGTTCACATAGCGGGTCAGGAACGTCAGGCCGTTGATGCCAACGGCCTTGAAGTCATAGTCGTAACGCAGCTGCCATGAGCGCTCCTGCGCCGCGGCGAAGTCGTTGACCTGCACGTAGTTGACCAGATATGGGTTGGTCCCATCGAGGTACGGCATCGAGTTGTCGCCGTTCATGCGCTGCCAGCCAGCACTGAACGTATGGCCACCGATGGCATAGGCAAGCATTGCGCTCAGCGCACGGTTGTCGATGGAGCCGGCGCGGGCTGCGCCGCTGTCGGCACTCTTGAGCAAGCGCAGGTCAGCCTTGAGCACGCCGCCACCGAGCGGTTGGTTACCCAGCACGCCGAGGAAGTGCTGACGGTAGATGTCTTCAAGTTCAGCGTAGTGATACTGAGCCGTCAGCCGTTCGTTGATCCTGTAATCGAAGCCGTACATGTCGAAATGATCGGCAGTGATGTTGCAGGCATAGCGCTTGTTCTTGCAGTGCACGCGGATGTCCTGGGAATCGGTGGAATCCCGGGCGGTGTACTTGTCCAGGCGTGCGGCCATGAAGTTCAGGTCTTTCACTTCCCTGGACGTGAGCATTGCGCCATTGAACATGGTCGGCAGCAAGCGGCCGTCGTTGTATTTGAGCAGCGGTACATCCGGCAGCAGGGCGCCGTACTTCAGCACGCTTTGCGAGGCGCGCACCTTGGCGGTCAGGCCGAGCTTGGTGTATTCGTCCGCCGAACCACGCGGGTTACTGCCGCTGGACGGCAACAGGCCACTGTTGCTGCTGTCAGGGCTGGAATCGAGCTTGAATCCCGCCATGCCCAGTGCATCGACACCGAAACCCAGCGTACCCTCGGTGTACCCCGATTGCAGATTGAGAATGAAGCCCTGGGCTGACTCTTCGCGCTTGGACGCGCCCTGTTCGTTGGAGGTGTGCCCGTCACGAAAGTCGCGGTTGAAATACACCGTTCGTGATTCGATTTTGGCTGTGGTGTCATCGATAAAACCGTTCGCTTGAACCGGCCCGGTAAAACCGGCGCACAGCACCACAGCGCCGAAGCCCAATGACTGGCGAGCGCGGATGAACGTAAAAGGGGGACGCATTAAAAAGCTCCAACAATGCAGCGATTGCGCCAGGGCGCAATCAGCCAGAAATAGCCTTCATCCGCTCCTGTAAAGGACCGGGCTGAAGTGAACACGCGGGGTTGAGAGGCAATGATGGCAGAAGGCTTTGTCACACTGCAGACGACTTTAGTCTCAATAGTGACCGCATTAAATGAAAAATGCCGCCGAACGGTAGTGGGAGCACGACAGGTGGCGTTCAGTCGGGTTAACCAATGCTTAATCGCGCAGTCCAACACTCTACTGGACCGCACGCCCTCAGAGTCCTCTGACGCCCAGTGCGGCAGGTTCGACGACACGTCGAGCTAACTTGCATCTGCACTGGAGATTGCCCCATGAACTCGCGCGCCCTGCTCGTTTCAATCGCCCTTGTCTGTGCCTCATCGACCGGCGTTGCACAGGCCAATGACACCACCTCCGCACAAAACGTGCCTTCCTACCACTACGGCATGCCGTTGCACGTGGGCAAAGTGATTGCGCTGAGCGAACCCACCACCCTGGATTGCGAAGTGATTACCGCGACGATGAAGTACATCGACTCACAATCGGGCCAGCCAGCAGAAATCGCCTACCGAAAACTGTCCGACGCTTGCAGTTATCAGAACTGAAGGAAAGCTATGAAATAAACTTTGGAGCGTGTTGCCTGATTGGTTGCTGGCGCAGGGTCTGGCGATTTTTCCAGACCCGGCGCGCATTGGCGGAGCTTGAAGCGAAGGTTTAAAGCGCTTTGCGCATCCCCTGGGTATTTCCGGGTTCCGTGTAGTGATTCCGAAGATCGGAACGCAGAGTGGCTATCAACTCGTTGATTTCCCGGCAGCCATTGAGTTGCTGGGCGTTTATTCCGGTTTTCAACAGATCGATTTGATCGGTTTCACCATCGGCAAACACTTTTACGGTCATCGACAAGTCCGGCGACAACGTGCACTGACAGCGTTTCGGTAGAAAACTGCTTTCAATGATATTGCGAAGTTCCAAGGCAGAAAGAAACATGGCGACCCTCTCCGTTGTGAGACTGCCAATTAACCATCGACACTGACTCATATGAAATCCCGGTCAGCTTAAGAACAGGTACAGCATAAAACATGCCTTGAATTTCGCTGTGCAGCTCATCGGTAATTCAAGGACTTATTGTAAGGTCTCGTAAAAACGGTCATGCAAATTGCCAAAAAGCCTTATGGTGGCCCTGCAATTTGCACTGACCGCTGCCGCCGTCGACAATGGCGAGCAGCCGATCCAATATCCGCTCACCCCACGCATACGCAAGGAGGCATCATGGGTTCATCGACCCTCAGCACTACCCTCGGGCTGATCGCCGTCACACTGTCGAGCATCGTCCACGGGGCAACACTCGAAAAAGTTGCGCCCTTCCCGAAACCGGAAAGTGGTTTCACCCGCCAGGTCATCCACCTCGCCCCGCAAACCCGTGAAGACGACTTCCAGGTCCAGATCCTTGCTGGCAAGACCTTGGCCGTCGACTGCAATCGCCAGCGCCTGGGCGGCATTCTCGAAGAGAAGAACCTCGAAGGCTGGGGGTATCCGTTCTACCGTCTGGAAAAAGTCATTGGCCCGATGAGCACACTGATGGCCTGCCCGGATGGCAAGCGCCACCAGGATTTCGTGCCGGTGGTCGGTGATGGTTTCATGTTGCGCTACAACAGCAAATTGCCGATCGTGCTGTACGTGCCCAAGGACGTCGAGGTGCGCTACCGGGTCTGGTCGGCCTCAAGCACGGTCGAGAAGGCTGTCGAGGAATAACTGCCATTGTGTGCATCGTCCCAAGGAGGGAAACCATGAAGCCTGTCGCCCTGCCCCTTGTTGCCCTGATCGCCTTCGCGGGCTACACCGTTTCGGTGATGCTCCAGGCCCAACAGTCGCTGATCGAATTCGGCATCAGCCTGATGTCTCACCCGGATACCGCGCAGGTGGTGATCGACCTCTACCTGCTGGCAACACTGGCGGGGGTATGGATGTACCAGGATGCGCGCAAGCGCGGGCAGTCGGTGTGGTCGGTGGTGCCGTACCTGTTGGTGACGGCGGTTTTTGTATCGATCGGGCCGTTGTTGTATCTGGTGGTGCGGGGAATTCAGGACCAAAAGAGAACGGCCGCTGCGGCTCGGCAGATCTGACACGGCCGTTTCGACCCGATCGTTTCCAAAGGTGGGAACGATCGGATGAGCGTTACTTCAGCCCTATCTTGTACAACGCGCCATCCTCTTCATCGGTCAGCACATACAAATAACCATCCGGCCCCTGCCGTACATCGCGGATGCGCTTGTCAAGTTCGCCCAGCAAGCGTTCTTCGTGAATCACCTTGTCGCCGTCGAACTGCAGGCGGATCAGCTCCCGGGTCACCAGGGCGCCAATGAACGCGTTGTGCTGCCAGGCTTTGAAGCGGTCGTCGTCGTAAAATGCCAAACCGCTCAGGCCCGGGGATTTTTCCCAGACATGATGCGGCCCGAGGGTACCTTCGGCGGTTTTGCCCTTGGCTTCCGGGATCGGCTGACCCGAGTAATTGACGCCATGGGTGGCCAGCGGCCAACCGTAATTCTTGCCGCGCTCGATGATGTTGACCTCATCGCCGCCCAAGGGGCCGTGCTCGTTTTCCCAGAGCGTACCGGTCCAGGGGTTGAGCGCCGCGCCTTGCGGGTTGCGAACGCCGTAGGCCCATATCTCCGGGCGCACGCCGGCCTGGGAGGCAAAGGGGTTGTCGTCGGGCACCTTGCCGTCCGGATAGAGCCTGACGACCTTGCCCTGCAACTTGTCGAGGTCCTGGGCGGTGGGCCGGTCGTTGTTTTCCCCCAGGGTCACGAACAGATAGCCGTCCCGGTCGAACACCAGCCGCGAGCCAAAATGGTTGCCCACCGAGAGCTTGGGCTCCTGGCGGAAAATCACCCGAAAATCCTTCAGCGTCGTCAGGTCTTCGGACAGCCGTCCACGGCCGACCGCGGTGCCTGCCTTGCCACCTTGGCCGCCGCCTTCGGCATAAGACAGGTAAATCATCCGGTCCTGCTTGAAGTCGGGGGATAACGCCACATCCAGCAAACCGCCCTGCCCCTTGGCCCAGACCTTGGGCACGCCGTTGAGCGGCGCCGACAACTTGCCCTCGGCCGTCACCACACGCAAGTTGCCCGGTCGTTCGGTGACCAGCATTCCCTGGCGGTCCGGCAGGAAGGCCAACGCCCAGGGGTGCTCAAGTCCTGTAACAATCGACGTGACTTCAAGGGTGCCCTGCTCGCTTTGCATGTCTTGGGTGGTCGCTGCCAGAACAGTCGCGCTGATGGCTAACAAGGCGCTGGTGCAGAAAGTGGTCAGCAGGGTTTTACGCAACATGCACGATTCCTTTTGTCATGGGTTTGGGCAACAGGTCGCTAGCCCTGTCGTTCAAGGGCTACGGGGCGGTGGATTGGGTATGAACTTCGGGGGGGCGGCGGGTGCCGCGGGACTTTGGGGATAGCGATTGCCAATGCCGCCATTATCGAGGGTTGGCGGCCGCGGTACAGGCACCGTATTCGGCCCACGGATGGCCGGGGCACTGGGCTGGGTGCCTTGCATGCTGTTCGGGTTGGCCCGACGGATCGGGCTGTTGTAGGGATTGTTGTTGGTGCCGCCCGGCAGGTTTTGCGCCACCTGTAACGGTGTGCCGGCCGTAACGACGTCGGCCTGGGCCAGGTGACCGAGTACGCCGCTCAATGCCAGCACGATCAGGCCAGGTACGTATCGGTTCATGGGCGAGCCTCGCGATGGATGCGTGGATGGTGTCTTCGATAACACGCTACGCCTGGGGTTCGCATTTGTTAACCCAAACTTCCCGGCAAGATGTAACACGATGCACCGCCAGACCCGCCTGCAGGCCGCTGAAACTTTTGCCCAAGGCCCAAGGTCACCTGAACATCACTTTCGGAAAGACGACCATGGCACGGGCAATCTGGAAAGGCGCGATCAGTTTCGGGTTGGTGCATATCCCGGTGGCGCTGGTGTCGGCGACGTCCTCCCAAGGGGTGGATTTCGACTGGCTGGACAGTCGCAGCATGGACCCGGTGGGCTACAAACGTGTCAATAAAGTCACCGGCAAGGAAGTCACGAAAGAGCACATTGTCAAAGGCGTGCAATACGAAAAGGGCCGCTACGTGGTGCTCAGCGAAGAGGAGATCCGCTCGGCGCATCCGCTGTCGACCCAGACCATCGATATCTTTGCCTTTGTCGACAGCGAGCAGATCCCGCTGCAGAACATCGACACGCCTTACTACCTGGCACCGGATAAACGCGGCGGCAAGGTCTATGCGCTCTTGCGCGAAACCCTGACCAAAACCCATAAAGTCGCACTGGCCCGCGTGGTGCTGCATACCCGCCAATACCTGGCGGCCTTGATGCCGCTGGAATCGGCCATAGTCCTGGTGAAGCTGCGCTGGCCGGCGGAAGTGCGCAGCCTGGACGAACTGGCATTAGGACCCGACGTGACCAAGGCCGAGTTGGCCAAGGGTGAACTGGACATGGCCAAGCGCCTGGTAGAGGACATGAGTGTCGAGTGGTCGCCGGACGATTACCGCGACGAATTCGAAGACAAGATCATGGCCCTGGTGGACAGGAAGGCCCATGAAGGCAAGATCGAGGATGTTGAAACGGCCACTGGCGAAGAGGAACGCAAGACCGCGGATGTCATTGACTTGACCGAGTTGCTCAAGCGCAGCCTGGGTGGCAAGGGGGGGAGCAAGGCTGCTGCCAAGGCCAAGTCAGCGAGCAAGCCGGCTGCGAGGAAAAAAGTCAGCAAATGATGTACTGGACCTTCCGGCCTCATCGCGGGCGAGCCCGCTCCCACAGTGATAGGTGGCGTTAACAAAACCTGTGGAAGCGGGCTCGCCCGCGATGACGTCAGTTTGACAATCGAATGAATCAGACCAGGACGAAGATCGCCAGTAACCCGCCAAAGACCGCCCACTTCTGCAGGTAATAGAGCTTTCGATTGCGCTTTTTCAACGCTTTGCCATGCAGGCGGACCTTGTAGATCTTGCCGAACAGGCGGTTGATGCCGCCGGTCTTGTCACCCGCCTCATTCGGCGCACCGGCAGCCGACATCACATGGCGGCTGAACCAGCGGTTGAATGCTGCAGCCCAACGATATTTCATCGGGCGCTCGACATCGCAGAACAGAATGATGCGGTTCTGGCCAGTGGTGTTTTCTGCGTAATGAATAAACGTCTCGTCGAACATCACCGCTTCACCGTCGCGCCAGTGATAGTTCTCGCCATCGACGTTGATGTAGCAACCGGCATCATTGGGCGTTTCCAGGCCCAGGTGATAACGGTAGGAACCGGCATAGGGGTCGCGATGGCGAACCAGTTTCGAACCCGGCGGCAATTCGGCGAACATCGCCGCCTTGATCGAGCCGATGCCCTGCACCAGTTCAGTGGTGCGCGGGCACAGTTTCATGGCCGACGGGTGGTTGTCGCCGTACCACTTGAGGTAAAAGCGCTTCCAGCCGGTCTTGAAGAAGGAGTTGAAGCCGACGTCATCGTAATCATTGGAGCGCTTGATCTCCCCCGCCTTGAGCAAGTTCTGGCCTTCGGCACGAATTTCCTGCCAATGAGTCTGCAGCGGCGTCAGGTCGGGAAAGTCCGCCGGGTTGAGAAATGGCTTGTTGGCGATCTTCGAGAACAGATAAAGGAAACAATTGATTGGCGCCAGGAACGTCGAGTGATCGCTCAGCTGGCGGCCCAGTTTGTGGCGTACGCGACCACGCAGGTGGACATACGCGATGGATACAACGTAGACAGCAGCAATGATGAGTTTCACGGAAATCGTCACACGTCAGAGGTGAACAAACTGCGCCCCTGGCAACGAAAATCGCCTGTGGAGCTTGCGCAGCGTCTGAAAACCAGAAAACTGTCCAGAAGGACCGTCCTTGAGCTGATGCCAACGTTTGGCATCAAGACAAAGATGGCATTTTAGCCACCGCCTGTAACCAATTGTTAGCTTTGAGATGTGAAAATCTGTCCGTTGATACCGCCAATACGTCGGTGCGGCCTTATTGCCCTATCGTTTAAAGAGCCAGACCAGTACAATCGCCGCCAAACTTTACGCGCCCCCCTTGGTTGATGACGGGAAATCCCGGCCTCAGCGCACTTCGACTCGGGCCAAGCGCTCCCAATGCTGCTGTCCACTTATTGCCAAATGGATCTTGCGCTGCTGACCGGGATGTACTGCCCATGGTCGAACAGCGTGAACGGGTACTGAATCGGTACTGCCGCAACCCTAGCTACTCTGAATGCTTCGCAGGAAAAACCTTTGATTTCTACAGCTAACATCACGATGCAGTTCGGCGCCAAGCCGTTGTTCGAAAACGTTTCGGTCAAATTCGGCGCGGGCAACCGCTACGGCCTGATCGGCGCCAACGGTTGCGGCAAGTCGACCTTCATGAAAATCCTCGGTAGCGACCTTGATCCATCCGGCGGCCAGGTCATGCTGGAACCGAACGTGCGCCTGGGTAAACTGCGCCAGGACCAGTTCGCCTACGAAGAATTCACCGTGATCGACACCGTGATCATGGGTCACGAAGAGCTGTGGAAGGTCAAGGCCGAGCGCGACCGCATCTACTCGTTGCCGGAAATGACCGAAGAAGACGGCATGGCCGTGGCCGAGCTGGAAACCGAATTCGCAGAAATGGACGGCTACACTGCCGAATCCCGTGCCGGTGAACTGTTGCTGGGCCTGGGTATCGGCATTGAGCAGCATTTCGGCCCGATGAGCGAAGTTTCCCCGGGCTGGAAGCTGCGAGTATTGCTGGCTCAGGCGCTGTTCTCCGATCCTGAAGTGCTGCTGCTCGACGAACCAACCAACCACCTGGACATCAATACCATCCGCTGGTTGGAAAACGTTCTGACCCAGCGCTCCAGCTTGATGATCATCATCTCTCACGACCGTCACTTCCTGAACAGCGTGTGCACGCACATGGCTGACCTGGACTACGGCGAGCTGCGCCTGTTCCCGGGTAACTACGACGAATACATGACCGTGGCGACCCAGTCCCGCGAGCAACTGCTGTCGGACAACGCCAAGAAGAAAGCGCAGATCTCCGAGCTGCAATCGTTCGTCAGCCGCTTCTCGGCCAACGCCTCGAAAGCCAAGCAGGCGACCTCCCGCGCCAAGGCGATCGACAAGATCCAGCTGGCCGAGGTCAAGCCTTCGAGTCGTGTGAGCCCGTTCATCCGTTTCGAACAGACCAAGAAGCTGCACCGTCAAGCGGTCATCGTCGAACGCATGGCCAAAGGCTTCGACGGCAAGCCGCTGTTCAAGGATTTCAGCTTCGTTGTTGAAGCCGGCGAGCGCGTGGCGATCATTGGCCCGAACGGTATCGGTAAAACCACCCTGCTGCGCACCCTGGTCAACGAACTGACCCCGGATGCCGGCACCGTCAAGTGGACCGACGCCGCAGAGCTGGGCTACTACGCCCAGGACCACGCCCATGACTTCGAAGACGACGTCACCCTGTTCGACTGGATGGGCCAGTGGACTCAGGGCGAACAGATGATTCGTGGCACCCTGGGCCGCATGCTGTTCTCCAACGACGAGATCCTCAAGTCTGTCAAGGTCATCTCCGGTGGTGAGCAAGGTCGCATGCTGTTCGGCAAGCTGATCCTGCAAAAACCGAACGTGCTGGTGATGGACGAACCGACCAACCACCTGGACATGGAATCCATCGAAGCGCTGAACCTGGCGCTGGAAAACTACCCGGGCACGCTGATCTTCGTCAGCCACGACCGTGAGTTTGTATCGTCCCTGGCTACCCGCATCATCGAGTTGAGCCCTAACGGCGTGACCGATTTCAGCGGTACCTATGACGATTACCTGCGTAGCCAGGGTGTTGTTTTCTAAGAGCAACTCTTAGTTGTCGATCGTTCCCACGCTCTGCGTGGGAATGCCTCAACGGACGCTCCGCGTTCGGCTTTTGATTTGGGACGCGGAGCGTCCCGGGCTGCATTCCTTTGCGGCGCGTGGGAACGATCACTACGGGAAATTAGTTAGCCTGCTTTCTTTTATTCCACAGCCACGCCATCATGCAGTTCTCCCACCGCCGCCCGCGAACGAGCCCTCATGTCTGCGCAAGAACAGCCACCGCAAAGCTCCATGGCGATCACCTTGCAGATCGTTTCCATCGTTTTCTACACCTTCATCGCCTTCCTCTGCATCGGCCTGCCGATTGCGGTGTTGCCGGGGTATGTCCATGAACAGCTGGGGTTCAGCGCCGTCGTCGCCGGGCTGACCATAGGCTCGCAATACCTGGCCACCCTGCTCAGCCGGCCCATGGCCGGGCGCATGTCGGACAATGTCGGTACCAAGCGTGCAATCATCTACGGCCTGGTGGGGATTGTCCTGAGCGGCGGGCTGACCTTGCTGTCGGTGTTGTTGCAAAGCTTGCCCCTTCTCAGCCTGCTGATCCTGATCGCCGGCCGCCTGCTGCTAGGGATCGCCCAGGGACTGATCGGTGTTGGCACTATCAGTTGGTGCATGGGCCAGGTGGGCGCCGAACACACCGCACGTTCGATCTCCTGGAACGGCATCGCCTCCTACGGCGCCATTGCCATAGGCGCGCCGGCGGGCGTGGTGATGGTCGATCAGCTGGGGTTTGCCAGCCTGGGCATTGCGTTGTCGCTGATGGCCCTGGCGGCGCTGCTGCTGATTCGCAACAAACCGTCGGTGCCAGTCATTCGTGGCGAGCGCCTGCCGTTCTGGGCGGTGTTCGGGCGCATTGCCCCCTTTGGCGCAAGCCTGAGCCTGGCCTCGATCGGCTACGGCACCCTCACCACCTTTATTACCCTGTATTACATCAATCGAGGCTGGAGCGGCGCGGCGTATTGCCTGACGGTATTCGGGGTGTGCTTTATCCTGGCCCGGTTGTTGTTCATTTCCAGCATCAGCCGTTTTGGCGGCTTTGCTTCGGCCATCGCCTGTATGAGCATCGAGACGGCAGGCCTGGCGCTGCTGTGGCTGGCGCCTTCGACCGGCTATGCCTTGATCGGTGCCGGCCTGACCGGTTTCGGTCTGTCGCTGGTGTATCCCGCGCTGGGTGTCGAAGCGATCAAGCAGGTACCCAACTCCAGTCGCGGCGCGGGTTTGAGTGCTTATGCGGTGTTTTTCGACCTGGCCCTGGCGATTGCCGGTCCGTTGATGGGGGCGGTGGCGTTGAACCTCGGGTATGCGTGGATTTTCTTTTGCGCTGCGTTGTTGTCCGTCACCGGACTTTGCCTCACTTTGTTGCTGTCACGTCGGGCTGCAAGCCCGACTAGTTGAAGTCAACACACAATAAAAACCATAAAAGCATTTCAAGATACAACGACAAGTAATATCACGCATCAATTAACGCAGAGTGCCATCGTTGTTTTAATTATCAACTTTGACAAAATCATGGGCGACACACCTACATTAAACTCTTGCTCGGAAATAATTGACGATGCGAAACGCTCTAACACTCCTTACTCCATTGATGGTGTTCTTACTTACCCCCATTGCACACGCCGAAAGCTCGGCTCAACAGCAAATCTGCCATAACGGTGTCTGCTATGATATTGGCGGCCCTCCGGGCTCTGGCGGTATAGGCGGCGATTGCTGCCCATTCAGCGATGAACGCCTGAAGCAAAATGTCCAGCGCCTGGAAAATCCGACGGAGAATTTGCTTAAACTCCGTGGCGTAACATTTAACTGGAAACAAAACGACCAGGCTGACGTTGGTCTGATCGCGCAAGATGTGCAAAAGGTTTATCCACAATTGGTACGCACTGAAGGTGATCACCTGCAAGTGGACTATCAAAAACTTGTCGCACCATTAATCGAATCGGTACGCGAACTGAATGCCAGAGTTCAAACTCTCGAAACCGCGCTGGCTAATAAATAACAGGTTATATAAACCTCCAGTCGTCATTCATTGATCGGCGGTCTGCATCCCCGCCCGCGTGGCCTTGCCCAACGTGCGAGAGAAAAAGCGCCCGGCTTCGAAGATCAGGTTGCGGTGAATGTCCACGCGATCGACACCCTCGGCATCGGTGCACAGGGCCGGCATGATGACAATCTGTTCGTCATTGCATGGCGCCATGAATACGAAATGCCCGGCCCCGGCGAGCAGCTTGAAGTCGGGTGCGACGGGCAACTTGCGCGCCAGGGCGGCGGCGTTCTTGTCGGGAGCCACCAGCTTGTCGCCATCGCCGCTGTAAAGCAGTACCGGGACATGCACATCGGCCAGGGTATGCCGGCCGAATTTGAGGCTCAGCGGCGCCATCAGCAGCAATGCATGGACGCGCGGGTCGGCCACCGGTTGCAAATCGTCGCGGTCAACGATCAGTTCACCCTGGGTATTGCAGGCATCACGGTCGTCCGGACGTTCCTGGCAGTAACGGCGCAGACGATCCAGGTCCGGGGTCGCACCGGACAGTATCAACGCCGTTTCGCCGCCCGCCGAGTAACCGATGACCCCGACCTGCTCGGCATTGACGTAGGGTGCGAGCATGGGATCGCCCAGGGTCGCGGTGATGGCTTCGGAAATCTGGATCGGCCGTCCGTACAGGTTACTCAAGGTGCCGAGGCGGCTGTGATCCTTGGAGTTGTCGCCCGGATGAATAACCGCCACCACCACAAACCCCTTGCGGGCCAACGACGTGGCCAGGTCATGCAGGGCCAGCGGCGTGCCGGTGTTGCCATGGGATAGCATCAGCATCGGAAAACGGCCCATCGCGACTTTGGTGTCTTCGCCGGCTTCGACGGTGTAACCCTCAAGCCTGCTGGTGTGTTCCCGGGCGCTCGAAGGATAGAAGGCAATGGCACGCATCGGTTGCAGATCGAGCGGATCGAGAAAACTCATCTCATGAAAACCGACGCTCCAGTGAGGATGCGGCGCTGGTGCGGCGTGCACTGAATTCAGGCTGGCGAGCAGACAGATCAGTAAACCTGCACAAAGACGCACCATGGGATGCCCCACCTTGTTACCGGAACAGAGACGTTAAGCCTCGACTGCATAACTCGGGCCACAATTTACACCAGCAAGCTGCAACAGCCAGAAACAAAAAACTCCGCATCTGCCACTTGCGTGAACAGAATACAGAGTTTTTTTGAGGATTGCCTGTAGCGGCAGCGGGTCTTTACCCAAGCCTTACGCAGCGGCGAACAACTGCTCGCTGATTTGCGCCTGGGCATCGCTCATGGCTTTGCCGCGCACTTCGTCACCGTAGGCCAGGCCGTGGGCACGGACGAACTCGATGTCGGTGATGCCGATGAAACCAAACAGCACCTTCAAATAGTCTTCGTGGGCAACACCAGTTGCCTGGCCGACGTGCAGGCCACCGGAAGTCGAAACGATCACGACTTTCTTGCCACCGCACAGGCCTTCAGGGCCGGCTTCGGTGTAGCGGAAGGTCTGACCGGCAACGGCGATGCGGTCGATCCAGGCTTTCAATTGGGTCGGGATGGTGAAGTTGTACATCGGCGCTGCAATGACCACGGCATCGGCGGCGAGGAACTCGGCCAGGGTCGAGGCGCTCAGTTGGGCTTCGTGCTGTTGGGCGGCGTCGCGCAGTTCGGCAGTGGTACCCGCTGCAACCAGGGTGGTCGAGGAGAAATGGCTGATAGCGTCGGCAGCCAGGTCGCGGTAGGTCACCACGGCGGACGGCTCGGCGGCTTGCCAGGCTTTGACGACTTCGCTGCTCAGCTGACGGGAGGCCGAGTTGTCACCAAGAATGCTCGAATCGATATGCAGCAGTTTCATGTGGGATCTCCAGGTGAGGATCGCCGCCAGGGCGATCTGATGGAGACAATCCTACAGACGAAACCAATAGCTGATTAGACTGCAACAATGCGATAGTTTGTCTCACTGATAGAACGATTGAGAAAACACCCATGCAAGACCTTAATGACCTCTATTACTTCGCCAAAGTCGTCGAGGCCGGCGGCTTCGCGGCCGCGGGGCGTTTGCTGGGGATTCCCAAGTCGCGCCTGTCGCGGCGCATTGCCGAACTTGAAGAGCGCCTGGGTGCACGCTTGCTGCAACGCACCACAAGGCAGCTGAAACTCACTGCCGTGGGCGAACGGTATCTGCGCCACTGCCAGGCGATGCTGCTGGAAGCGGAAATGGCTGACGAAGCCGTGGCCAGCATGTCCAGCGAACCTCGCGGACGCTTGCGGGTCTCTTCCCCGGTCGGCCTGGCGCACGAAATGCTACCGGGGGTGATCAGCAACTTTCTGGAGAAATACCCTCAAGTTCAGCTGGAGGTGATGCTGGTCAATCGTCGCGTCGACCTGGTGACCGAAGGCGTGGACGTTGCGTTGCGCGTACGCGAGCCGGGTGATGAAGACCCGCTGCTGGTGACCCGTCGCCTGCGCCAGGCGCAGATGCTGATGGTCGCCAGCCCCGCCTTTCTCCAGGGGCTCGAGATCAATCACCCCGACGACCTGAAAAACCTGCCGGTGCTGGGCGCCCTAGAGCCCGATCGCCTGGTGCACATTGGCCTGGTCGATCGTCAGGGCAAGAAACACGACCTGGCCCTTGAAGCGCGATTGGGCATCGACGACTTCATCGTGCGCAAGACCTGCACCCTCGCCGGCCAGGGCTTTACCACGCTGCCAATGATGTATTGCGAGCAGGAGCTGGCAAACGGCTCACTGGTACAGTTACTGCCCGACTGGTCGTTGCCCGGGGGCTGGCTGCAGGCGGTCTACCCTCATCGGCGCGGTGTAATGCCGGCCGTGCGTGCCTGGCTCGACCATCTGATCGAAACATTCAATGCCTGTGGGGATCGCTTGATATGAAGGCAGGACGCATGAACGAGGCCGACGTCGCGGCTTTTTGCCTGGCATTGCCGGGAGCCCGGGAAGACTACAAATGGGGTGGCGTACGGGTGTTTTCGATTGCCGGTAACAAGATGTTCGCCTTGCAGAACCTGCGCGGCGAGTCCCTGGCTTTCAAGGTCGACAAGGACCTGTTTCTCGGCCACTGCGACCGTCCGGGCATTCACCCGGCGCCGTATCTGGCGCGGGCACAATGGATCATCATGGCCACGCCCTACCCGCTCGGCGCCGAGGAACTGCAAGGCTTGCTGCGGCGCTCCCATCAACTGGTGGTGAGCAAGTTACCCAAGCGCACCCAAGTCGGCCTGCTGCTCTAATAGTTGCAGGATCAGGACAATGCGCGCAACTGCGCCCCCAGGAACAACCGGTCGATCCAGAACACCTGGTGCAGCAGCACGATGATCCAGAACACCAGTTGAAAGGACACCTTGCGCGTCTTGTGCCGGAACACTTGCTGCGCGAGCAAGGCGCCCGGCCAGCCGCCGGCGAACTCCAGCGCATGCAGGACATTTTCCGGCGTGCGCCAGTGATCAAAGCGCGCCTTGCGCTTGTCGCTCCAGTACAGCAGGAACGCCAGCACACTGACAATGCCGTAGGCCGCCAGGGGAATCAGCGAACCCCCTTGCAGCCACAACGACATCGAACCGAACAGCGGCAGCGCGCACAACATGGCGAACATCAACAGTTTCAGGCGCACATTGCGGATGCTTGCCCCGTTGCGCGTGCTGACATCGTTCATGGCTTGGCCGCGGTCCAGTCAACCCAACCAAACTGCCAAGTAGCCAGGATGAGTAAACCGAATGCAATTCGGTACCAGGCAAACGCCGCATAACTGTGGCTGGCGATGAACTTGAGCAAGCCCCTGACTGCAATCATTGCGAAAATGAACGCAGTGACGAAGCCAACCGCAAACACCGGGAAATCCGCAGGCACGAACAGTTCGCGGTACTTGTAGCCCGAGTACACCGCTGCGCCCACCATGGTCGGCATGGCCAGGAAGAAGGAAAACTCGGTAGCGGTCTTGCGCGACAGGCCGAACAACAAGCCGCCGATGATCGTCGAGCCGGAGCGCGAGGTGCCCGGAATCATCGCCAGGCACTGGGCCAAGCCGACTTTCAGGGCGTCTTTCCTGGTCATGTCATCGACGCTTTCGGCATGTACTTCGTGCTGGCGCTTTTCCGCCCACAACATGACGACCCCGCCCACCACCAGTGCCGTGGCCACCGTGATCGGGTTGAACAGGTAGTGGTGAATCAGGTCGGCGAAAATCACCCCCAATACCACCGCCGGAAAAAAAGCTATCAGCAGGTTGGCGGTAAAGCGCCGGGCACTGGGCTGCGTCGGCAAGCCGACGACCACGTCGAAAATCTTGCGACGAAACTCCCAGACCACTGCCAGGATGGCGCCGAGCTGGATAATGATGTTGAACGCCATGGCGCGCTCGCCACCAAAATTGAGCAAGTCGGCGACAATAATCTGGTGCCCGGTACTGGAAATGGGCAAGAACTCCGTCAGCCCTTCTACAACGCCAAGTATCAAAGCCTGAAAGGCCGTCCAAAGATCCATCAATCCCCCAAAAGGCTATGCGTCGAAACATGCCCCGTTAATTTATTCAAAGCCGTTTACTGTAAATCAGCGTCGTTGAGTCCCGCGCGCGCAAGCCTACGCAAAAAAACTCGAGAGTTTTGTGAAATATCAGTTTGATTTCGGTTTTTTTGCGTGCGGGGACGAAATCCTAGCAGACAAGAACGGGTTTCGCTGCCGCGTTGTCGACACCCGTGAAGCAGCTGCAACAAGCCTCTTCGCCGTAATCCGGTTACAATCGCCCCCTCTTCGATTTTCCCAAGGAACCTGCATGTCCGGGCTTGAACTGTTTGCCGCTACCCTCGGCGTCATCGCCGTCTGGTTGACAGTCAAACAGAACCCCTGGTGCTGGCCGATCGGCCTGGTCATGGTACTGATCTACAGCTGGATCTTTTTCGAGGTAAAGCTGTATTCGGACATGTTGCTGCAAGTGATCTACGCCGCGCTGCAGATCTATGGCTGGTGGCAGTGGACCCGCGGTGGCCAGGCACATTACGGGCGCGAGGTCAGCCGGCTCGGTGGGCAAGCGGTGGCGTTCGGCCTGGCCTTGGGCGCGCTAGGCAGTCTGTTGCTGGGCGCCGCCATGGCGCACTGGACCGATGCCGCGCAACCCTGGCTCGATGCCGCCCTCACGGCCTTCAGCCTGGTGGCGCAATGGTGGATGGCGCAAAAGCGCCTGCAGTGCTGGCCGCTGTGGATCGTGCTGGATTGTGTCTTCGTCGGCCTGTTTCTTTATAAAGGGATGTATGTAACGGCTGCCCTGTATGGCCTGTTTACCCTGCTGGCCATTCAAGGCTGGCGCACATGGCGCAGCGATCCGCTGCCGTGCCCATGAAGGTGCTGGTGCTGGCAGGACCGGAATCGAGTGGCAAAAGCTGGCTTGCGAACGAGATTCACGCCAACTTCGGCGGCATATTGGTCGGCGAGTACGTTCGGTATTTCATCGAAAATGAAGCCCGGCTAACCTGCTACGAAGACATCACGCCAATAGCACTTGGCCAGTTGAGTTGGGAAGATCAGGCACGGGCGCAACAACCGTCACTGTTGATTCTCGATACGCACCTGTTAAGTAACATGTTATGGAGTCGCACCTTGTTTGGCGATTGCCCGACGTGGATCGAACAGGCATTGCAGGAACGCCATTACGACCTGCACCTGCTGTTAAGCCCTGAGACAGTGGCCTGGCATGACGACGGACAACGTTGCCAACCGCAACTGGCAGAACGCCAGGCGTTTTTTCAGGCCAGCCACCAGTGGCTTGACCTGCATCGCCAGCCTTGCCAGGTACTGCAAGGTGACTGGCAACAACGCAAGGACGCGGCATTCGACGCTGTCGCGCGCTTGCTCACGGCTTGACAGGGCGGCCACGCCCTGCCGAAAACGTCCATTCCTGAAACACCCTACCCTGCGCAAACCCGCGAGCCAGAGCGGTTTGGGCATTTTCGCCAGAAAATGTTAAGCCACTGATACAAATTGCCTTTAACGCCCTTAGCGAGCAATGCCGCCAGCATGGACGGCGCTTTTGCCTGGCTTTGTCTCAACGGCGTTACAAAGTGTTTTTCATCACCTCAACAGTTAAAGCCAAGCCACTGTTATTAAAAGCAAAACCAAAAACGGCACACCTTCTGCTCTCTTCCCCTGCAACGCTGATAAGGGCCAGCGTTCCACTTACAGAAGGAATTGCCGTCGTGGGGAAATTTGATAACCGTCTCTTTAGTCTCCTGCTGGTCGGATGCACACTGAGCTTAACGGTCTGCCTGCCTGTACAAGCTGACAACGGCATCATCGTCATCAAGCGTGATGTCCAGGTGCGCAACGCAACCAGTGCAGCACTCGCTCCCGATCCCAACCCCACGACCGCGAACGCCAACCCGTCCAAGCAGATCCTCGCTCAAACCAACGAGTTGAGCGACGGTGACTTTGCCGGCGTCGCCAGTGGTGCGGGCATCTCCCGCCTGGTAACGCAAAACACCAACAATCTGGGCGGCAACATCAGCACCCAGACCCAGCTGTCCAACCTCCCCGCCGGGCGGTCGGGCAATTCCGGCAGCGGCATTGCCAACATGGTCAATTCCAACGTCCAACAGGGCCTGGGTGCCCTGAGAATCATAACGGGAGACCGTTAAGATGAATCGTACGCTGCTGCTGATTGCCATGTTTTGCAGTGCATCGACCTTCGCCCAGTCCCCCGTCATCAACAATGCCGACATCGACGGTTCGGGCGCGCAGTACCAGGGCAACTTCGCGGTCAACCAGGCGGCCGGCGACCTGCAGCAACAGGCTAATGCCCGGGCTATCGCCGCGGGTCATAACGCCAGCGCGACCACAGAGATTCGCCAACGGTTGCGCACCATTGTCGACCCCAATATGGATGCCCGATCCAGCATTCAAGGCGACTCCTTCAGCCATGGCAATGGCGCGTTGGGTGTCAACCAGAGCGCGGGCGCCAGCAACCAGCAAGCCAATGCGCTGCGGATCAGCACCAGTGCACAGCCGCAAAGTATCGATGACAGCGTCCTCATGCAACAAAACGTGACGCTGCTCTACAACTCCGATCCAACTGACTCCGCACCAGGCTATCGCCAGGTCACTACCAGTGACCAGGCTTTCACCGGTAGCCGTGGGCTCATTCAGTTGAATCAGAGCGCCGGGGTGGGAAACCGCATGGCCAACACCCTCAGCGTACGGGTCGTGGATTGACCCAAACAGGTAATAACAACACTTAACCTAAAATAAGTACGGAGAATCACCATGAAACCTTCGATGGCATTAAAGCCTCTGGTTTTCGCAATTGCTGCGGTCATGGCTGTTGCTGTACAAGCTGGGCAAAACGATCGGCGTGGTAACCATCACAACGGCGGCCACCACACCCCTCCTGCAAAAATGATCCCTATCAGTGCGACTGCCAATGCTCACGACAGACAGAGCAGCACCAACAACCGCATCTGGAATGAAGGGGTAGAAAACTCGGCCGAGATGAGCAGTTCGGCTCAAGGCGCGAGCGGCAACGTCGGCGTCAACGTGGCGGCAGGTAACGGCAACCAGCAAGACAACGCTGCCGCCATCGCCAACGCAAGCTCCGACAACGCCGCGATCGACAACAGCTTCGTGTTCGGGCATTCCACTGCCACCGCTGACGTGAGGCAATACAGCAACCGTAACCGCGTCGACAACTTCGGCGTAACCAACTCTGCCGTGATGAGTGGATCCGCCGACGGCAGCAGCGGTAACGTGGGTGTCAACATTGCTGCAGGCGATCTGAACCAACAGAAAAACACCATGGCAATTGCCAATACCAATGCTCCACTCGGTAACGCAAGAGCCACCGCCTCCGCCAATCAAGACGGTCCTGGCCTGGTTGTGAACAACACCGCTGACCGGACCTATCGCGTAGATACCATTACGGTTACCAAAACCGCTAGCGGTAGTGCCTCTCGCGAGAAGTCCTTCGAAGCCAGTGGCAGTCAAAGCAATTCGTCGAGCTGGGCCGCTGCCGGTTCCAAAAACTCCAGTTCCAGCGGTTCCTTTAGCCTGGATGCAAGCGGTTCCAAAAGCAGTAATGCCAGCGGATCCAACAGCAGCAGCGCAAGCGGTTCCTTCAGCCTGGATGCAAGCGGTTCCAACAGCAGCGCTGCAAGCGGCTCCAATAGCAGCAGTGCAAGCGGTTCATCGAGTGCTTCTTTGAACGCTTCCCTGGACGCTACCCTGGACGCTGCGGCGGCGTCTTCCCACTCCACTACCGTCAACAACGGTTGGGGCGATCGCACCCGCAGCAGAGAGTCCGACGCATCGCTTAGCGCTTCGCTCAACGCAACGCTTGACGTGTCGGTAGACAAATCGTTCGACAAATCGCGCGAATCCTCGTTTGACAGGTCTCGCGAATCCTCGTTCGACAAGTCTCTCGATGTCTCGTACGACAAATCCCGTGAATCCTCGTACGACAAATCGCGCGATTCCTCGTTCGAAAAATCGTTCGACACTTCGTTCGAGAAAGCCAACGCGTCGTCGTACGACAAATCGGGCAGCAAGTCGTCCGAATCCGAGTACGCAAAAGCGAAAAGCTGGAGCGAAAGCAGCTCGTATGATTTGAGTAACACCTACTCTTATCAAGTGCTGACTCCAACCGGCTGGGCCAACCCTGTGACCAACACTGCAACCCTGAGCGGTTCGGTGAACGGCGGCAGCGGCAACCTGGGTGTCAACGTGGCTGCTGGTGTGGGCAACCAACAAAGCAACTCGCTGGCCATCTCCAACCAATCGTTCTAATGCTGTCTGCAGAGGCCCCCTTCCGGGGGCCTTTTTAACCCAACCAGAAGGCGTCCCACCATGCGCATTATCGCCTTGGCAATCTTGCTTTGCGTGTCCAGTGTGATCGAGGCTGCACAGCTGCCGCTGTCCGTCCTGCCGGGCGGTGCGCTGGTGTACAAGCCGATCCAGAGCGTACGCGAGCGCAAATTTGCCGACCTGGTGCAACAGAAAACCGATTTCAGTTGCGGCGCCGCGGCGCTGGCGACCATCCTGCGCCAGGCCTACTGGCTGGACGTAGACGAAGAACAAATCATCGAAGGCATGCTGTCACACTCCGATCAGGATCTGGTCCGCGTCCAGGGCTTCTCCATGCTCGACATGAAGCGCTACGTGGAAAGTATCGGCATGCGTGCCCGTGGCTACCGGGTATCACCGGAATCCTTGAAAGAGATCAAAATTCCGGTGGTGGTACTCCTGGACATCCGCGGCTACAAACACTTTGTGGTCATGCAAAGAGTCCAGAACGACTGGGTCTATATCGGCGATCCGGTACTGGGGCATAAACGCTACAAAGTCGAAGACTTTGTAAAAGGCTGGAACGGCATCATCTTTGCCGTCATCGGCCAGGGCTACGACAAAGCCAATGCGTTGCTCGACCCGCCCCTGCCACTGACCGCCAAGAACCGCGTCAACGCCTTCAGCCCGGTACAGGACGCGGAGTTGATGGATTTCGGATTCATTCAAAGCGACTTCTTCTAATAACAAAAGGAGCAAGACGCTCCGGGAGTATCCAATGAAGACTCCAATCTGGCTGGCCGTGGTTTGCCTGGCCGCCAGCCTGCCGCTCCATGCAGAAATATTGAAGCCCATTGAACTGAGCGACCAGGAACTGGCAAGCCTGCGCGGTCGCTATGTCATGCCGGGGCGGATCATCAGTTTTGGCATTGCCATGACCAGCACCTGGCAAAACGCCAACGGTGAAGTGATCGGGGCAACGTCCAAGATGCAAATTCAGCAATCGACCATCAAGCCGCAGTTCTATGTGTCGATGATCGACGAAAAAGGTAATGGCTCCGCGAGTACCCAAAGCTCGGGCACCGGCACCGTCACGGGCGGCGCCGGCCTGAACAGCACCGAAGGCGTCACGCAAGTCGTACGGGCTGCCGGCGACAACAACAGTGCGTACAACTACGTCGATATCAACGTAAGCAAGGCCAACCAGGCGCCAGCAACCCAACAGCAAGGCCAGCCACTGGCCACCGGCTCGACGTTGGTCGGCTCCAATGGCGCCGGCTCACTGAGCGTGTCCTCGAGCGGTACGGGCGTGCAACTCAACATCGTGGCCAACAACAACCAGGGCAGTACCGTACAACGCCTGGCCCAGGGTGGCTTGATGCAGAACACGACGTTGCTCGGCAGTAGCAACCTGGTCAGAAACCTCACGTCCTTCAATGTCGTGCTGCGTGACAACGTGGCAACAGCCGGCTCGCTGAACGGCAACCTGGACCAGCTCAAAGGTCTTCGCACTCAAGGATTCTGATCTACGCTCAGTCTCATCATCTGTAGTCAGAAGGGACGGCTATCCCATGCATCGAATGTTAACGTTCAGAGCTATCGTTTGTTTGAGTAGCCTGGCCCCGGCCCCATTGCTATACGCAGCACCGGACCCCCAGGTCGAAGCACTAAAACAAGAACTCATGGAGTTGAAACAGCGTTACGAAGCACAACAGAACGCGCTGATGGTCCTCGAACAGCGCGTTCGCCAAGTCGAAGAAGCACCGGCGACACCCGCGCCCAAACGCCTGACCAAATCCCCCGCCGAAGTGCCCAGGAGTGGCCAGACGGTGGCTACCGGCGCGCCCGGGACCACGGGCAGTTCCTACGGGCAGTCGCTCAAGGATGATTCGGAACCGGCGCAAAGCGTTTCCAACCTGTACGACGAAGCCAGCGGGTTCTTCGGCGGCGGCAAGTTCAGCGTCGAAACCGGCCTGACCTATACCCACTACGATACCCGTGCGTTGACACTCAACGGCTTCCTGGCACTGGACTCGATCTTCCTCGGCAACATCAACCTCGATCGTATCAAGGCGGATAACTGGACCCTGGACCTGACCGCCCGCTACAACGTGGCCCAACGCTGGCAGTTCGACATCAACGTGCCCGTTGTCTATCGCGAATCGACGTATTCCTCCGGTGGCGCTGGTGGCGCCGCCAACGGGGTTACAGACGAAACCGTCACCCGCGACCCGGCCATTGGCGACATAAACGTTGGCGTTGCCTACAAGTTTCTCGATGAATCGGCCAACCTGCCCGACGCGGTGGCGACACTGCGCGTCAAGGCGCCAACCGGGGATGACCCTTACGGCATCAAGCTGATCGAGGTCCCGGGCAATGATAACCTCGCAGTACCCGAAGACTTGCCGACCGGCAACGGTGTCTGGTCGATCACCCCGGGTATCTCGCTGGTCAAGACCTTCGACCCGGCCGTGCTGTTCGGCAGCTTGTCCTACACCTACAACATGGAGGACTCCTTCAGCGATATCAGCCCTCAGGTCAACTCCAAGGTGCCCGGGGACGTGAAGCTCGGCGATTCCTGGCAGATCGGCGCCGGTATAGCCTTCGCCTTGAACGAAAAGATGAGTATGTCGTTCTCGTTCACTGACCAGTTCGCCCGCAAGAGCAAGATCAAGCCGGACGGTGGCGATTGGCAATCGATTTCCAACAGCGATTACAACTCGGCCAACTTCAACATCGGCATGACCCTGGCCGCCTCCGACAACCTGACGATCGTGCCCAACCTGGCCATCGGCCTGACCGATGACTCGCCGGACTTTTCCTTCAGCCTGAAATTCCCGTATTACTTCTGACCCACGACAAAACCCCGTTGCGACTTCAATCGCAACGGGGCTTTTTCTTGTCTGTAGGAGCCAGGCTTGCCGGCGAACAACGATGACACGGTGCAACAGATACACCGCAGCGTCTGGTTCGCCTGTAGGA
>NZ_JAAVXC010000041.1:0-6632 GCF_013416725.1 Pseudomonas sp. SbOxS1
GTACTGCGCAGCACGTTGCCACGCAAGCCGTAGACGAGCACTTCGCCAGGCTTGCCGAGTACGCCGAAGAAGCTGCCCTGATAAGGCGTTGGCACGGCGGCGAAGCGTTGGGCGTGGCCGTCCCATTTGAGCAACAGGCCTTGCTCGCCGGCGATGTACAGACTGTCGCCGGTGGAGGCGATGGCGTTGAGGTGCAAGCCTTGCGGGTTGTCGGTGCGATCCTGGAACGGCGTCCAGTTCTGACCGCCGTCCTCGGTGCGCAGGATCAGGTTGAACACGCCGACCACATAGCCGACCTGGTCATTGGCGAACCAGACGTCGAGCAGCGGTTTGTCCGCGCCCTGCTCCACCAGGCGCTGGCCTTCGGCGACCAGCAGCGGCCATTGCTCGTTGCCCGGCTCGGCACTGGCCAGCGCCGCGTAATGCTTGACCAGCAATTCACCGATCTGGCGACCGTCGAGTTGCTTTTCCCAGGACACGCCAGCGTCGCTGGTGTGCAGCACCACGCCGTCGTTGCCCACCGCCCAGCCCTGCCTGGCAGAAGGAAAAAACACCGCTGTCAGATCGCTGCCCAGCGGCACGCCTGCCTGCAGCCAGTGCTGGCCGGCGTCATCGGAATAAAGAATATGGCCACGCTGGCCAACGGTGACCAGGCGCTCACCGGCGCGTGCGATGCCGATCAGCGGGCTGCGCACGGCCAACGGACTGGGCTTGGCCGGCAAATCCAGCACATCGACATAAGCGGCCGCCTGAGCGACACCCTGCAATAACGCCAGCACCGAGCACAGCAGCGCCAGCAGGAAATTTTTCATGGTACCCATACCGCACCTTCGAGGAAAAAGACGCCGCGATGCACACAAGGTGCAGCCCGGCGTCGGAGTCGGTAACCCAAGACGAACGACCCCCAGGCCGTCCTTCTTCCAGTCACGCTGCCGGGGGTCCCTACCGATCGCCCCGGACTCTTGTCGCCTGACGCTTAGCGGATACCGGCCCCTGCCAGCGCATCCGGCGCCCACTGCGCCTTCGACAGGGGCTCGATGTACTTGATACCGCCGTAGGTGCCGGTGATGCCGTTGATGTTGTACGAGCCGCCCACCAGGTCGTAGATCATGAACGGCGAGACATCGGGGATCTTCTTGTCGTAGCTCTGGCTGAGGAAGGCGAAGGAGCCACGGTAGAGCTTGCCGCTCGAGTCATACTGGTCCGAGGCCAGCGCGATCCAGCTGTCTTCATCCAGGTACATGCGGCGCTTCTGGTAGATATGCCGCGCGCCGGACTTGAGGGTGCCCTCCACCACCCAGACGCGATGCTTCTCCCAGCGCACATAGTCGGACGCGATGTGGTTGGGGGTGGTCAGCTGCTTGACGTCCACGGCGTAGGTCAGCTTGTAGGTGTTGTAGGGCACGAGCATTTCCTGCTTGCCTACCAGCTTCCAGTCGAAGCGGTCCAGCGCACCGTTGAACACGAATACATCGTCGTAGGTACCGGCACCGCCAGTACCGGGGTTAGGCGTGTCATAGGCCAGGTCCGGCGCCAGCTTGACTCGACGCTGGCCCGGCAGGTACTGCCAGCTGCGGCGTGGCTGCTCCAACGGGTTGGCCGTATCCTTGAGCATGATCGCCTCGCCCGCACGGCGCGCCGGACCGGTGTAATACAGCTTCATCTGAAAGAACACGTCAGTGCTCTTGAACGGCTTCGACATGTCGTCGTAGATCGGATAGTTGGAGAACGACAGCGCCGTGGTGGACAGGGTCGGCACACCCGCCGAATCGACGTTCCAGGAGTCATACTTGACGTTGCGGTTGCCGCCGACGCGCAGCAGGTGGTTCCACATCGCCTCGCTGCCTGAAGTCGGGATCGGGAACGGCACGCCGGGCAACAGGTTATCGATGGACAAACCGCCTTCGAGGGACTTGGTACCGGTGGCATTCTTCACGCTGTTGTCCAGTACTGCCTGAGGCAGGGCAACAGTGCGATGGGTCGGATACACATTGATGTGGTAAGTGGGGTAGCGCTTGGCCAACTCGGCCGTGGTGGCCGTCAACAGGCCCTTGTACCGGTCGACGTTCTTGCCATCGATGACCAACAGCGGCTTCTCGTCGGCAAAGGGGTCCGGACGCATGCCATCGCCCGCCTTGAAGCTGGCTGGCGCGGTGGTCAGCCCGCCGGTGTAGGCTGGAATCGAGCCATCGGCATTGGCCGCCATCTCGGCACCCACACTGGTCAGGCTGGTGCCCAGTTTGGCGGCTTCCTGGGTCGATACGGCCGCTTGGGCCTGACCGGCAATGACAGCCGCCAGGGAAGTTGCGAGCACGCAATTTAGCAATCTCATCTGAATTCTCTCCACTTGTTGTTGTAATCCGGGCGTCAATCAGAAGGTGGTTTTGAACGAGGCCGTGACCATCCCGCGGTCCTTGAGCAGCGGCGCCAGGCCTGCCTGCGAAGTGATCTGGCCGGGAATGCAGCGGTACTGGCCACCACTGCCGGGGGTGTTGTTGTCGAACCCGGTTTCACAGGTATTGAAAGGACCGAAGGAGTCCACGTACTTGAGGTCGAACTTGTACTTTTGATAAACGTCCGCGGCGACGCCGATGGCGTAGCTGCCGGCGTCCTCGCTGCCACCGAGCTGGACGGCCGAGTTGCCCTTGAGGCCGACGTTGTAGGACATGGGCATGGACATATCGACCCCCGGGAACACCTGGAACCAGGTCGGGGTGAAGTTGGTGGAGATGGAGTAGGCATTGGTGTCGACCTTGTCGACACCCTGGTAGCTGGCGTTGCCCTTGAAGGACTGCTTGCCCTTGTCGACGCTCACCAGATGGGTCATTGCACCTTCGACCGCCAACGAGGATGAGTCCCACAACGGGGTACTGCCGAAGCTCACCAGGCCGTTGAGGACTACGTGGAAAGTCTTGCCGCGGGCGGTTCCGGTGTCGCCTCTGCCGGGCACGGCACTGATCAGGTTGTCGCCGTTGACCAGGCCCTGTTCCGCCTGCGCACTCAATGTCGGGTTGATGGTGGTGAAGTTGCTCAGCAGCGGCATGTTCTCGCGATAGTTCACATCGAGGCCGACACTGACCGGGCCCACACCCTTGGACAGACTGATGCCGTAGATGTCGATGTCATCGGCATAAGCGGCCAGGTATTCAGTGCCCGTCAGACCTGGCAGGCCTGGCGTTTGCAAGTTGGGCGCATTGATCAGCACCACCGGCATGGGGTCCGAGGTGTTGCGGTAGTAGAAACCGAGGGTACCGTCCAGCCATTGCGGGCTCCACTTGGCCATCAAGCCGAAGTCGCCGGTGTTGTGCGGCTTGAGGTCATGCCCGCGCGGCGTACCGTAGAAAGCCCCGGCACCGTTCAGCGCCGTCGGTACCGGCAACCAGAACACCTCCCCACCTTCGCCGAACATGTCGTAGCCGCCCATGTAGGTGCCGCCCTCGGGCAGGCGGGTGTTGCGAAACTCGAGGAAGTACTGCGCGCCCAGGGTCAGTTCCGGATTGACCGTGAACGACATGGAAAGCTGGTTGCGCGGCAGGAACAGCTCCTTGGTTTCAGTGCCCGGCACGTTGTACAACTTGGCCAGGTCCAGGGCCGACTGACCGTAGTTGATGCCGTTGGCCGCGTTGAACAGGGTTTCGCCCCAGTACATGTTGTGCCGGCCGAGCTTGGCGCTGAACATCGACTCCTCGCCGACCTCGGTGCTGTAGAACACAAAGGCATCGAGGATCTCGCCGGAGGGACCGTTGTAATAACGATCGGTGTAACCGCTCAGGCCATGCTTTTGGGCTGCATGGCCGTTGAGCGAATCCCCCGGCTGGATCGATCCGGACTGACGCGCCGCGACCAGGTTGCCCGCATTGCCCGCCTGCCCTGGAAAAGGGTTGGAATTGGAACCGACATTGTCATAGGCATGGTCATACCAACTTGCGGTGCTGACCCGAAAGCCCATCTTGCGCTGATAGACCACATCAAGCTCGGTCAGCAGGTCGACCCGCTGGGTCACTGCACTGCCGACACTGAAATTCTTGTCACCGTCGTTGTAGTTGGAGGCGTTGGCAATCTTCGAGTCCTGGCTTTCCACCCGTTGGCCGTAGCTGGTCTTGAGGGTGTTATCGAAGCGCACGGCCCAATCTTCGCTGCCATTGTCGAGTTCAAAGGCATGGGCCGCCGGCAGGGAGGCGAGCAGTGTGGCGCTGGCCAGCAAGCTGAGGCGTAGAGGACGGTAACCTGTCGTGGTGTGCATTGCGTTGTCTCCGTTTTTTTGTTGTTTTTGTTTTTTTGGCGCTCACAACGGCTCGCATCCGGTCCTGGCGTCGATGCGAGTTTTCAGGCGGCTTGTTCAGGTGTTTGCGTCTAGCGATCCAGCGTGCGGATAAAGTCTTCGGCCTGCGGCCACTCGCCGAATCCGGCGGCAGGATTGAGATGGCCCACGGCACCGAGGTTGACCAGTTGGCTACCCCATTGGCCGGCCATCCGGGTCACGGCTTCGAGGCTCGCAAGGTGGTCGTTGGTACTGGCCGCGACAATCGAGGGGAACGGCAGCGGCCCTTTGGGTAGTGGATCCCAGCCGTTGGCCCGCAAGCTTTCTGGCGTTGGATAACCTTCTGGCCAACTGGCCTCGAGGTCCGGTGGCGCGGCCAGCAAGGCGCCTTTGATCGGACGGTCATGACGAGCGGCCCAGTGCGCCACCATCAGCACACCGGCGCTGTGGGCCACCAGGATCACCGGACCGGCAATCTTCTCCAGCTCGCCCTGGATCGCTTCCACGCGTGCCGCCAGGCTGAGCTTGTTCTCTTCCAGTGGCGCCACCGAGCGGACGTTTACCAGCTTCGCTTCCAGCAACGTTTGCCAATGCGCCGGCACGTGTTCGCGCAAGCCCGGCACTATCAAAATCGTGGTGTCATTCATCGCGTTTTTTACCCTCGAACAATCCATCGAGCGGGTCCGCCAACGTTTCGAACCCTGCCAGCAGCACAGTAGGATTCGCCTAGTCCGAACGGGTTACATTTAGCGTCAGCCACTTCCCTTTTGGTGACAGCGCCGCACAATCGTCCCGGTACATTTACCGCGCCGGGCGCTTTTCATTTCATCGCCAAGTCTCTATAACTGGCAGGTACCCGCGACAGCGAGAGCGCATTTTTCACCACCTGGAATGTAGTTACGCCATGCCCGCACAAGCACGAACAGCCGTACTGACCAACTACCTGGATGTGGCTCGCCATCTGCGACTGAACGCGGTAGCGCTGCTGGCAGAGGTGGGCTTGAACCCTGCACTCCTGAGCGATCAGAGCCAACGCATCCCGGCTACCGCCAGCATCATCCTGTTGGAAAAGTCGGCGCGCCTGAGTGGTTGCGAAACCCTCGGCCTGCGCATGGCCGAGCTGCGTCAACTGGCGGACTTTGGTGAAGTGAGCCTGTTGCTCAGTCACCAGAACACCCTTCGCGATGCGCTGGATGTGATCGTGCATTACCGTCGGCTGATCAACGAGACCCTGGCGATTTTCATCGAGGAAACCGGCAATACGGTGATCATTCGCGAAGAGCTGGTGACCGACATGGGCACCAATAATCGCCAATCCATCGAACTGGCCATCGCCGTGATGCATCGCTTTTGCGCCGCCCTGCTGGGTATGCACTGGCACCCGATCAGTGTCTGTTTCTCCCATGACGCTCCGGCGGATCTCTCGGTGCATCGACGGATCTTCGGCTGCAAACTGGAGTTTGGCTGCGAGTTCAACGGCATCGTTTGTCCCGCCGCCAACCTCGACACCCCCATCCCCCTGGCCAATGCGGCCATGGCCCGACACGCGCAGCGCTACATGGATTCGCTGCTGGGCAAGGACGACCACTCCGTGGCGTTCGAAGTGCGCAAATCCATCTACCTGTTGCTCCCCATGGGCCGGGCGACCATTGCGCAGATTGCCCAGAGCCAGGGTATGAACGTACGCACCCTGCAGCGCCGCCTGGGAGAGGAAGGGGCCAGTTTCAGCGACCTGATCAGTAGCGTGCGCCGCGACCTGGTGGTGCGCTACCTGGAGAACCCCGGGTACTCGCTGGGACGGATCGCCGACATGCTCGGCTACTCCATGCCCAATTCATTCACTCGCTGGTTCATATCGCAGTTCAACATGCCGCCAGCCGCCTGGCGCAGTGAACGCAAGATCGTGCCGCGCAAGGAAGCTTGATACGCCTCGCGGCCCGGGATGCACCGACAACGCAATACCTGTAGGAGCCAGGCTTGCCGGCGAAGGCGTCCTGACAGCCAATGGATATTTTGTTGACTGAGTACATATCCATTCCTGCGGTAACGGCCACCTAGGGTTTCGCCCTTACGGCGAGTCACTTGGAAGAGCCTGTAGGAGCCCGGCTTGCCGGCGAAGGCGTCCTGACAGCCGATGATTGTCTTTCAGGTGTACATATCCATTCCTGCGGTAACGGCCACTTAGGGTTTCGCCCTTACGGCGAGTCACTTGGAAAAGCCTGTAGGAGCCCGGCTTGCCGGCGAAGGCGTCCTGACAGCCGGTGATTGTCTTTCAGGTGTACATATCCATTTCTGCGGTAACGGCGACTTATGGTTTCGCCCTTACGGCGAGTCACTTGGAAAAGCCTGTAGGAGCCCGGCTTGCCGGCGA
>NZ_JAAVXC010000042.1:0-24206 GCF_013416725.1 Pseudomonas sp. SbOxS1
TCGATGGGGCAAGAAAATCAAAAGCCAGATCAAGATCAAACGCAAAAGCGAGGCGGCCTTAAAGCCGACCTGATTGCAGGTCTGTCCGCATTCCCCCTGTAGGAGCCAGGCTTGCCGGCGAAGAACGATAACACGGTACAACAGACACACCGCAGCGCCTGGTTCGCCGGCAAGCCTGGCTCCTACGGGGGATTGGGGGTATCTGCAAAGATCAGGTCGGCTGTCAGGCCGCCTCGCTTTGGCTTTGGATCTGGGGTGCCCCGTTAACCACGATGGCCGAACGCAGGCATTGCGCAGTGGGTAAACCGGCAGGACGCCGGTTTAGCCGCGCTGGGCCAGGGGTGGCCCATCGCGGCGACCCACGGAGCAATGCCGGAGTGAGGGCATGCCGAGCCTAAGCGAGGCACCGAGTGGTGGGGCAAAGCCTTTTGCTTACTTTTTGCTGGGCCGGCACTCCGGCGTTTGAAAAAGTGAGTCGCCGTAAGGGCGAAACCATAGGTGGTCGTCACCGCACTGACGGATATACACCCAATCCAAAGCCTTCGATATCCGCCTACTTACTTCGAAGCCTCAACAACACCACTCTGGCGCTGCTTGAGGTTCTTGTCCGATTTGTACTGCAAGGCCGCAGAAGCCACGTTCGCGCTCTTGCCGGTTTCCACCCAATTGCGGATACGCGCGGCATCGGCGAAGTGCGTGTACTTGCCATAGGCGTCAAGCAGCACCAGGGCAACCGGACGATTGCTCATCCGGGTCACCAGCACCAGGCAATGACCTGCTTCGTTAGTGAAACCGGTCTTGGTCAGTTGGATGTCCCAGTCCGGCTTGCGCACCAAATGGTCGGTATTACGGAAGCCCAGGCTATAGATCGGCTTACGGAACGTGACGGTTTTTTCCTTGGTGGTGCTCAACTCTGTCAGCAACGGGTACTTGTGCGCGGCAATCAACAGTTTGCTCAGGTCGCGCGCGGTGGAAACGTTGCGCGGGGAGAGGCCAGTCGGCTCGACGAAATGGGTGTTGGTCATGCCCAGGGCGCGGGCCTTGGCGTTCATCGCGGCAATGAACGCCGCATAGCCGCCTGGATAGTGGTGGGCCAGGCTGGCGGCGGCACGGTTTTCGGAGGACATCAGGGCAATCAGCAGCATTTCCCGGCGCGGCAGTTCGCTCTTGAGTTTTACCCGGGAGTACACGCCTTTCATTTCTGGCGTGTCGCTGATGTTGATGTTGATGTATTCGTCCATGTTCTGCCGGGCTTCAACCACGACCAGGCCGGTCATCAGCTTGCTGACGGAAGCGATGGGGACGACGACGTCCGGATTGCTGGCATAGATGATTTTGTTGGTCTGCATGTCCAGCAGCAACGAACTGCCGGATGCGAGCTTGAGTTGCGTGGTGTCTCGGGGCGCTGCGGTGGTGGTGTCGCCCGCGCTGGCTATTGGCGTGATGAAAGTCCCTGTAACTGCAAAAAATAGGCTCAGGATGGAAAGACGGATTTTCACGCTGGCAGACTCAATAATGTGTTGATAAGCCGTTTTGTAACGGGCTATTACTTAAAAAGCGCGACATTCTGGAGTATGGCTGAATAACTGTCGATGGTTGTTCGAGGGCGGGGTGAAAGACCCCGGAAACATGAAAAAAAAGTCACTTTCCGGCGGATGGTCGAACCGCTTGCGCGGGCAAAAAGAACCCCGCCAAGGGCGGGGTTCCTTGTGTCGCTGGCTACCGCTGCGTTGAGCCTTAGCTGTGCAGGGTTTCGGCGGCGTACAGGGTGTTTTCCAGCAGGCAGGCGCGGGTCATCGGGCCGACGCCACCCGGCACCGGAGTGATCCAGCCGGCACGGGGCAGGGCGGTTTCGTAGATCACGTCACCCACCAGCTTGCCGTCTTCCTGACGGTTGATGCCGACGTCGATCACGATCGCGCCTTCCTTGATCCATTCACCTTTTACCAGGCCCGGCTTGCCGGCAGCGACCACCACCAGGTCGGCGCGGCCGACATGGCCGGCCAGGTCCTTGGTGAAGCGGTGAGTGACGGTCACGGTGCAGCCGGCCAGCAGCAATTCCATCGCCATCGGGCGACCGACGATGTTGGAAGCGCCAACTACCACCGCGTTCATGCCGTAGAGATCGGCACCGGTGCTTTCCAGCAGGGTCATGATGCCTTTAGGTGTGCATGGACGCAGCAGCGGGATGCGTTGGGCCAGGCGGCCGACGTTATAAGGATGGAAACCATCGACGTCTTTATCCGGACGAATGCGTTCCAGCAATTTGGAAGCGTCCAGGTGTTCAGGAAGAGGCAGTTGAAGCAGGACGCCGTCAATCGCCGGATCGTCATTGAGGCGATCGATCAGGTCGGCCAGCGCTTGTTGAGTGGTGTCGGAAGGCAGGTCATAGGCCTGGGACAGGAAGCCGACCTCTTCACAGTCTTTACGCTTGTGCGAGACATAAACCTGAGAGGCAGGATCGCTGCCGACCAGGATCACCGCGAGGCCGGGCGTGCGCAGGCCTTGCTGGCGACGCTCGTTGACGCGTTGGGCGATCTGCTGGCGCAGGCTGGCGGCGATCGATTTGCCGTCGATAAGTTGTGCAGTCATTGCGCGTGATTAACCATCGAGAGGGGAAAAAAAGAGAGCGCATTCTCGCATGTCATGCGGTGAGGGCAAAGGCGCTTGGTCTGCAAATTCCGCTAACTCCTTTAATTAAATGAATTTTTTTCAAAAAGGATTTGACGACCTGCGGGGGGCTCTATACTATTCGTCGCACTTGTCGGGCACAGCCTAGCACTGGTTAAGAAGGTCGAGCGGGATTACGGTTCTGCAAGACTGAAAAGCACTTAGTTTGTAGTCCTCCAAGAGTACAGATTAACAAGGCGCCCGTAGCTCAGCTGGATAGAGCATCCGCCTTCTAAGCGGATGGTCGCAGGTTCGAGTCCTGCCGGGTGCGCCATTAGGCAGCTTTGGCACAAGTAACGCGATATGGTGGGCGTAGCTCAGTTGGTAGAGCACGGGATTGTGACTCCCGTTGTCGTGGGTTCGATCCCCATCGTCCACCCCATATTTCGAAGGGCGCCAGATTAACAGTCTGGCGCCTTTGCTTTAAAGGCTTCATCTTGCGGATGTGGTGGAATTGGTAGACACACTGGATTTAGGTTCCAGCGCCGCGAGGCGTAAGAGTTCGAGTCTCTTCATCCGCACCAAACAAGACTTCATCCATGTCGCCTGGCGTGGTCGAGGTTCTACAAAGAAGTGATTTGGCTTCTTTGGCACGCAATATGGTGGGCGTAGCTCAGTTGGTAGAGCACGGGATTGTGACTCCCGTTGTCGTGGGTTCGATCCCCATCGTCCACCCCATATTTCGAAAAGGCGCCAGATTAATAGTCTGGCGCCTTTTTTGTTTCAGCGGATTCAGCGACTGCGGGTTCCGGGTCGCAAGGGCAGGGCGTTTCGTCGTTTTTATGTTTCCCGATGATGCCGTGCTGCCCGCCGGCCTTGCTCGCAAGATCGGCTGTCAGGGAGATGATTGGCAACCTCCTCCATATAAGGAAGGGTTGGCGCAGAGCCTTGGCGTGATTGGCTGTATTTGCCACCGGGGCGAGGTGCATTCGTGCATTCGCACCTATAAATTGCCTGCTGCGTTTTTACCCGTTTTCAGTAGGGTGACTTCTTGAGTTTGACCCACTAGAATGCATGCCCTTGATTCTGGGGTCGGAAACGGCCGGCTAACGTCTGTGCAACGAGGAATATCCATGCAAGTTTCTGTTGAAAATACTTCTGCTCTTGAGCGCCGCATGAGCATCACCGTGCCGGCTGAGCGCATCGAGACTCAGGTCAACAAGCGTCTGCAGCAGACTGCCCAAAAGGCCAAGATTGCTGGCTTCCGTCCAGGCAAAGTGCCAATGAGCGAAATCAAGCGTCGTTTCGGCGCTGAAGCTCGCCAGGAAGCGGTAGGCGACGTCATCCAGTCTTCCTTCTACGAAGCTGTGGTTGAGCAGAAGCTGAACCCGGCTGGTTCGCCTTCGATCGAGCCTAAATCCCTGGAAGCAGGCAAGGACCTGGAATACGTCGCTGTATTTGAAGTGTTCCCTGAGTTCACCGTTGCCGGTTTCGAAGGTATCACCGTAGAGCGCCTGAGCGCTGACGTGGCTGATGCCGATCTGGACAAAATGCTGGACATCCTGCGCAAGCAGAACACCCGTTTCGAAGTGGCCGATCGCGCTGCCCAGAACGAAGACCAGCTGAACATCGATTTCGAAGGCAAGGTCGACGGTGAAGTGTTCGCTGGCGGTTCCGCCAAGGGCACTCAGCTGGTGCTGGGTTCCGGCCGCATGATCCCGGGCTTCGAAGAAGGCCTGGTTGGCGCTAAAGCCGGTGAAGTACGCGTTCTGAACCTGACTTTCCCAGAGGATTATCAGAATCTGGACCTGGCTGGCAAAACCGCCGAGTTCACCGTGACCGTGAACAGCGTTTCCGAGCCAAAACTGCCTGAGCTGAACGAAGAGTTCTTCGCGCAATTCGGCATCAAGGAAACCGGTCTGGAAGGCTTCCGCACCGAAGTTCGCAAGAACATGGAGCGCGAGCTGCGTCAGGCGATCAAGTCCAAGGTGAAGAATCAGGTCATGGACGGTCTGCTGGCCACCAACCCGATCGAAGTGCCAAAGGCTCTGCTGTCCAACGAAGTTGACCGTCTGCGCGTGCAGGCTGTTCAACAGTTCGGCGGCAACATCAAGCCAGACCAACTGCCGGCCGAGCTGTTCGAAGAGCAAGCCAAGCGCCGCGTTGTCCTGGGCCTGATCGTGGCTGAAGTGGTCAAGCAATTCGACCTCAAGCCTGACGAAGCCCGTGTTCGCGAGATGATCCAGGAAATGGCTTCGGCTTATCAGGAGCCTGAGCAAGTTGTGTCCTGGTACTACAAAAACGACCAGCAACTGAACGAAGTTCGTTCGGTTGTGCTGGAAGAGCAAGTTGTGGATACTGTTCTGCAGAAAGCTAGCGTGACCGACAAATCGGTCTCTTACGAAGAAGCGGTCAAGCCGGTAGAAGCTCCACAAGCCGACTGATCATTTTTGCGCTAAGAAGCACACACCATAAGCCAGCTCTCGAGCTGGCTTATGCGTATTCAAGACATAACTATTTGGGAGTGACTGCAGAGCATGTTCCGTAATTCGTATATTCAGCAGAACTCTGATATCCAGGCCGCAGGCGGCCTGGTCCCGATGGTTGTCGAGCAGTCCGCTCGTGGCGAGCGCGCCTACGACATCTACTCGCGTCTCCTCAAGGAGCGAGTGATCTTTCTGGTGGGCCCGGTAGAGGACTACATGGCCAACCTGATCTGTGCGCAACTGCTGTTCCTTGAAGCGGAAAACCCGGACAAGGACATCCATCTCTATATCAACTCCCCGGGCGGTTCGGTGACAGCGGGCATGTCGATCTACGACACCATGCAGTTCATCAAACCCAACGTGTCGACCACCTGTATCGGTCAGGCGTGCAGCATGGGCGCATTCCTGCTGACGGCCGGTGCCAAAGGCAAGCGTTACTGCCTGCCGAACTCGCGTGTGATGATTCACCAGCCTCTGGGCGGTTTCCAGGGCCAGGCCTCGGACATCGAAATCCATGCCAAGGAAATCCTCTTCATTCGTGAGCGTCTCAACACGCTGATGGCCAAGCACAGCGGGCGCACCCTTGAAGAAATCGAGCGCGACACCAACCGCGATAACTTCATGAGTGCAGAAGCCGCGCGTGAGTACGGGTTGATCGACGAAGTGATCAACCAGCGCCCCGCTTAAATAAGCAGCTCAAAATGAGGCTGGTCGGCAGGTCCGATCACCGGCGGGCTTGAAAAAGCCCGCAATAGCCTTCATCTTGTGTTGCAAGCCTATCGGATTTGGATCGAACGAATGACTGACACCCGCAACGGCGAGGACAACGGCAAGCTGCTCTATTGCTCCTTCTGTGGCAAAAGCCAGCATGAAGTACGCAAGTTGATTGCCGGCCCCTCGGTCTTTATCTGCGACGAGTGCGTCGACCTGTGCAATGACATCATCCGTGAGGAGGTGCAGGAAGCCCAGGCCGAAAGCAGCGCGCATAAATTGCCTTCGCCTAAAGAAATCAGCGGCATCCTTGATCAATACGTGATTGGTCAGGAGCGTGCGAAAAAGGTTCTGGCCGTAGCGGTGTACAACCACTACAAGCGCCTGAACCAGCGTGACAAGAAGAATGACGACGTCGAACTCGGCAAGAGCAACATCCTGCTGATCGGCCCGACAGGCTCGGGTAAGACCCTGCTTGCCGAAACACTGGCCCGCTTGCTGAACGTTCCGTTCACCATCGCCGACGCAACCACCCTCACCGAGGCGGGTTATGTGGGTGAAGATGTCGAGAACATCATTCAGAAGCTGCTGCAGAAGTGCGATTACGACGTGGAAAAAGCCCAGATGGGCATTGTCTACATCGACGAAATCGACAAGATTTCGCGCAAGTCTGACAACCCGTCGATCACCCGGGACGTTTCCGGTGAAGGCGTGCAGCAGGCCCTGCTCAAGTTGATCGAAGGCACGGTCGCTTCCGTTCCGCCCCAGGGTGGTCGCAAGCATCCGCAGCAGGAATTCCTTCAGGTCGACACCCGTAACATCCTGTTCATCTGCGGTGGTGCGTTCTCCGGTCTGGAAAAGGTTATCCAAAACCGTTCCACCAAGGGCGGCATCGGTTTCAACGCGGAAGTTCGCAGCAAGGAAGAAGGCAAGAAAGTCGGTGAGTCCCTGCGTGAAGTCGAGCCTGACGATCTGGTCAAGTTCGGTCTGATCCCGGAATTCGTCGGTCGTCTGCCGGTCCTGGCCACGCTGGACGAGCTTGATGAAGCTGCTCTGATGCAGATTCTCACCGAGCCGAAAAACGCGCTGACCAAGCAATACGCCAAGCTGTTCGAGATGGAAGGCGTGGACCTGGAATTCCGGGCCGACGCACTGAAATCGGTCGCCAAACGCGCGCTGGAACGCAAGACCGGTGCCCGTGGCCTGCGCTCGATTCTCGAAGGCGTGCTGCTCGACACCATGTACGAAATCCCCTCGCAGTCCGAGGTGAGTAAAGTGGTGATCGACGAAAGCGTTATAGAAGGCAAGTCCAAGCCACTGTATATCTACGAAAACAGTGAGCCTGCTGCCAAGGCCGCGCCAGACGCCTAAGCGTCGCGCAGCCGGTACAAAGAAGGGGCCTTCGGGCCCCTTTGCTTTTTCCAGGTTTTAACACTGTCTTTGTGCTTGTTTTTTTTCAAGGCAGCCCCCATCTTGGTTTCAAGCTTACTTCCATCTGTTTCCGGCCATATGGCCGCCGTAGAGGCGAAATCATGAAGACAACCATCGAATTGCCTCTCCTGCCATTGCGTGATGTCGTGGTTTATCCGCACATGGTTATCCCGCTGTTCGTGGGGCGCGAGAAATCCATCGAAGCCCTCGAGGCAGCGATGACGGGCGACAAGCAGATCCTTCTGCTGGCCCAGAGAAACCCTGCTGACGACGATCCCGGTGAAGACGCACTTTATCGCGTAGGTACCATTGCGACCGTCCTGCAGCTGCTCAAGCTGCCTGACGGCACGGTCAAGGTTCTGGTCGAAGGCGAGCAACGCGGCGCCGTGGAGCGCTTCAGCGAAGTGGATGGCCACTGCCGCGCCGAAGTTTCATTGATCGACGAAGTCGATGCGCCAGAGCGCGAGTCCGAAGTGTTCGTTCGCAGCCTGCTGTCGCAGTTCGAACAATACGTGCAGTTGGGCAAGAAAGTCCCTGCCGAAGTCCTGTCGTCGCTCAACAGCATCGATGAGCCAGGCCGCCTGGTCGACACCATGGCCGCGCATATGGCGCTGAAAATCGAGCAGAAGCAGGAAATCCTCGAGATCATCGATTTGTCGGCCCGTGTCGAGCACGTGCTGGCCTTGCTGGATGCCGAGATCGACCTGCTGCAGGTCGAAAAACGCATTCGCGGGCGTGTCAAAAAACAAATGGAGCGCAGTCAGCGCGAGTACTACCTGAATGAGCAGATGAAGGCCATTCAGAAAGAGCTCGGTGACAGCGACGAAGGGCATAACGAAGTCGAAGAGCTGAAAAAGCGCATCGATGCCGCCGGCCTGCCCAAGGACGCGCTCGCCAAGGCGACCGCCGAACTGAACAAACTCAAGCAAATGTCGCCGATGTCCGCCGAAGCGACGGTGGTCCGTTCCTACATCGACTGGCTGGTCCAGGTGCCGTGGAAGGCCCAGAGCAAGGTGCGCCTTGATCTGGCTCGCGCAGAAGACATTCTCGACGCCGATCACTACGGCCTCGAAGAGGTCAAGGAACGTATCCTCGAATACCTCGCCGTGCAGAAGCGCGTGAAGAAGATCCGTGGTCCGGTGTTGTGCCTGGTCGGTCCTCCTGGTGTGGGTAAAACCTCCCTGGCGGAGTCCATTGCACACGCCACCAACCGTAAATTCGTGCGCATGGCCCTCGGCGGCGTACGCGATGAAGCGGAAATTCGTGGTCATCGCCGTACGTACATCGGTTCGATGCCAGGAAGATTGATTCAAAAGATGACAAAGGTGGGTGTACGCAACCCGCTGTTCCTGCTCGATGAAATCGACAAGATGGGCAGCGACATGCGTGGCGATCCGGCGTCGGCGTTGCTGGAAGTGCTCGATCCCGAGCAGAACCACAACTTCAACGATCACTATCTGGAAGTCGATTACGACCTGTCCGATGTGATGTTCCTGTGCACCTCCAACTCCATGAACATTCCGCCGGCGCTGCTGGACCGGATGGAAGTGATCCGTCTGCCGGGCTACACGGAAGACGAGAAGATCAACATCGCGGTCAAATACCTCTCGCCCAAACAGATCACGGCCAACGGCCTGAAGAAAGGCGAGCTGGAATTCGACGCCGAAGCGATCCGCGACATCATCCGCTACTACACCCGCGAAGCCGGTGTACGGGGCCTGGAGCGCCAGATTGCCAAGGTCTGCCGCAAGGCCGTCAAAGAGCATGCACTGGAAAAACGCTTCTCGGTGAAGGTCACTGCGGACGATCTGGAACACTTCCTGGGCGTGCGCAAATTCCGCTACGGCCTGGCAGAACAGCAGGACCAGATCGGTCAGGTGACCGGCCTGGCGTGGACCCAGGTGGGCGGTGAATTGCTGACCATCGAAGCCGCTGTGGTTCCGGGCAAGGGCCAATTGATCAAGACCGGTTCCCTGGGTGACGTGATGGTCGAATCGATCACCGCAGCCCTGACCGTTGTCCGCAGCCGTGCCAAGAGCCTGGGGATTCCCCTGGACTTCCACGAGAAGCGCGACACGCACATCCACATGCCGGAAGGGGCGACCCCGAAAGACGGCCCGAGCGCGGGCGTAGGCATGTGCACGGCGTTGGTGTCGGCACTGACCAGCATTCCCGTACGCGCGGATGTTGCCATGACGGGTGAAATCACCCTGCGTGGCCAGGTATTGGCGATCGGTGGCTTGAAAGAAAAACTACTCGCTGCGCATCGTGGCGGAATCAAGACCGTGATCATTCCTGAAGAGAATGTTCGCGATTTGAAGGAGATTCCGGACAATATCAAGCAAGATCTTCAGATTAAACCAGTTAAATGGATTGACGAGGTCCTGCAAATTGCGCTGCAATACGCCCCGGAGCCCTTGCCGGATGTGGCTCCGGAGATAGTCGCGAAGGATGAAAAACGCGAGTCGGATTCTAAGGAAAGAATTAGCACGCATTAGTACGTATTTGCCTGGGGGGCTTCCTTGACAGCTTTTTAGAGCCCTTGTTATAAAGCGGCTCTTAAGTGTCTGTAGGCCATTCAGCACTCGTTTTTGCTTTCACCAAAAAACTTAGAATCATACTCAAATAGATATAAGGGGACTTAGAGTGAACAAGTCGGAACTGATTGATGCTATCGCTGCATCCGCTGATATCCCGAAAGCTGCTGCTGGCCGTGCGCTGGACGCTGTAATCGAATCCGTCACTGGCGCTCTCAAGGCCGGCGACTCCGTGGTTCTGGTTGGTTTCGGTACTTTCTCCGTAACTGATCGTCCAGCTCGCATCGGTCGTAACCCACAGACCGGTAAGACTCTGGAAATCGCAGCTGCCAAAAAACCAGGTTTCAAAGCTGGTAAAGCACTGAAAGAAGCTGTCAACTAAGTTCCATTCAGGTTTTTGCCTATCCGGGTCGGGGTCATGCCTGACCTGGCAGCGGAGCGGTAGTCCAGTCGGCAGTTCGCCGGTCCGAGACACCGAGGCTCGCAAGGTCGAGTCATCGGTCCGTTCCGCCAGTTACGAGAAGGCGCATCCTCGGATGCGCCTTTCTTCTATCCGGATTCTACCCACGCTCCACGGTTGCCTAATTTGAAGTTCAACCGTTTATGGGGGACGCATGCTGCAAAATATCAGGGACAATTCACAAGGCTGGATTGCCAAGACCATTATCGGGGTCATCGTTGCACTGATGGCTTTGACCGGTTTCGACGCCATTTTCCAGGCTACGACGCACAAAAATGACGCGGCGAAGGTCAATGGTGAAGAAATCAGCCAGAACGAGCTGAGCCAGGCGGTCGATATGCAACGCCGTCAACTCATGCAACAGCTGGGCAAGGATTTCGACGCCTCCTTGCTCGACGAAAAAATGCTGCGCGATTCGGCCCTCAAAGGCCTGATCGACCGCAAACTGCTGTTGCAAGGCGCACAAAACTCCAAATTCGCTTTCTCCGAAGCGGCGCTCGACCAGGTCATCCTGCAAACGCCTGAGTTCCAGGTTGACGGCAAGTTCAGCCCTGAGCGTTTCGACCAGGTGATTCGCCAACTCGGCTACAGCCGCATGCAATTCCGCCAGATGCTGGCCCAGGAAATGCTGATCGGTCAGCTGCGCGCCGGTTTGGCGGGCAGCGGTTTCGTCACCGATGCCCAGGTTGCGGCCTTTGCCCGTCTGGAAAAACAGACCCGCGATTTCGCGTCCTTGAACATCAAGGTCGACCCGGCAGCCGTTAAGCTGACCGACGAAGAGGTCAAGGCCTATTACGACGAGCACGCCAAGGAATTCATGACGCCGGATCAGGTGGTCATCGATTACCTGGAGTTGAAGAAGGCTGCCTTCTTTGATCAGGTCAGCGTCAAGGACGAAGACCTGCAAGCGGCGTATCAGAAAGAGACGGCGAACCTGTCCGAACAGCGGCAGGCTGCGCACATCCTGATCGAAGTGAACGACAAGACCACCGAAGCGCAGGCCAAGGCCAAGATCGAAGAGATCCAGGCCCGCCTGAACAAGGGCGAGAAGTTCGAAGCCCTGGCCAAGGAATTCTCCCAGGACCCGGGTTCGGCGAACAACGGCGGCGACCTGGGCTACGCAGGTCCTGGCGTGTATGACCCGGCGTTCGAGAAAGCCCTGTATGCGTTGGCCAAGGATCAGGTTTCCGAGCCGGTTCGCACCGACTTCGGTTTCCACCTGATCAAGCTGTTGGGCGTGCAAGCGCCTGAAGTGCCGACATTCGCCAGCCTGAAAGACAAGCTGACCCGCGAATTGAAGGCCCAGCAGGTCGAGCAGCGTTTCGTCGAAGCGACCAAGCAACTGGAAGACGCCTCGTTCGAAGCGTCCGACCTGGCCCAGCCTGCGCAGGACTTGAAGCTGGCCGTTCACACCTCCAAGCCGTTCGGCCGTGAAGGTGGCGAAGGCATTGCGGCCAACCGTGCCGTGATCACCGCAGCGTTCAGCCCGGAAGTGCTGGATGAAGGTGCCAACAGCACCGCCATCGAGCTCGACCCGGAAACCGTGATCGTGTTGCGCGCCAAGGAACACCTCAAGCCTGCGCAACTGCCATTGGAAAAGGTCGAAGGCCCGATCCGTGAGCAATTGGCCAGGGAGCACGCCAGTGCTGCCGCCAAGACCAAGGCTGACGAGCTGATTGCCAGCCTGCGCGATGGCAAGACCCCACTGGACAGCCCGATCGACGGTCAGAACTGGAAGGTTACCGAAGCCGCGACCCGCGCCCAGGAAGGTGTGGACCCGACTGTGCTGCAGGCGCTGTTCCGCATGCCCAAGCCAGCCGCCAAGGACAAGCCGACCTTCAGCAGTGTCACCTTGCCTGATGGCAATCTGATGATCGTGCGTCTGAACGGCGTGAACGAGTCCGCGACGCCAACCGAAGAAGAGAAGGCTCAATACCGTCGCTTCCTCGCTTCGCGCGTTGGCCAGCAAGACTTCGCTGCTTATCGCAAGCAGCTGGAAAGCGAGGCCAAGATCGAGCGTTTCTGATCTGGGTACGAGCTTTTTGCATGATACGAAGACCCCGGCCGCAAGGCCGGGGTCTTTTTTTTGCCCGCATTGCACAACGCAGGCAATTTTCTCCCGACCATCGGGTCAACAGTTTTGTAACTGTTTTAAGACACAATCGGTGCGCCGCTAAGCATCGATCTGTTGCACAATACGCCCCGAACCGTTTCTCTCAGGATGTTCAATGTTTAAATCAATTCCCATGCGGGTTGTCGGGCTGGCCTTGGTGCTGGCTGCTGCTGCCGGTTGTTCGTCGAAGAAAGCCGCCATCTACGAGCATGAGAACTTCGATGATTCCGGAACGTTTTCCCGTAACTATCCGGTGACCGATTCGGTCTCCTGTGAAGCCGCTCGTCGGGCCTTGCTGAGCCAGGGCTATATCATCACCAGCAGCGATCCGAAGCTGGTCAGCGGCCACAAGAGCTTCCAGCAGACCGGTGAAAACCACATGGAGATCAGTTTCAGCGTGGTCTGCGCCGAAGACGGCACCTCGGCGCATCACGCCACGGTGTTCGCCAACGCCTTGCAGGACAAGTACGCGCTGAAGAAAACCAACAACTCGGCAAGCCTCGGTGTCGGCGTGCTGGGTTCGGTGTCGATGCCGATCGGCTCGTCCGACGACTCGATGGTCAAGGTCGCCAGCGAAACTGTCACCTCTGCCAAGTTCTACGAGCGTTTCTTCGCCCTGGTTGAACTGTTCCTGCCCAAGGAAGTGAAAGAAGCGGCGCACATCCCCGAGAAGCCGAAAACCGACCTGGGCGTGCCCGAGCCCAAGGCGACCCCGGCACCGTTGGCCCCGGAATCCGCAGCACAGCCTGCGCCGGCACCAGAGGCCGCCAAGGCCGCCGAAGTTGCGCCTGCCGCTTCCGAGCCGGTAGCACCACCGCCCGAGGCCGCACCGATTACCTCGAGCCCGGCCGCCGAGCCAACGCCTGCCACCGAAGAAGTGATAACGCCACCGGCCAACCCGAGCGACATGGCACCACCTTCGGAGCCGATCCGGGCCATGCCCATCACTGGCCAGTGATGGCGTCACGGGGCCAGGCAACTTTGCGTGCCGGCCCCTGTCACCGCAACAAAGATTGATCCGCGTCAAACAGGCCGTCGTCCTGCGGCCTGCAGCGAAAAAAACCTGTGATAAATTCCCCATCGCCTGCTACGTTTTATCTGTAGGCGACGAAGTGTCGTGTCCGCGTCATTTTTCTTTCATGCGGGCACTTTAGGCTCAAGGCGCTGGTCATTTATTCAGACGTTTTTTTATGAGCTGTGGGGGATTCGAAAATGGACGATTATCAAGAAGAACTGCTCGAGTATCAGGCGTTTGAACTGGACCCACTGGAGCCGGCCGAAGACGCGACCGAGCTCTAACTTAAAGCTTGCTGCTGGTGGCTGTTTCCCTGCGACTGCGACGAAACTCGCCAGGTGTCTGGGCGGTCCAGCGCTTGAAGGCGCGTTGAAAGGCTTCGGCTGAAGCAAAGCCCAGCAGGTAGGCGATTTCTCCGAACGCCAGTTCGGTATCGCGAATGTAGGTCATGGCCAGGTCGCGACGGGTGTCGTTGAGAATCGCGCGAAATTGCGTGCCTTCTTCGGCGAGTTTGCGGCGCAAGGTCCACACCGGCAGTTTCAAGCGTGCCGCCACTTCTTCCAGGTCGGGTTCCCGGCCACCATTGAGCAATGGCCCCAGCAGCTGTGTGATGCGTTCACGCAGGCTGCGGGTGCGGGTCAATTGCTCCAGCTCCCGCTCGCACAGTTGCAGCAGATGCCGCCAGGTGCTGGGGCAGTGCTCGGGGTTGCGCTGGGCCAGGCTGGCCAGGCTCAGGCGCAACTGATTGTGCTCGGCGCCAAACTGGATCGGGCAGTCGCCCAGCACCTCGTAGGCCGTGCGGTAATCGGGCGCTTCGAACTCGATGTCGATGCGTTCGGCGCGCAGCCGGGCAGGGCTGACGCTGGACAATTGTTGCAGCCAGCCGCAGATGATCGAGTCCACCACGAAGCGGTTATAGCCGTTGTAGGGGCTGATGGAATAGAAGCGCAACCAGGCACCCTGAGGGTCCTCGTGGAAGCTCGATTGACCGCGATAGTTGGAGCCATACAAGGCTTCGAAGCGAATCAGGCAGCGCGCCGCCTCACGCACCGTCGGTGCCTGGGCTGCAGTGACGCCGGCGAGGCCGGCCTGGCTCAAGCGGCTGAGCTGGCCCATCTGCAAGCCCAGTGCCGGGTTGCCGGTCAACTGGATGGCCGCGTGGCCCAGGCGCATGTAGCGCGGGATCGACAGACGGGCACCGGCTTCACCCAGTCGGGCCGCATCGAGGCCGTATTGCTCGAGCAGTGGCTGCGGATCCGTGCCGTGGCTGCGCACGGCGTCGGCCAGGCTGTGAACAAAGCCCACCGATAGATCTCCCAGGCGCATGGGGGCGGGTTTCATGGCCTACAGCCAAAGGTTCAGCAAGCGCGCGCCACGGGCCTTGCCATCGGCGAAATGCTGGCCGTTGCTGCTGAGAAAACTCTGCCCGGCGCTGCCTTGGTCCCAGAACTGTCCACGCAGGAATACGCTCATGCCGGCGATGGCCTGGCTGGCGGGGGCTTGAGTGCTCAGGTTCAGGCGCTGCCAGGCCTGGCCTTCACTGACTTCCCCGGCCTTGAGGCTGACGGAGCCGGGTGTCGATGAGTCCCTGTAGCCACGCCACGGCTGGTCCCAGCTACCACGGCCGGCAACGAACGCCGGGACTGCGACCAGCTGTGCCTGTTGAGTGTCGAGTTTGCGGTAGTTGTCCGGGTACCAGCTGTCACTGCCGATCAGCACGCCCAGGCGCCCGGCCGGGGTGTCGACGACATTGAGGGTGTGTTCGCCGTTGGCCTTGATCGCCTCCTGCTGCTCGAAAACCGGATGCATCTGGCGCTGGGGCTGGCCGATGGGCAGGCCATCGCGGCCAAACACCACGCTGCTGTTGAACAACGCGCCACGGCCGATTTTCAGCGTACCGTCGATGACACTGGGTTCGGGCAGCACGATGGAGCCTGCCACCAGGGTGACGTGAAATTCCTTGGCCAGCCCGCCGAACAGCGCCTGGTAATCCCTGGCCATGCCTTTGGCTTTCATGCGCAGGTGCGCGTCGTCGATACGGCTGTCACCCTCGGCACCGATCAGCGCGCGGAGGAACTTCAAAGGATTGCTCACGGCCAGCCAGTTCATGGCTTCCTTGAACGTGGTGGCCTGGTACAACTCGTCCTTTTCGCCGCTGACCATCAGCCAGGTGCCCACATGCTCGGGCAATACGACGATGGTTTTTTCATTCAGCAGCCCCTGATCCCGGGCCGTCTGCAAGTAAGCGGCGAGTTTGCGGTGCAAGCGTTCGGGGCTTTGGTAGTCGGTGGGAAATAGCTCGGGCTGGATGCCCAGCAAGTTGCCGCGGTCAGCGGGCGTGCCCTGGTCGACGGCGACATCGATCCGCAGATCCGAGAGGTAAAGCCCCGTCGGGCGATCCGCGGCCCACATGGCGTAGGTCGTTAGAGCGGCGATCAACGCCATGGAGAAAGTCAGGTACAGAAGTTTGCGCATGGGGAACAGTCAACAGCCGTATGCAGGATTCATGGCTTTTCATCTGCATCAAGGATAAAGCGAATCAGGGGGTGGGTGGGGAAAATTGACAGCGCTGCGCGCAATTGGCCGCGCCGCAGGTGCCTTGGTCTTCTGCTTGCTGGCGATAATGCACGTCACAACATCCGTCAGTGTGTCTGTCAGTTGGGATTCGCTTGTCTCGAGGGTGTACCACTGTGACTGGCCAAACAGCATGGCAATCACCGCACTGGTGGTCGGGCAGAGGTCGCCACCGCGTGCGCCTTTCTCGCCTTGCGTGTCCGTGATGATGGCGTTCAAGACCGCGGCATATCTGTTTCTCAGCTGGATAACCTGCTGCTTCTGTTCTTCAGTCAGATTCGTGAATTCACGGCTGATCAGGGTCAGTTTGTATTTTTCATTGAAGTGGAAGGTGACGAAGGCCTGGATGAACGACTGCAGACGTCCGCGAGGGCTTCGCGCGCCTTTCATTCGCCGCTGCGTGTCGTGCAGCAAGTCCGACAAGGCCGACTCGATGAGCTCGAACAACAGGGCCTGCTTGTTTTCGATGTGGTGGTAGAGCGATCCGGCATGCAGCCCGAGGTAGCTCGCCAGGTCGCGCAAGCCGATGGCCTGATAGCCGTGTGTGGCGAAGAGTTCGAGTGCCGCGTCAAGCAGTCGATCGCGGGCGCTGTGTACCGGGTTGGCTGATGCGCTGTTGGTTGGCATTGGAGTACCGTCGACTGGAAAATTAAAACGTGGTCTTAAGCAAATCTATTCGCCGTGGCGATAGCCCGTCCTGCCAGCATGGTGCGCCGTGCGCATCAAGAGCAGCACCGCGCAAAGCACCGGCAAGTTGACCAGCAGCAACGCATAACGCAATGACTCGTGGCCAAACAGGGGTAGCAACAGGTCGCTGCACAAGCCGGTCAACAATGGCCCGACGCCGACCCCGAGCAGCGTGCTGACGATGGTTTGCAGCGCCATGGCGGTTCCGCGTCTACCGGCTGGCACCAGTTGCGTGACGAGGTTGTAGGACGGCGCGACCCACCACACGGCAAAGAAGGAATAGAGCGCGCACCAGAGCATGGCGCTTGGAATCGGCACATCGCCCAGGTACACCAGCAGGGCGTCGGACCACAGCAGATAGGGGACTAGCGCGCAGATCGCCGCCAGGTGGCCCACTACCGGAATAGACACCTGCCAGTGCGGATCGCGGCGGCACAGACGATCACTCAACCAGCCGCTAAGCAGGCCACCGAACCCGGCCGAGGTCCCGCAGACAACACCCGCCAGCAAGCCGGCGTGTTGCAGTGACAAGCCGTGGGAGCGCACCAGGAAACTGGTGTTCCACATGGCAATGGCATAGGCGCTGAGCGTGGTCAGGCCGCCCGCGAGGATCAGGCAACGGTAAGCCGGCAACGCCCACAGCTTGCGGGCTTCGGCGCCCATGCCAAGCAGCGCGGGCGCTGTGTGGGTGTGTGGCGTGAGGTCCCAGCGGCCACGCTGCGGTTCGCGCACGACAAAGGCCAGGATCGCACAGAACACCAGGGCGGGTATCCCCAGCGCAATGAATGCACTGCGCCAGCCATAGTGCTCGACCACCCAGGCGCCGATGCTCAAGCCGATGATCGAGGAAAACGTCGGTGCCGCGGTAAAGCAACTGATGGCGAATGAGCGTCGATGTGGCGGATACAGGTCGGCGATCAACGACAGCGAGGCCGACGTGGTCGGCGATTCGCTGACGGCAACCAGCATGCGCGCAATGCCCAGCGCCAGGAAACTGCCCGCCCACCCGCACGCCAGGGTTGCCACCGCCCAGAGCAGGCAAGACATGGCCAGCAGGCGGATGCGCGGCATGCGATCCACCAGCCGCCCGGCCGGCAGGCCCATGAGAGCATAGACCGACGCGAACGCCAGGCCCGAGATCAGGCCGATGGCGGTGTCGCCGACGCCGAATTCGGCTTTGATCGGTTCGACCATGACCGCGAGTATCTGTCGTCCGACGAAGTTGTCGGCAAACACCATGGCCAGCAGCAACAGCAAGCCATGGCTGCCCCAGCCGACCGTGGCCGTCGGCAACGTCCCCGCGCGGGCGGTCATCGCGGTGCCCACAGATCAGGCAGGCCCGGGTCGCTCACGACGATCAGGCGCTTGAGCAAGACCTTCAAGGCTTGTGCATCGGCGGCGCCGAGCTTGGCCGACAGGTCTTCTTCCACGGCCTTGGCCAGCGCCAACTGATGCAGGGACACTTCGCGGCCTTGGGCGGTGAGGACAAAACGTGGCGATTGTGCCGGACCCTCGAAGGCCACCAGGCGCTGGCGTTCGAGAAAACGCATGCTGGCCAGGGTCACTTCGCGGCCGGTGTAGGTGACGAAGGTGTTGATTTCCTCCAGCGTCATATCATCGCGGATACACAGGATCGACAGTACAAAGAACGATTGTTCGTCCAGCTGCTGGCTGTTCAGCAGTTGTCGCAGGGCATTGAGCGCCTGGTAGTGACCGCGCCCCAGCAGGTAGCCAAGCAAATCCTCGGTGTAGCTGCACTCGGGCGGTGGTGGCGTGGTCGCCAGGCGCAGCTCGCTGCGGGGCTTGCGCGTGGCCAGGGCATATTGGCCGCTCTGGAATGCGAGCGGTGCACGATCACTGTGATCAAAGGCGAGGACTTCGCCGACGAAAATCACATGGTCGCCGCCTTCGTACTGGAACGCCGTGCGGCACTGGAAGCGCGCCGTGCAATCTTGCAGCAATGGCGCCTCGCTGATGCCGTTGTCCAGTTCGATCTCGGCGAACTTGTCCTCGCCCTGGGTGGCGAAACGCCCCGACAGACTCTCTTGTTCCGTCGACAGCACGTGCACGTTCCAATGCTTGCCGCTGCTGAAGACCGGCAGGCTGCGCGCTTGCTTGGACAGGCTCCAGAGCACCAGCGGCGGGTTGAGCGACACCGAGTTGAAGCTGTTGGCGGTGATGCCCACGGGCGAGCCGTCTTCGGTCTGGGTGGTGATGATCGTGACCCCGGTGGTGAACGTGCCGAGCGCGGTACGGAATGCCTGGGGATCGAAGCTGATATTTTGCATTGCCATGACTGGCCTCATGGAGTGGAGGTTTTCGTATGGCCAGTATTGGGCGTTTGCAGGTGCTCAACATCGTCTCAACGGACTAACACTAATGCAGGACCTCGTCCGATTGGACGAGGCGGCGCAGCGGCCCGCGAGGCTAGGGTGGCGCCAGGCGCATCGGGCGCTCAACGGCCATCGAGCCAACCTGCAAGGGGATAACAATGAGTTCAACGATGTCTTGCGACCAAGACCTTTCCAGCCTGCTGGCGCGCCAGAAAGAAGCCTTTGCCAGCGCCGGCGGTGTCAGCGCCGAGACCCGTCGCCAGCGCCTGCAGCAAGTGATCGACCTGTTGGTCGACAATCACGCGGCATTGACCACGGCCATCGACCAGGACTTTGGCGGACGGCCTGCCGGTTTTTCCCTGATGAATGATGTGCTCGGCGCCCTGGCTTCACTCAAATATGCCCGCGACCATCTGCAAGGGTGGATGCAGGACGAACCGCGCGAGATGTTTTCCCCCTATGACCAGCTCGGCGCCAGGGCCTGGGTCATGCACCAGCCAAAAGGTACGGTGGGCATCCTGGGCACCTGGAACGCGCCGCTGTACACCTTGTTCAGCCCGTTGGCCTCCGCGCTCGCGGCCGGCAACCGGGCCATCCTCAAGCCTTCGGAAGTAGTGCCACGGACCGCCGAACTGGTGGCGCGCCTGTGCGCCGAACACCTCGACCCACTGGTGGTGGCGGTGGTCAATGGTGGCCCGGAACTGGGCGAGGCCTTCAGCAGCCAACCCTTCGACCACCTGGTGTTCACCGGCAGCACCGCGATTGGTCGGCGGGTGATGGGCAATGCCGCGAAAAACCTGGTACCGGTGACCCTGGAGCTCGGCGGCAAGTCGCCGGTGATCGTTTCGTCCAGTGCCGACCTGAACAAAACCGCGTTCAGCATCGCCGCTGGCAAGGCCACCAATGGCGGACAGATCTGCATCAACCCGGACCTGGTCTATGTACCCAAGGCCCGACTCGAATCCTTCCTCGATGCGCTGCGCAGTGCTTATCGCGACCTCAACCCGACCGTGGCCGGCAACCCGGATGTGGTGGCGGTGGTCAACCCGCGCCACCTGGAGAGGGTCGAGGGCCTGGTCGAGGACGCGCTGTCGCGCGGTGCGCGCATCGAGTGCCTGCCTGAACCCCTGGCCGTGGATGCCCAGGACCGCCGTCGCCCGCTGCGGGTGGTGGTGGATCCGGCCCTGGACAGCGAAATCATGCACGAGGAAATCTTTGGCCCGGCCATGGTCGTGCTCAGCTATGACGACCTCGACCAGGTCATCGCGCAGATCAACGCAAGGCCGCGTCCGCTGGCACTGTATTACTTCGGCGAGGATGCACAGGAGCAACATCGCGTTCTGGAGCACACCCTGTCCGGGGGCGTCACCATCAACGATGTGATGATGCATGCCGCCCTGCACGATGCGCCGTTCGGTGGCATCGGTGCCTCGGGCATGGGCCATTACCATGGCCGCGAAGGCTTTCTCGAATTCAGTCACCTGCGCACGGTGTTCAAGGCCTCGGCTCACGACCCGCGTCGTGAATGGGGCCTGTTGCCGCCGTATGGCGAGCACTACCTGGCGGCCATGCTGGCCGGGGTCACTCGCGACTAATTCCGGCGTTGGGGTGCCTTGCGCGCCCCCTCCGCTGCATGGGACAGGCCACTGATCATGTTCAAGGCAATTACTATCGCCCAGCGCCTGTGGCTCTGGGCGCTGTTGGCGACCTTGCTGTTTGCCCTGGCGGTGCTGTTCGGTGCCTATGGCTTGCAGCAGGCGCGCGACAGTCTGCGGGCAATCAACGAGGACAACCTGGCGACGTTGTTGATGTTCGGCGACATCAGGCAGCGGCTCGATGAAAGCCGGCGCCAGGTCCTGCTGGCGATCCAGCAGGACCCGGAAGGGCCACTGGTGGCGGCGTTCGACCGTCCGGTGGAAGCCACCCTGAGTGCCATCGAGAGCAATGACCGGGCGCTGACCGAGGTCTGGGCGAGCTATCGCCTGCGCATCTTGAGCGGTGAAGAACAGCAGGCAGCCGAGGCGTTCGACAAGCACTATCAGGCCTGGCAGGAAGAGTTGGGTATCTTCCTGGACTCCTTGCGCGTCGGTGATTTTCGCCTGCCGGGAATCATGTCCTACCTGCGCATGGCCGAGCCTGAAGGCAACGCGGCCATGGTCGAGCTGGGCAAGTTGCAAGCGTTGCAGAAGGCCAGCGCGGCACAAGCCTACGAGGCGGCACAGCGTCGCTATCGCTCGACGCTATTGGCGTACATGTTGCTGGCGGTGGTGGGCGGGCTGGCGGGCAGCCTCACCGCGTTTTCCACGTTGCGTCGGCTCAAGCGTGCGTTTGCCCAGGCGGGAGCCAGCGTTCGGGCCATCGCCAGTGGCGACCTGGTGCAACCGATCGAGATCAAGGGCGGTGACGAATTCGCACTGATGCTGCGCGACATTGCGCTGATGCGTGACAGCCTGCACGGGCTCATTTCACAAATGCGCGAGCTGGTGCAACGGGTCAGTCGCGAAGCGGCGCACATGGCCGAATCGGCGGAGTCGGCCTCCACGGCCACCCAGCAACAGGCGGAGGCGGTGCGCGGGATTTCCCGGGCGGTGGAGGACCTGTCGGGGTCGATCGGCGAAGTGGACAACCAGGTCGGCGTGTCTCGCGATATCACCCAGCATTCGGCGCAGCGCTCGGGCAGGAGCGAGGGTTTTATTCGCGACATGGCCCAGGAGATGAATCGCATCAGCGACGTGATCAGCGCCACGGCCGTGCACATTCGCCAGCTCGAAGGGTTTTCCGGGGAGATCAGCCACGTGCTCAAGGTGATTCGCAGCATTGCCGAGCAGACCAACCTCCTGGCACTGAACGCCGCCATCGAGGCCGCGCGGGCCGGCGAGGCGGGGCGCGGGTTTGCCGTGGTGGCCGACGAGGTTCGGCTGTTGGCCCAGCGTACCGCCAGTTCCATCGGTGAAATCGACCTCACCGTGCAGCGTATTCAAGAAGGCACGCTGGCGGTGGTCGACGGCATGGGAAGGGTGGTCAGCCGGGTGCGTGACGGCGTCAACCTGGCCCATGAGGCCGGCGATTCGGTGGCGCAGATTCGCAGCGGTACCGATGACGTGATCCGCAGCGTGGACACCATCGCCACGCTGATCACCGAACAGGTGCGAGTCACGCGGGAAATGGTCACCAGGGTCGAGAGCGTCTCCACCGGCACCGGTGCGCTGTCGGCCAATGCCGGGCGCAGCGCGGAGGCCGCCTCGGACCTGGAGCAACTGGCGCGGGCACTGGATCAGTTGTCGGCACGCTTCAATGTCGCTTGAACACCGCTGCGCCTGGTTCCCTGTAGGAGCCCGGCTTGCCGGCGAACGGGGCGCCGCGGTGCATCTGACTCACCGCGTTATCGTTCTTCGCGGGCAAGCCTCGCTCCTACAAGGTCTCCCATGCACAACAAATACAACAATCATCATCAGGGCGTGATCACTACCATGGATAACCACGAAAACGCACCACTAAATCCCACCACCACCAACTGGCCACGCCGCAGCGTGCTCAAGGCCGGTGCCGTGGCGGTCGGCGTCGGGCTTTTGGGGCGCTTTGCCGACGCCCGCGCGACGGGTCTTTCAGCCAGCGACTACCAGTCGATGGATGCCTGGGCCATGAGCCAGGCGATCCGCAGCGGCGAGCTGAGTGCCGAGGACCTGCTGGCGGCGACGCTGGCCCGCTGCAACGAGGTCAACCCCAGGGTCAATGCAGTGAACATGCTGCACGAAGCCTACGCCAATGCCCTGCTGGCCCAGCGCCGCACCGCCGGTACCCAGAACCAGGGCGCCCTGGCCGGTGTGCCACTGCTGATCAAAGACCTCAATACCTCGCTGCAAGGCACCGTCACCAGCAACGGTAGCCGGATGTTCAAGGAGGCACCGCCCGCCGCCCGCACCAGCACCCTGATCGCTCGCTATGAGCAGGCCGGCGCGGTGCCATTCGGCAAGTCCACATGCCCCGAGTTCGGCTTGACCACCACCACCGAATCCCTGGCCTGGGGCCAGACCCATAACCCCTGGAACCTGGCCATGAGCGCGGGCGGTTCCTCCGGAGGCGCGGCAGCGGCGGTGGCAGCGGGGATCGTGCCCGTGGCCCATGCCACCGATGGCGGCGGTTCGATCCGTATTCCGGCCTCGTACTGCGGCCTGGTCGGGCTCAAGCCCAGTCGCTATCGCACCCCCAGCGGACCGCTGCATTTCGAAGGCTGGTTTGGCGCCAGCGCGGCCAACGTGGTCTCGCGCACGGTGCGTGATACCGCGTTGTTCCTCGACGTCGGGCAAGGCCATGAAGCGGGCAGCGCCTACTGGTGCCCACCCTTGGTACGACCCTATGTGCAAGAGTTGCAGAAAGACCCGGGCAAACTGCGCGTGGCCGTGGTGCGCCAATCGATGACCGGCGCGCCGCTTGAACCGGCGATTGCCGCCACGCTGGAGCAGACCATCAAGCAACTGCTGGCCCTGGGGCACGAGATCGACGAATTGACGCTCAATGTCGATCCACGCCAGTTGTTCGGTGCCCATGGCTCGGTGATCGGCACCGGGCTGCGGACCCTGATCCACGACCGTGAACAGCTGCTCGGGCGCGCTGTCACGGCGCAGGACCTGGAAAAGATCACCTTGGTCAACCTGGAGCGTGCGAAGGGCACCAGTGGCGAGGACCTGTATCGCGCCCGCCAATCGTTCGAGAGCATCGGCGCGATCATGGAGCAGCACTTCGAACGCTACGACGTGATCCTCTCGCCGGTCACCGGCAGCCTGACGCCGAAGCTCGGCCTGTTGTCCCTGGATCAACCTTGGGATAGCTACGCCCACAACGCCATGGGCAGCGCCGGCTTCACCGCGCTGGCCAACGTCAGCGGGCAGCCGGCCATCTCGCTACCCTTGGGTCAGAGTGACAACGGCCTGCCGGTGGGCATGATGTTCACTGCCCGGTTGGGTGGCGAGGACGTGCTGTTGCGTCTGGCTAGTCAGTTGGAGCAGGCCCATCCGTGGGCTGCAAGACGCGCCGTGTTGTAACGGCGCATTGGGATGGAATGGTGTACATATCCGTTTCTTCGGTAACGGCGACTTGCGCAGCCTGTAGGAGCCCGGCTTGCCGGCGAAGGCGTCCTGACAGCCGACCTATATTTTTTCGGAGTACATATCCATTCCTGCGGTAACGGCGGCTTATGGTTTCGCTCTTACATCTATGGTTACCCCCTTTTCTGCAATACTGTTTTTGAT
>NZ_JAAVXC010000043.1:0-36287 GCF_013416725.1 Pseudomonas sp. SbOxS1
CTTTTGGTTCCTTTTTGGCGTTTGAAAAAGGGACTCGCCGTAAGGGCGAAACCCTAAGTGGCCGTTACCGCAGCAATGGATATGTACACCTGAAAAAAAATGGTCGACTGCCAGGCCGCCTTCGCGGGCAAGCCTCGCTCCTACAAGGTTTCACGCGAACCATAGAGTGGCCGTTACCGCAGCAATGGATATGTACACCTGAAAAAAATGGTCGCCTGACAGGCCGCCTTCGCAGGCAAGCCTCGCTCCTACAAGGTTTCACGCGAACCATAGGGTGCCCGTTTCCGCAGCAATGGATATGTACGCCGACAACCGCCTACGTCCTTTCAGACAAACACAATCTCATAAGGCAACCGCATCCGCTCCAGCAAAACCCGCGGTAACCGTGGCGCAATCCCGACGGCCGGCTCACCGTCGAGCTGACTGGCGTACGCATGGGTAGCGTGGCTCTTGCGCGCCACCGTCCAGGTGTCCAGGCGCACCTTGCGCGCCCGGTGCCAGGGGATCAAGGCGCTGTCCCGGGTTGGCCAGTGCCAGGCCCAGACCGGTATTTCAGTGAAGACGGCGCCGGCGATGGTGGCGGCATTGGCGCTGGCACGGCCGACGGCGCCATGGTCGCTGTTGCCATCCTCGCACCAGGTGCTGAATACCACATCGCCCGGGCGTAGATAACGGGCGATGAATTGCGTGAGCGCCTGTTCATGCTCCGCCAGGGTGTGGTCGGTGAAGCCGCCGCGTATCCATTTCAGGCTGTGCATCGGCAACCCGAGCCGGCGCAAGGCCTCGACACTTTCCTGGGAACGAAACACGCTCAGGCGTTTCTCCGACCACTGTTGCGACCCTGTATGGCTGGCGCTGCCGTCGGTGACCGAGATCAATTGCAAGGGGTGTCCCGTGGCGCTGAGCAACTGCAGCAGACCGCCGCAGGTCACCACTTCGTCGCCGGGATGGGGGGCGATGACCACGGCGCGGGCACCGGGGGGGAGGAGGGACTGGGTACCTATGACCGGGATATTGGCCAGTTGCGGGGCGCTGTTCCAGATTTGTTCTGCACAGCCGCTGTCACTGATGGACACAGATTTCATGACGTTACGTCCTTGTTCCGTTTGCCCCACTCGTGCACAACAGCAAGCGCTGTAGCAGCCGTGAGGCAGGTTGATAGCGAAGCGCGGCGCTCCGGACCCTGGACAGCCGCGCATCGAGTATTGCTCATGTATCGCTATTCGTCGCGCCGGATGTGCATGCATGGCACAAATTTTCCGACGCGTTGTTTTTACTCCTCTTCCTCGCGTTGCAGTTCGAACAGCAGCAACGAGCGCCCGGTGACCGAGTACTCGCGCCCGAAATCGAAGCGTTCCTGGCCGCGTATGGACGGTTGATTGGTGTCGATCAGGCACGTCCAGAAGCCGCCGTCGGGCACCTCCGGCAGGTGGAAGTTGACGATGTCGTGATGAGCGTTGACCACCAGCAACAACGTGGCGTCCGCGCCTTTGCGGCGAATCCCGGTTTCCTGGGCGCGCCCGTCGAGCAACATGCCCAGGCAGCGATTGTGCGCATCGTGCCAGTGCTCGGTGGTCATTTCGCTGCCATCGGGGGCCAGCCAGGTGACGTCCTTGACGCCGATGTCCTCGTTGTAGTTGCCCACCAGGAAGCGCCCGCGGCGCAGGATCGGATAGCTCAGGCGCAACTTGATCAGGCGCTTGACGAACTTGAGCAGGGCCTTGCCGTCTTCGCTCAGGTCCCAGTTGACCCAGCCGATTTCACTGTCCTGGCAATAGGCATTGTTGTTGCCTTCCTGGGTCCTTGCGAATTCATCGCCGGCCACCAGCATCGGCGTACCCTGGGCCAGGAGCAAGGTGGCAAAGAAGTTGCGCATCTGGCGATGGCGCAGGGCGTTGATCTGCGGGTCGTCGGTGGGGCCTTCGACGCCATGGTTCCATGACAGGTTGTTGTTGCTGCCGTCCTGGTTGTTCTCGTCGTTGGCTTCGTTGTGCTTGTCGTTGTACGACACCAGGTCATTGAGGGTGAAACCGTCGTGGGCGGTGATGAAATTCAGCGAGGCATAGGGCCGCCGGCCACGCTGGTTGAACATCTCGCCGGAAGCGGTCATGCGACTGGCGAAGTCCGCCAGCTGGCCGTCGTCGCCTTTCCAGAATGCGCGCACGGTGTCGCGAAACTTGTCGTTCCATTCCACCCAGCCCGGGGGAAAGCGGCCGACCTGATAACCGCCGGGTCCGCAGTCCCAAGGCTCGGAAATCAACTTGACCTGGCGCAGTACCGGGTCCTGGCGGCAGGCCACGAGGAAACTGTGGCGCTCGTCGAAACCGTCGTGATAACGCCCAAGGATTGTCGCCAGGTCGAAGCGAAAGCCGTCCACGTGCATTTCCGAGGCCCAGTAGCGCAGGGAGTCGGTGACCATCTGCAATACGCACGGGTGGCTCAGGTCCAGGGTGTTGCCGGTGCCCGAGTCGTTGATGTAGAAGCGTTTGTCCTCCGGCATCAGGCGGTAATAGGAGGCGTTGTCGATACCGCGCATGGACAGGGTCGGGCCTTGTTCGTTGCCCTCGGCGGTGTGGTTGTAGACCACGTCGAGGATCACTTCCAGGTTGGCTTCGTGCAGGTGCGCAACCATTTCCTTGAACTCGGCGATCTTGCCGCTGGCCAGGTAACGCGGGTCGGGGGCGAAGAACGCAATGCTGTTGTAGCCCCAGTAGTTGGTCATGCCCTTGTGCAGCAGGTGCTGGTCGTTGACGAAGGCGTGGATCGGCAGCAGCTCGACGGTCGATACACCCAGCTTGCGGATGTGCTCGAGCACTTCGTCGACCATCAGCCCGGCAAAGGTCCCCCGCAGGTTTTCGGGAACGGCGGGGTGACGCATGCTGAAGCCGCGCACGTGGGTTTCATAGATGATCGTCTTGTCCCATGGCACGCTGACCCGGTGATCGTGGCCCCAGGTGTGCGCCGGATCGATCACCTTGCATTTGGGCACGAAGGGCGCGCTGTCGCGCTCGTCGAAACTGAGGTCGGCGTCGGGGTGGCCAATGGTGTAGCCGAACAAGGCCTCGGACCATTTCAACTGACCGACCAGTTGTTTGGCGTAGGGGTCGATCAGCAGCTTGTTGGGGTTGAAACGATGACCGTTGGCCGGGTCATACGGGCCGTACACGCGGTAGCCGTAGATCAGCCCCGGATGGGCGTCGGGCAGGTAGCCGTGGTAAATCTCGTCGGTGTATTCCGGCAGTTCGATGCGTTCGAGTTCCACTTCTCCGGCGTCATCGAAAATGCACAGTTCGACCCGGGTGGCGTTGGCCGAGAACAGGGCGAAATTGACCCCCAGGCCATCCCAGGTTGCACCGAGCGGAAAGGGCAGTCCTTCGCGGATGCGCGACGGCTCGGCGCGGGGCGGCGGCGTTTCTTTCTTGGGACGGGTCATAAGTGCTCCAGTAACGGCAGACAGTGACGGGGCTCAGCATTTTTTCGTGGGCGAGCAGACCCCTCGGTGGCGAGCGGACTCGCCACGGCAAAACCTTCAGGGCAACGGTATAAAAGCTTAGACGGCGGGCGGTTTTCGCGCGGCGCGAGGCTTTTTCTCGGCGGCTTTTTCCCCCGGCGGTATCACCGCAGAGGCAGCCGCCGGCTTGGCTTTGGCCTTGGGTTTTGGCGCTGCGGCCTTGCCATTGAGCTTGCCGTCGCCGACTTTACTCACGGCGGGTTTGCTCGCCGCCGCTTTTGCCGGCTTTTTCGGTGCCAGGGCTTCGGCTTTAGCCAGCTTGCACGCCATCTCCCAATGCCGTGCTTCCTGGCCCTCGGGTTTGCCTTCGGATTCCCAGATCTGATAGGCAAACTCGCGGATGCGTTTGTCGTCGTTACTCATCGCATTACTCCTGAACTGAACTCAAGTGTGTGTAGCCTGGATAAAGAGATTGACCGGGAAGTCCCCCAGCGCGGAGCTGATCATCAGCTCCCTGTTTTTTGTGACTGCGACGCTGGAAAAAAGTCCCTTCAGATTTTCGTCGGCGATTGTGAACGGCAAGCTGACCCGGGTATCGCCCCACTGCGGCGCGTCCACGTGCGGCACGGCACTGTTTTCCAGCAGTGCCGAACAACGGATCGGCACGATGACGATGGCGCGAGTACCCTCCCATTCACGGACAAAACCCAGCACCTGATTGGCCTGGCTGCCGGTAATTTCGAGGGCCTGGTAAGTGCCGCGTCGAAACAGCTCGGCGTGCTCGGCACGGGTGCTTAAAGTCCGCGCAATCAAGGCTTGCTTGATGCGCCCGTCGCGCCAGTACTCCAACAAGCCAGGCACATCGAGGGGTTGCTGCAAGGCTTGTTGGCGACTGGCGTAATCCACCGGCCGGCGGTTGTCCGGATCGACCAGGGTGAAATCCCAGAAGTCGTTGCCCTGATAGAGGTCCGGCACGCCCGGTGCGGTCATGCGCAGCAAGGTTTGCGCCAAACCGTTGAGGGCGCCAGGCAAGGCAATCGTGCGGGCGACCTTGCCGAGGGCGTTGCGCAGCAGATCGCCTTCCGGGCTCAGCAGCAGGCGTCGGGCAAAGCTTTCGCTGGCTTGTTCGTACACTTCATTGGGCGTGCTCCAGCTGCTTTGCAGCTTGGCTTCGCGCAGGGCCTTGCGTTGCCATTGGTTGATGCGTTGGGCGTAGTCCTCCAGGGCTGGCGGGTCGTCGGCGCGCAGGTCCAGCGGCCAGCTGCCCAGCAGTGCCTGGTAGAGAATCAATTCATCGCCGGCCGACGGCATCTGATCGTCGTCACGCAAGGGCCGGGCGAGGGCGCGCCAGAGGCCGATCTGCTCGACGTACCATTGACTGTGTTCGCTCAAGACCGCCAGGCGCGCGCGAGTATCCTCGCCACGCTTGTGATCGTGGGTCGCGGTGGCCAGCAGATTGTCGGGAAACAGTGCCAGGCGCTGCAGGCAAGCGGCATGGAAATCGGCCACCGGGGCACTGAATTGCTCGGTGCTGAAGCCGACGTCATTGCGCGACAGCAACACCGCCGAACGATAGAACGCGGTGTCTTCCACGGCCTTTGCGGCGGCAGGGGAAGTCAGCTGTTGAAAGCGCACGCAGGCATGCTTGAGCCGTTTGCGCAGGCGGCCAGGCGGGCGTTTTCGCCAGCGCTCGCCCCCCAGCCAACCCGCCAGGTACTCGAGCACTGGCCAGTCGGCCTCGCCCAGGGTTTGCCGGGCGCCTTCCATGGCTTGCTGGAAAAACACCTCGTCCTGCGCCGAACGTCCCAGGGCGCCGATGTAGGTGCGATACACCGAGAAGTGAACGATCAACTCCTGCAGCGCGCGCCGGATCGCACCCAGCGTGAGGTCGCGGGTCATCAGGTCATCCCGGGCAACTTGCAACAAAGCCTGGGCGACACTTTCGAAATCCCCGGCCAGCGAGCCATTGAGAATTTGCTGGCGCGCCAGTTGCGCTTCCTGGCGGAAGTCGGCCGGGCGCTCGCTGTACCGGTGCCAGAGTTCGCCCAAGGTGTGTAAACCTGCGGGGTCGTGTTGCAGCAGCGATACCTGGTTCATGAATTCGTAGCCGGTGGTGCCATCCACCGACCAGTCGCGGTGCAGGGTTTCGCCTTCGCCAAGGATTTTTTCCACATAGATCGGCAGGTGCCGGCCGGGCGCCAGGCTGTCGACGCGCCGCCGCAGTTTGCGGCAGTAGCCCCGAGGGTCGGCGAGGCCGTCGATGTGGTCGATGCGCAGCCCGTCCACCAGCCCTTGCGCCACCAACTGGAAAATCTTCGCGTGAGTTGCCTCGAACACCGCGGGACGCTCGACCCGCAAACCGCCCAGCTCGTTGATATCGAAAAAACGCCGCCAATTGATGTCGTCCGCGGCGGTACGCCAACTGGCGAGGCGGTAACTCTGGCGTTCCAGCAAGTTGTGCAAGTGTTGAAAACCTTCGCCGTTCTGCGAGTCGTAGGCTTTGAGATTTTGTTCAATGGCTTGCAGCATCGCGGGATCGCTGGCCAGTTCGCGCAACTCGTCCTTCAAGGGGAGCGCCATGCTGTGGGCGTCCGACTGATAGCTCAAAGTGCTGAAGCGGTCGGCCAGTAACTTGAGCGGCTCGGCATCGGCCTTGAGCAGCTCGCCGTAATGGCTGGGGCAGATCGGAAAGTGATGATCGTAATGCTCGACATGAAACGCGCCGCGCTGGGCATTGAAACGCAGCGCCAGGGTGCCGTCCTGCAAGGCGATGCCGTAGTCGCTGCCCAGGAACGGCAACAGCAACTGGCCTTCCATCAAGGGGTCGGGCGAGTGCCACTGGATATCGAAGAACTCGCCGTACGGGCTCAGGCGTCCCCACTCCAGCAAGTCCAGCCACCAGGGGTTATCGTTACCGCCGACTGCCATGTGGTTGGAGACGATGTCGAGGATCAGCCCCATGTCCTGGCCTCGCAGCGCGCTGACCAGGCGGCGCAACGCCGGTTCACCGCCCAGCTCCGGGTTGACGGTGGTCGGGTCCACCACGTCATAGCCGTGCATGGAACCCGCGCGGGCGCTCAGCAGCGGTGAGGCGTAGACATGGCTGATGCCGAGTCGGGCGAAGTAGGGCACCAGCGGCACGGCGTCGTCGAGGGTAAAGCCTTTGTGGAATTGCAGCCGCAGCGTGGCCCGTAGCGGCGGGTTCATTGGTCACGCTCGGCCGCCTGAAGTCGCGCGCAGGCGAGCAGTTCCAGGCGTCGGGCGGCGTCCGGGCCATCGAGCAAGGCTTCGCTGTTACCGGGCAGGCGACGGGACCAGTTGGGGTGGGTATCGATGGTGCCGGGCAGGTTGGCCTGCTGCTCGATGCCCAGCGCATCTTCCAACGGCAGCAGTACCAGCGGCGCGCGGGTGTGGCCAAGGAAACGCACACTGGCGTCGAGGACCTGATCGGTTTCGTGGGACTCTTCGCGAAAGTTCTGCGGGTCCTGGCTCAAGGCCCGGCGCAGGCCCTCTCGTTCGCGCTCGCGATGCTGGCGCCACTCGATTTCAGCGCTGGCATCAACCAGGCCCAGGCGGGCGTTCCAGTCGATATCGCGGCCATGCCACCAGCCATTGAGGGTGGGCAGGTCGTGGGTACTGGTGGTGGCCAGGGCGTTGTCCGGCCAGTCGAGGATCGGTTTGAAGTGCGTGTTGTCCTGTTCGAACAGCAACACGCGCATGCCGAGGATCGAACGGGCGCTGAGTTTTTCCCGCAGACCGTCCGGCACCGTGCCCAGGTCTTCGCCGAGGACGATGGCCTGGTGGCGATGGGACTCGAGGGTCAGCAGTCGCAGCAAGTCGTCAAACGGGTAATACAAATAAGCACCATCGGCGGGCGATGCGCCATTGGGGATCACCCACAACCGTTGCAAGCCCATGACATGGTCGATCCGCAGGCCACCGGCGTGGGCGAAGTTGGCGCGCAGCATTTCGATGAACGCGCGAAAGCCGTTGCGCACCAGGCCTTCGGGGGAAAACGCGGAGATCCCCCAGCCCTGGCCGGTGCGGTTGAGAATGTCCGGTGGCGCGCCAACAGTCAGGGAGGCGAGCAATTCATCCTGGCGACTCCAGGCCTGGCTGCCGCCGCCATCGGCACCGACGGCCAGGTCGGCAATCAGGCCAATGCCCATGCCGCTGCTGCGGGCGGCCGCTTGCGCACGTTCCAGGCAACGGGCGATCAGCCACTGGCAGAAGGCGAAGAAGCCGATGCGCGTGGCGTTCTCTTCGGCGAATTCCGCCAGGGCGGCGCTGCGCGGGTTGCGCCACTGCTGCGGCCACTCACGCCAGTCGAGGCTTTCGCCCCGGGCGGCGCGGGCCTCTTGAATGGCCTCGAAGCGGCAATGGTTTTCCAGTGCTTCACCGCCGGCATGGCGAAAGCTGCTGAAGTCGGCGTGCAGCGGATGTTCGCCGTGCACGAAGCCGTCGTACAGCGCCTGTAGCAGCCGATGCTTGGCTTCGGCGGCGGCCGGCCAGTTGATCAGCGGCTGTTCTTCCAGGTGCTTGAGTTCGACGGCCAGGCCAGTGGCATCGATCGCGGTGCGCAACGCGCGCTCGCCGAGAATCGCCCCCGGCGCGCAATACAGGCTATTGAGAAACAGGCGGCTTGAAGGCGAATACGGGCTATAGCGATGGGTGTCGCTGGCAAACATGGCATGCAGTGGACTGATCGCCAGTGCGTCGGCGCCGCGTTCGCCCGCGACGCGCGCCAGGTCCTCTAGCGCCTGAGTGTCGCCAAAGCCGCCATCGCCGGCGCGGCGCAAGGCGTACAACTGCACGCTCAGGCCCCAGGCGCGCGGGATCGGGCTGTCCACCGCATCCCCCACGCTGTAGCAGCGGGCGGGCGCGACGGCCAGGGTAAAGCTTTGCCCATCGATGTTGACGTGCTGGTAACCCTCCGGGATCAGCCCCGGCAGGACGGCCTCGGCATCCAGCTTGAGGCTGAGTTGCGAGCCATCTTCCAGGTGGATCTCGCAGGGTGTCAGCGGCTCGAAAAAATGCGCCAGGTTGAGACCGACGCCAAAATCGGCGGTGATCAGTGGCGGCAGGTGCCGGGTCTGTTGTACCTGTTGCAGTTCAAGCAGGCTGGCGTCGATTTCCTGGGCGCTGCCGGCCGGGTGGCCGAGTCCGGTGAGGACGTTGCGCAGCACCGAAGGCGCGACTTTTTGCGGGCGACCATTGGCGTCGATCCAGTCGACCGCCAGGCCGGCCCGGGTGGCGAGGATTTCCAGTTGCGCATCACTCATTGGCGCTCTCCATCAAGGGGTAGCAAAGGGGCCGCGGCCGTGAGGCTGACCAGCGCGCAATACGGGGGCAAGGTGCCTTGATCCAGCTGTTGGCCAGACCCGGGCGGGTGTTCGAACAGCAAGTTGGCATCCACCTGTGAGGTGTGGCGTACCGGTGTGTCGCTGAGGTTGAGGTCGATGCGCAACTGGCTGCCATCGCCCAGGCGCCATGCCGCGCTTACCGCACCGACGCCCAGCACCTGGGCGTTGCGCGCGCGGGTGCCGGGCAAGTTCGGGATGATGTGCCGATGGCGCAGTTGCAACAGTTGGCGATAGAGCGCCTGCATCGCCGAAGGTTCGGTGACGGTGAGGGCAGGGCGTGACGCTTCGAAGGTCTGTGGCGCGTTGGGATCGGGAATCTGTTCGCGTTTATGCGGGTCGGCAAACGCGCTGAACGCGGCAAACTCATTGCGCCGTCCTTCGCGCACCAACTGGGCCAGTTCGCCGTGGTGGCTGGTGAAAAACAGGAAGGGTTGTTCGGCGGCAAACTCGTCGCCCATGAACATCAGGGGGATCATCGGCGACAGCAGCAACAGTGCCGTCGCCGCTTTCAAGGCGTCGGGGTGGGCCAGTTGATGCAGGCGCTCGCCAAAGGCGCGGTTTCCGATCTGGTCGTGATTCTGCAAAAACAGCACGAATGCGCTGGGAGGCAAATGCCCACTGGGCTCGCCGCGCGCTTCACCATGGCGATTGAGGTGGCCCTGGAACACGAAACCCTGGCTCAGGCAGCGGGCCAGTTGTTCGGTGGGATTGTTTGCATAGTCGGCGTAATAGGCATCGGTCTCGCCGGTCAGCAGCACGTGCAAGGCGTTATGGCCGTCATCGTTCCACTGCGCGTCATAGCCCTGTTCGAGCAGGCTGGCCTGGTTATGTTCGTTTTCCACCACCAGCCATACATGGCGCGACGGATCGGTCTGCTGGCGCACTCGCTGGGCCAGCTCCTGGAGAAAGTCCGGGTCTTCGATGGCATGCACCGCGTCCAGGCGCAAGCCGTCAAAGCGGTACTCCAGCAACCACATCAAGGCGTTGTCGATGAAGAAGTCGCGCACCTCGCGCCGACGAAAATCGATGGCCGCTCCCCAGGGCGTGTGTTGGTCTTCACGGAAAAAGCCCTTGGCGTAGCGATGCAGGTAATTGCCATCGGGCCCGAAGTGGTTGTAGACCACGTCGAGCATCACCGCCAGGCCGAGGCCATGGGCGGTGTCGATCAGGTGCTTGAGCTGTTCGGGCGTGCCATAGGAGGCCTGTGGTGCATAGATCAGCACCCCGTCGTAGCCCCAATTACGCTCGCCGGGAAACTGCGCGATGGGCATCAACTCGATCGCGGTGACCCCAAGCTCCACCAGGTGCGCCAGGTGTTGCTCGACGGCAAGGAAGCCGCCGAGGGCACCGACGTGCAACTCGTAGATCACAGCTGTGTTCCACGGGCGTCCCAGCCAGGTGCTGTGTCGCCATGGGTAGGCCAGCGGGTCGACCACCACACTGTGCTGGTCGATGTCCCCGGCCTGGGCGCGGGAGGCCGGGTCGGGCACCTCCAGTTCGCCATCGATGCTGTAGCGGTATCGCGTACCCGCCGGGCAGCGGGTGTTGATCACGAACCAGCCGTCGGCCTGAGGCAGCAACGGCAAGGACTGTCCATTTTCCAGTTCGACACTGACGTAGAACGCATCCGGTGCCCACAACGCGAATCGCGTGTTTTGCGGGCCCAGTTTGATTGCGCCGTGGGGCCAGGTCTCAAGGGTCCGTAACGGCATTTCGAAAGCCTCTTACTGTTTGTGCGATTTCCCCAAGGCCTTGGCCACCAGCTGTTCGTAGAGTTCGGCGTAGGGTTCGACCGCCTTGCACCAGTTGAACGGTGCCGCCATGGCACGGCAGCGCATGGCGTGCAGCAGGTCGGGGAAGGCGAAGACCTTGAACGCGCGGCTCAGGGCTTGCTGATAACTGTCCACCGTGGATTCATTGAACAGGAAGCCGGTCACGCCATCTTCAATGGTGTCCGCCAGGCCACCGGTGTTGCGCGCCACCGGCAACGAGCCGAAGCGCTGGGCGTACATCTGGCTCAGGCCGCAAGGTTCATAGCGCGACGGCATCAACAGGAAATCGCTGCCGGCAAACATCCGCCGGGCATCGGTTTCGTTGAAGCCGATGCGCACCCCGATCTGCCCGGGAAACCGCAGGGCCAGTTCGCGCATGGCTTGCTCTTCTTCCGGCTCGCCACGGCCGATGATTGCAATCTGGCCGCCGGATTTGACGATGTATTCGGAGACCGCTTCGGTCAGGTCCAGGCCTTTCTGATAAACCAGGCGCGAGACCACGGCGAACAGCGGGCCTTCGCTGTCTTGCAGGCCGAACAGCTGGCGGACATGGGCGGCGTTGACCGCCTTGCCGTCCCAGTCGCCGATTTCGAAGGGGCAAAACAGGTGTGGGTCGGTGGCTGCATCCCAGCTTTCGTCGATGCCGTTGGGAATGCCGCTGAGCAGGCCTTGCTGGGTCTTGGCGGCGAGGAAACCGTCGAGGCCGCAGCCGAAGTCCGGGGTGGTGATTTCCTGGGCGTAGGTCGCGCTGACCGTGGTGATGTGGCTCGAATAGGCCATGCCGGCCTTGAGGAACGACATCTTGCCGTAGAACTCCATGCCTTCCTGTTGCAGGGCGTGTTGCGGAATGCCCAGCTCGGGGCAAGAGCCCAGGCTCGTCACACCCTGATACGCCAGGTTGTGGATGGTGAACAGGGTCGGCGTGCGCTGCCCGCGCCAGTGCATATAGGCAGGGGCCAGGCCAGCCGGCCAGTCATGGGCGTGCACCAGGTCCGGGCACCAGTGGATTTGTGCGAGGTTGGCGGCGATATCGGCGGCCGCCAGGCCCAGGCGGGCGAAACGAATATGGTTGTCCGGCCAGTCGCGGCCGTTGTTGGCGCCATAGGGCGAACCTTCGCGCTCGTAGAGTTCAGGGCAGATCAACACATAAATGACCAGACCGTCGGGCATGTCCATGCGCCCGATCTTGCACGGCGGGAGCGCCGCGTGACCGCCGAGCTCACCGATGATGTGAATCGGGTTTTCACTGTGCATCACCTGCGGATAACCCGGGATCAGTACCCGCACATCGTGCAGATGTGCCATGGCCCGTGGCAGTGCGGCGGAAACGTCTCCCAGGCCACCGGTTTTCACCAGGTCGGCAATCTCGGAGGTGACGAACAACACTTTCTTCTTGTTGGGATTCTGACTGGCCACCGGCCCCAGGGTGCGGGTACCGCTAACGCTGATCGGTTGAGCACTGCGAGCAGTCAAGGCGCTCGATTCGCCGACCTGTTGATGAGCCAGCTCTCCCTGAACATCCAATGCCGCACTAGTCATATGAATCTCCCGTGTTGTTGATCTAATTCTTAGGTCTGGCAAACGGTGTTACTGGCCATGGGTGTGGCCACGCGCAAAAGCGCTACGCATCGGCGAGCAAGCGCTCCCCAAATGCGCTGAAGCAGAATGGGTGAATTAACCACTGCAAGGATTGCACCAGTCGCAACGCACCTTCTTTTCACTCGACCGATCCGGTGGGGCAAAAGTTCGACTTTTTTCCACTTTCTGACCGACCGGTCTCCCCCGCGAAAAATCAGTCTAGGCCAGAACTTAGAGCGGTAAAGTCCAGATGGCAAAATTGTTCGACAATCGGTCCATTTAGGTACGAACGTGCCGGATTCGGGTGCGAACGCACCGACGAAGTGCAGGTTTTTATGCATTTTGGCCCTGACATGTCACCTGGCAGTCATATAGATGTGCGTAGTGTCACGGCGCTTGCGCACTGTCATGGTGCGCTCAAAGGTCCCGCTTTTGGCCGAACCACTGCCTTACCGCCTGCCGGGCTGCCTTGTTATAGTTCGGGCTTCTTTTTTGCCCGGTAAAGGATCACTAGCATGTCTCAGTACACAGCGTTCAGCGTCGAACTGGTTGATAAAATCGCCAATGTGCAGATCAATCGCCCAGACAAGATCAACTCGATGAATGCTGCTTTCTGGACCGAGATCATCGAGATCTTCCAGTGGATCGACGACACCGATGAAGTTCGCGTGGTGGTGCTCAGTGGCGCCGGCAAGCATTTCTCTTCCGGCATCGACCTGATGATGCTGGCCGGTGTGGCCAACGAACTGGGCAAGGACGTCGGGCGCAATGCGCGCGTGCTGCGCCGCAAGATCCTGGAGCTGCAGGCTTCCTTCAATGCGGTCGACAACTGCCGCAAACCGGTGCTCGCGGCCATCCAGGGTTATTGCCTGGGCGGCGCCATCGACCTGATCGCCGCCTGTGACATGCGCTACGCCGCCGAAGACGCGCAATTCTCGATCAAGGAAATCGATATCGGCATGGCCGCCGACGTCGGCACGCTGCAACGCTTGCCGCGGATCGTCGGGGACGGCATGCTGCGCGAACTGGCTTACACTGGTCGCACTTTCGGCGCCGAAGAAGCACGAGGCATGGGCCTGGTCAATCGCGTCTACAGCGACACCGCCAGCCTGCTCGACGGCGTCATGGGCATCGCCCGCGAGATTGCGAGCAAGTCACCGATTGCCATCACTGGCACCAAGGAGATGATCAGCTACATGCGCGATCATCGCATCGACGACGGCCTGGAATACGTCGCCACCTGGAACGCCGCCATGCTGCAATCGACCGATCTGCGCGTGGCCATGGCCGCCCATATGAGCAAACAGAAACCCGAATTTCTGGATTGATTGAAAAATGACTCCACGCTGGACCACGGCAGTACTGGACACCGACCAGCCCGGCGGCTGGGCGGTAGCACGCAGCCCCGAAGGTTTTTTGTTCGATGACAACGGCGCCTTGTTCCCCCGCGAATGGCTCAAGCGCCAGGACCTGGCGATTCTCGCCGAGCACGGCATTGGCCATCTGGATGGCGAACCTGTCTATCTGTTGGAGTTGCGCGCCCACAGCGATGTGCCGGGCTGCAACTGGAAGGGCTTGCGCGCGTTCATGCTGGAGGGCGATCACACGCTTTTCAAGGTCCTGGGTTACGCCGCGCAAATCGGCACCTGGGCCCGCGAGCACCGTTTTTGCGGCAACTGCGGCCAGGCCATGACCCAGGTGCCGCGCGAGCGGGCGATGTACTGCCAGCCGTGTGATTTGCGCAGCTATCCGCGGATTTCCCCGAGCATGATCGTACTGGTGACCCGTGGTGATGAAGTGCTGCTGGCACGCTCGCCACGTTTTGTCGCCGGGGTCTACAGCACGTTGGCAGGGTTTGCCGAACCAGGCGAATCGGCGGAGGACTGCCTGATTCGCGAGGTGCGTGAAGAAGTGCAGATCGAAGTGAAGAACATCCAGTACCTGGGCAGCCAGTGCTGGCCGTTCCCGCACTCGATGATGCTCGGCTTCCATGCCGAATACGCCGGTGGCGAAATCGTCTGCCAGGAGGACGAGATCGAAGACGCCCAGTGGTTCAACGTGAACAACCTGCCGCCGTTGCCGGCCTCACGTTCGATCGCCCGTTACCTGATCGACGCCTACGTGGCGCGGCGCTTAGGCCACGCTGAACCAGTGTTGCCAGGCTAAGCGCACGGTCAGGCCCAGCACCACGGTGATGAACACCGGCCGGATGAACTTCGCGCCGCCGCTGATGGCGGTGCGAGCACCGAAGAAGGCCCCGACCATCACCGACAGGCCCATGCTCAGGCCGATGATCCAGTCCACTTGCCCGGAAAACACGAACACCGACAGCGCCGCAATGTTGCTGACGAAGTTCATGCTACGCGCCACGCCGCTGGCCTTCACCAGGTCGATCGGGTACATCAGCAGGCTGCTGACGGTCCAGAACGCACCGGTGCCGGGACCGGCCACGCCGTCGTAGAAACCGAGGCTGAAGCCCTGGGTCGATTGCCACTTTTTCCTGATGGGTGCGTCGCTGTCCAGCGGCGCTTTCGGCGTGCCACCGAACAACAGATAGAGGCCACAGGCGAACACGATCACCGGCAGCATCTTGTTCAACCACTCGGCGGGCAGGTAGTGGGCGACGATCGCACCGGTCAGCGCGCCGACCAGGGTGCCGACGATGGCGTGGGTCCACTGCCTGGGGTGGAACAACTTGCGACGGTAAAAGGTGAAGCTGGCCGTGGCCGAGCCAAAGGTCGAACTGAGTTTGTTGGTGCCCAGCACCAGGTGCGGCGGCAGGCCGGCGGTCAGCAAGGCCGGGGTGGTCAACAGACCGCCGCCACCGGCGATGGCGTCGATGAAACCGGCAATGAAAGCGACAAAGGCCAGGATGGCCAGGGTGGAGAGGTCAACGCTGAGTTCGAAAGGCATGGAATCGGCTTAATCGGCGGGGGGCAGCAAAGGGCTGCGGGGAAGGGCCGGTATCTTACCTTTATCCAACTCTTGCGGCGACCCGTCCGGCCTCATCGCGAGCAGGCTCGCTCCCACATTTGAAATGCATTCCCCTGTGGGAGCGAGCCTGCTCGCGATGACGGACTTTCATGCGCTACATCACTTGCGCTCGGGCCCATTGCCGATCTGCCACACAAACGGCGGCTCGGTCCGGTTGATCTCCCAGTCCCCGACAATCCTCGACTTGTAGATCACCGGATTGTGCGAAGACACGGTGCGCGCATTGCGCCAATGCCGATCCAGCGACTTGCCCTGGCGAATGTCCGACGCCCCCAGCCCGTTGAACAACTGCGTGGACGCGCGCTGGATCAGCTCCGTGACCACCACCTGCGCTTTCGCCGATTCGATTTCCGCGGCGACGTTTGCCACGCGCTCCCTTTCGTCATCGCCAGCGAAACGCGCCAGATAAGCCTGTTGTGCCGGCTGCGCGGCCCGTAAAGTGGCGGCCTCGGCGGCATACACCCAGGCGGCAATATCACCGACCACTTGCTGCACCTGCGCGTCCTCGCTGACGCGCTGGGCATTGCCATGGCTATAGATCCGCTGGCGTTCACGCACATGCCGGGACACATCGCGCAACGCCGCACGGCCGATCCCCGCCAGGGTGGCCAGCAACACCAGCTGATAAAACGCGGTCTGGTATTTGAAGCGCGTAGCGAAGTCGATGAGGTTTTGCGCGTCCACCTCGGCGTCGACAAAGCGTGAGGTGCCGCTGCCCGTGGTGCGCTGGCCGAACCCGTCCCAGTCGTCGCTCTGCACGATCCCGGGCTGGCGCGTGCGCACGGCGGCAATCACGTCGCCACCGGTGTCGCTGCGCTGGGCGTAGACGTCGATCCAGTCGGAAAACAGGCTGCCGGTGCTGTAGAACTTCTCGCCGTTGAGCCGCCATTGCTCGCCGTCGGGCGACACTTTGGTGATGACGTCGCCAATCGCCACGTTGCCGATTTCGGTCCAGGCGCAACCGACGATGTCACCTTCGACGAAGCGTTTGAACCAGATGTCCCGGGCCGGGCCGGGTGGCGAATTGAGGCGATCCTCGGCAAAGGCGAAGTGACCGCGCAACGCCTGGGGAATGTTCGAGTCGGCCTCGGCCAGTTCGATCAGCAGCTCAAACAACTGCGGCAGCGAGGCGCCGCCACCGCCGTATTCCACGGGCACCCGCACGGCGCCAAAGCCGGCGTCCTTGAGCCATTGGATCGGCTCATGGGGCAGGTTGCGCGACTGCTCGCGTTCGAGGGCACCTTCGGCGATTCGCTGGAAAATCGGGCGAAACCTGGCGGCCAACGTCTCGTAGTCAGTGCCAACGGACAGCGGGTTGATTACCTGGTGTTCGGTCATGGGAACAGCTCCTTGGCTGGGCAGAAAAAAAACGATGTTTGTGCAAGAGGCGATTGCACAGTCCATGCCGTAGGGAGCAGCCAGGATTTTCGGGGGCGTGTGGATTCCGATTTGGCTCGAACTGTTGCTGTACCAACAGTGCAGCAGCAAATTGCCCCGGAAACCCCCGAATTATTGTAGGAGCGAGCTTGCTCGCGAAGGGGCCATCCGATTCAACATCGATGTTGGCAGACAGGCCGCCTTCGCGAGCAAGCTCGCTCCTACAGGGGGTAGTAATTCGGTTCAGGGAAGTCCTGGCAGGTGCTGGCACGCTTGCTGCTCTACCCCAAGGACATTCCCCATGTCCCGAGGACACGCCAATGAGTCAGCAAGCCGTCAAATTTGCCTACTGGGTACCGAACGTCAGCGGAGGGCTGGTGGTCAGCAAGATCGAGCAACGGACCCACTGGGGCATCGACTACAACCGAAAACTGGCGCAACTGGCCGAAGAGGCGGGGTTTGAATATGCGCTGACGCAGATTCGTTTCACTGCTGGCTACGGCGCCGAATACCAGCATGAGTCCGTCGCCTTCAGCCATGCATTGCTGGCCGCCACCAGCAAATTGAAAGTCATCGCCGCGATCCTGCCGGGCCCATGGCAACCGGCACTGGCGGCCAAGCAACTGGCGACCATCGATCAACTGACTAACGGCCGGGTGGCGGTCAACATCGTCAGCGGCTGGTTCAAGGGCGAATTCCAGGCCATTGGCGAGCACTGGCTGGAGCACGACGAACGTTATCGCCGTTCCGAAGAATTCATTCGCTCGCTCAAAGGCGTCTGGACCGAAGACAACTTCACCTTCCGCGGCGATTTCTACCGTTTCGACAACTACAGCCTCAAGCCCAAGCCACTGGGCCGGCCGGAGATCTTCCAGGGCGGCAGCTCCCGTGCGGCGCGGGACATGGCCGCGCGGGTGTCGGACTGGTACTTCACCAACGGCAATACCCCGGAAGGCATCAAGGCCCAGGTCGACGACATTCGAACCAAGGCCGCGGCGAACAATCATTCCGTGAAGGTTGGCGTGAACGCCTTCGTCATTGCCCGTGACACCGAAGAAGAGGCGCGGGCGGTGCTGGCGCAGATCATCGACGAGGCCGATCCGCAGGCGGTGAATGCCTTTGGCGATGCGGCGAAACAGGCGGGCAGGGCATCACCCGAAGGCGAGGGCAACTGGGCCAAGTCGACGTTCGAGGACCTGGTGCAGTACAACGATGGTTTCAAGACCAACCTGATCGGTACCCCGCAACAGATCGCCGAGCGTATCGTCGCATTGAAAGCGGTGGGGGTGGACCTGGTACTGGCCGGGTTCCTGCACTTTCAGGAAGAAGTGGAGTATTTCGGCAAGCGGGTGTTGCCGTTGGTGCGGGAGTTGGAGGCCAGGGCTCAGATCGAGCAGACCGCCGCGGTCGCCTGACCACACAACCCACCTGTAGGAGCCGGCTCGCCGGCGAAGGCGTCCCTGAGCATAGCGCTGGACTCTGGGGCGCTTTCGCTGGCAAGCCAGCTCCTACAGAGGGCGGTGGTTACAGGCCCAGGTCCGACAGGCTTGGATGGTCGTCAGGACGACGCCCCAGCGGCCAGTGGAACTTGCGCTCGCTTTCCTTGATCGGCATGTCGTTGATGCAGGCGAAGCGCCGCGCCATCAGGCCGTCTTCGTTGAACTCCCAGTTTTCATTGCCGTAGGAGCGGAACCAGTTGCCCGAATCGTCGTGCCATTCATAGGCATAACGCACGGCGATGCGGTTGTCGGTGAATGCCCAGAGTTCCTTGATCAGGCGATAATCCAGTTCCTTGGCCCATTTGCGCGTCAAAAAGCCCTTGGCTTCTTCACGGTTGTAGGCGAACTCGGCGCGGTTTCGCCATTGGGTGTCCAGGGTGTAGGCCAGCGAAACACGTTCCGGATCGCGGGAGTTCCAGCCATCTTCAGCCAGGCGAACTTTTTCAATGGCCGATTCACGGGTGAATGGCGGCAATGGCGGACGAACTTCGGCGTTAGACATTTCATGTCTCCCTATTAAATTAAAGTTCAAGCAAGTTGTCGGTCTTGATCAAGTTATTACAGGCCCAATAACTTCCGCGCCATGCATTGCGCATTATCGGCTGCACTGTGGTCACCCATGACAAGTGCGACGGTAATGGCCCCGTCGATCAGGATCAGCAGCTGCTTGGCCAGCACCTGCGGATCTTCAGCGCCATATTCGGTACACAGCTCGCACACGTAGTCGAGCAGCTTCTGTTTGTGGTCCCTGGCGACCAGGCGCACCGGGTCTTGCGGATCGCTGGTTTCACCGCTGGTGTTGATGAACGCGCAGCCGCGAAAGCCTTCACTGGCGAACCAGGTCGTGAGCACGGTGAACAGGTTGAGCAGGCGTTCGGCCGGCGTTTGGGCTCGTCCGACTTCGCTTCTGTACCAGTGCATCCAGCGTTCGTCCCGGCGTTGCAGGGCGGCGACGGTCAGCTCCTCCTTGTTGGCGAAGTAGCGATAGATACTTTTTCTGGAGACGCCGGCGGTTTTCACCAGGAGATCCATGCCCGTGGCGGCAATGCCACTTTTATAGATCAACTTTTCGGTGACATCCAGAATGATGTCGCGTGTGTCGTTGCTGGTTATCTTGTTCATGTGGTCACAGTAGAACGATCGTTCTCCTTGGTCAAATATTATTTTCCACCGTTCGTGGAATGATCGTTCCCACGCTCTGCGTGGGAATGCATCCCGTGACGCTCTGCGTCACATCAACGGCGGACGCATAGCGTCCATGGCGGCATTCCCACGCAGAGCGTGGGAACGATCGGTGTGGTGGGAAGACCCAAACCCATCCATGGTGTAAGCTCTCGGGTTCTTCGGATTCGACCCATTGCGAGCCCTATGCCGTCGCTTTTCAAACGCCCCCTGCTGCCCAAACTGCGCAGTTTTCCGCTGACCGCCGATGCCGTCACCATCCTCTCTGGCGCTGCCGAGTTCCGTCGTTGCCTGCTGGAGAAAATCGCCAGCGCCACCCAGCGCATTTATATCGTTGCGCTGTACCTGCAACAGGACGAGGCCGGCCAGGAAATTCTCGATGCCTTGCACGCGGCCAAGCTGGCACGTCCGGAACTGGACGTGGCGGTGGTCGTCGACTGGCTGCGCGCCCAGCGCGGGCTGATCGGTGCCGGCAAGCAGCCGGGCAACTCGGCCTGGTATCAGGAAATGACCCGCACCCACGAAAGCGTCGTGCCGGTGTATGGCGTGCCCGTGCAGACCCGCGAGCTGTTTGGCGTGCTGCACTTGAAGGGGTTCGTCATCGATGACTGCGTGATCTACAGCGGTGCGAGCCTGAACAACGTCTACCTGCACCGGTTCGACAAGTACCGGTACGACCGTTACCACCTGCTGCACAACCGCACCCTGGCCGACTCGATGCATCACCTGGTGCAGCACGGCCTGATGGCTTCCAAGGCGGTGCATCGCCTGGACCTGCCTAACCTGCCGACCACCCGCAGCCTGCGCAACGACATCGGCGACCTGCGCAGCCGTCTCAAGCACGCGGCCTACGACACCACCCAGGGCAGCACGGATAAAAGCGGCCTGTCGGTCAGCCCGTTACTGGGTGTAGGCAAGAACAACCCGTTGAGCCGGGTGATCGGCGAGCTGATCGGCAGCGCCCGGCAGCAGCTGACCATTTGCACGCCGTACTTCAACCTGCCCTTGGCCGTGACCCGGGAAATCAACCGGGCGCTGGCCAGGGGGGTGAAGATCGACATCGTGGTCGGTGACAAGACCGCCAACGATTTCTACATTCCGCCGAGCGAACCGTTCAAGGTGATCTCGGCGCTGCCGTATCTCTACGAGATCAGCCTGCGTCGCTTTGCCAAGCGGCATCAGCGCAACATCGACAGCGGCCAGTTGAACCTGCACCTGTGGAAGGACGGCGACAACACCTATCACCTCAAGGGCATGTGGGTCGATCAGCGCTACACCTTGCTGACCGGCAACAACCTCAATCCGCGAGCGTTTCGCCTGGACCTGGAAAACGCCCTGCTGATCGATGATCCGCACAACGAACTGCTGGAACCGCGCCGCACCGAGCTGGCGCAGATTTTCCAGCACACCCGGCGCATCGAGCGCTACCAGGACCTGCAAACCCTGCCGGATTACCCGGCGGGGGTGGCGAAGTTTCTCAAGCGGGTGAGCCGGGTGCGTATCGAGCGGTTGCTTTACCGGATTTTGTAAACCCGAAAAAGCTTCGCTGGCAAGCCAGCTCCTACAGTAGATATGCGATCCCCTGTAGGAGCTGGCTTGCCAGCGAAGGCGTCTGCTCAGACGCTACAAAACTCAGTTCAACCCAAGCTTGCCCCGCAACGTCGACAAATCTTCAGCCAACGTATTCACCGGCCCCACCAGCGCCTTGCGATCGTTTTCCTTCACCTTGTCGTAGGTCTCGAAGCCACCATCCCCGGTTTTGTACTTCGCCAAAATCTTGTCCACGGTGGCGAAATTTTTATCGACCTTGGCAACGAACGCCGCGTCCTGTTTCCCGATCTGCCCACGGAACAGGTCGACGATCTTCTTCGCCCCGTCGATATTGCCCTGGAAGTCATAGAGGTCGGTGTGGCTGTAACGGTCCTCCTCACCGGAGATCTTGGTCGCCGCCACTTCTTCAAGCAGGGCCGCAGCGCCGCCGACGACTTTTTCCGGTGGGAAGGTCAGGCCGGCGACGCGGGTTTGCAGGTCTTGCACATCCTTGTCCAAGCCATCGGCGAGTTCACCCAGGCCCTGGGTGCTGTTTTGCGAGAACAGTGCGTATTCGATACGGTGGAAACCGGTGAAGTCTTCGGCCGTCACGCCTTGTTCGTGGTCGTCGACCCGGGAGTCGATCGAAGCGTCGAGGTCACTGAACAACTCGGCGATCGGCTCGATCGACTCGTAGTAGACGCGAGTCGGGGCGTAGAGTTTTTTCGCGGTCGCAAGATCCCCTTTCTTCACCGCGTCGGTGAACTGCCGGGTATGACTGGCCAGTTCATCCAGTTGTTCGGTGACGTAGATCTTGTAGTCCGAAATCGGCTGCACCAGCTCCAGCGGCGCCGGTGCCGCCCATGCCGCAAGCGGGGTGTTGAGCAAGCCCAGGGTCAGCATTAACGCAAGTGGCGACTTTTTCATGGGGCGGTTCCGTCTTTGTTGTGGTGGTCAGGCTGTGGTCTTGGGTTGCGTGGCGTCAAGCAGCGAGCGGCCAATGAAATCCTGGTCGCCCGTCACACCCGGCAGGGTGAAGAAATACCCGCCGCCGACCGGCTTGAGGTATTCCTCCAGCGGTTCGCCGTTGAGTCGGGTTTGCACGGTGATGAAGCCTTTTTCCAGGTCGGCCTGGTAACAGATGAAGAGCAAACCCATGTCGAGTTGCCCGTTCTTGTTCACACCGTTGGAGTAGTTGAACGGCCGGCGCAGGATCAGGTTGGCCTGGGTCTGTGCGGTGCGCGGGTTGGCCAGACGGATATGCGCGTCGAGTCGGGTAAGCTTGCCGTGGGGGTCCTTGGCATAGTCCGGTACTTGCGCCTCATGCTGGCCGCCCATGGGCGCACCGCTGGCCTTGACCCGGCCCAGAATGCTTTCCTGTTCCTGCAGCGGCGTGCGGTCCCAGCGTTCGACGAAGTTGCGGATGATCCGCACCGCCTGATAGCTGCCGTTGGCCGCCCAGGCCGGTTCGTCGCTGCCGGGCTGGACCCAGACGATGCGGTCCATGGCCTGGGCATTGTTGGAATCGGGGTTGGCCGAGCCATCACGAAAACCCAGGAAGTTACGCGCGCTCTGGGCCGGCACGCCGGGCTTGGCCGGGGCCTGGGGCGGCACGCTGCCTTCCTGCTTCCAGCGCACCAGGAGCAAGTCCGGCAGGTTCTTCACGATGTCACGCAGGGCGTGGATGTTGGTATCGGTGGTGTTGGCGCAGAACTGGATGCTCAAGTCGCCGTGGCAGCAATCAGGCTCCAGGGCGTCGTTGGGAAAGCCGACCATGCGCACCAGGCGCTTGGGCTTGGCGGCGGCCAGGCCGAAACGTTCGTCGAACAGCGATGCGCCGACCGACACGGTGATGGTCAGGTTATCCGGGGTCACCACCGGGCCGAGAATTCCTGAATCCACGGGCGGCAATTTCGGATCGACCTGGGCCACCGGGCCGCCCTTCATCAAGAACGCGATGCGTTGGTCGAGGGTGCGCAACAGCCGCTCCAGGTCCTCGCGATCGCTGGCCAGCACATCGAAGGCCACCAGCATGCCGGCCGCCGGGCGTGGCGTGACGATGCCGCTCTGGTGTTTGCCATGAACATCGTGGCGGTCCTGGGTGCGCTCGCTACTGGGCGCCTCGGTCACTTGCGCGGGGCTTGCGGCCATGACCGGGCAGCTCAATGCTGTACCGGCCAGTGCGACACCGGCGGCGCCCATGCCCATCAGTACCCGGCGGCGCTGAAGGTTGAATTGCTCTGAATCGTTCATCTGAAAGTCGTCTTCTGCTTACAGGCCGGAAAGGCCAAGGGCGGGATCTATCCCATCGAGTGCGACGGCCAGTGCCTTGGCCTTGTCGCCGATCTGTTGGCGTTGCTCGGCGCTGACGCTGTCGTAGCTGGCAAAACCTTCGTCGACCTTGAAGCCGCCGAGTTCGGCATCGAGATCGCCAAGGGCGCTGTCGATTGTCGCCAGCAGGGGGGCGGCGGACTTGGCCAGCAATGGCCGCAGGAGCTCGACGACCTTGCGGCTGGCGTCAAGGTTGCCGGCGAAACCGTTGAGGTCGCTGTGGCTGTAGCGCTCTTCTTCGCCACTGCCGGCGCGCACCTGGGCGAGGTTGTCGAGGTTGCGCACCAGGATGTTCACCAGTTGCTCCGGCGGCAGCGACTGGGCCAGCAACTGTTGCTTGAGGGCGGTGACGTCTGTCAGCAGGCGTTGGGCGATCGGTGCCAGGCCATCGAGGTTGCGTTGCTGGAACAACCCGTATTCGATGCGATGGAAGCCAACGAACTGCGGATCCTGTTCACGTTTTTCGAAGTAGTCGGCACGGGCGTTGATGCCGTTGTCCAGTTGCGCCAGGCGCTGCGCGGCGGGCGCCAGGCGTTGATAAGCGGCGCGGGCGGGCAGGTACAGCGCCTGCGCCTGGGGCAGGTCGCCGGCTGCGATGGCTTGCTCAAGCGCCGTGACCGTCTTGATCAGCGCCGCGCCCTGGCTGCTCAGGTATACGCGGTATTCCGACAGCGGTCCGACAAAGGCCAGCATGGCGGGCCTGGCCTTCGCGGCTGCATCGGATGCCGCCGTCGGGGTAACGTGCAGCGTGCCGCGGGGGTTGCTGAGCAAGCCGCAGGTGATCGTGTAATCGCCGGGCAGCAGGTTGGCGTTGATCACCTGGCTCAACCCGGGCGCGATGTTTTCCCGTTCCTCGATCACCAGCACGCCGTCCAGAATTTCCCATTCGACGGCGCGATCCGAGCGGTTGACGATGCGAAAACTGGCGCGTCCGGCCGGCACCGTCAGGGCGTTCGGCTCACAGCTGTGGGAGGCAATGGTTACCTGCACCTGGTCGTGATTGGCCTGGCGCTTGGCGGCGGCCATTTGCGCGGCATAGTAGAACAGGCCGCCGGCGGCGATCATTACGATCACCGAACCGGCTACCGCCCAGCGCAAGGCTCGGGGTGGGGTTTGATCTGGCATGGTTGCCCTTACTGACTGGAAGCGGATGAAGAGTGTTTGGCGGGAACGGCGGAGGGCATGAAGAACATCGCCAGCGCCACCAGCAGATAAATCAGATAGGCCCCAAGGGTGCTGAGAGTCGGGGCGTCCTGGTAGCCGAACATCCCGGCCAGCACCGAGCCCAACGGGCCGTCCATCGGCAGCGTGGCGCTGAAGTCGAAGAGCACGGTCTGCAGGTGATTCCAGAGCCCGGCTTCATGCAGCGCCTGCACCGAGTTGGCAAGGATTCCCGCCGCCACCACCAGGATGAACAGGCCGGTCCAGCGGAAAAACGCGGCTAGATTGAGGCGCATGCTGCCGCCGTAGATCAGCAAGCCAACGACGATGGCCAGCACCAGGCCGAGCAGGGCGCCCATCGGTGCCGCCGGGCCTGTGCTTTGCTGGAACACCGCGAGCAGGAAGAACACCGTTTCCAGGCCTTCGCGGGCCACGGCGAAAAACACCATGGCGATCAGCGCGAACACCTGGTGCCTGGAACCGGCCAGTGCGTTATCGAGGGACACGTGCAGCGAGTGCTTGATCGAACGCGCCACTTTGCGCATCCAGAACACCATGGAACTGAGAATGCCGACCGCGACCAGGCCGACCACGCCTTCAAACAGTTCCTGTTGCTTCTGCGGAAACTCGGCGCTGACCAGTTCCAGGCCACCGCCCACCAACAGCGCGAGGGCGGCGGCGAGGAACACCCCGATCCACACCGCGGGCATCCATTGGCCACGGCCGGTCTGCTTGAGGTAACTGGCGATAATGCCAACGATCAACGCGGCTTCAATGCCTTCGCGCAGCATGATCAGAAAAGGAACGAGCATTCAGCACCGTGGGGAATTAGATAGGGTGCTAAGTTGTAACATAATGACACTCATTCCCATATGGGAGTGATTGACAATTACCTGAACCTAAGCTGAACAATCTTGAAGATGTCTGCTTCCGGGCTTTTGGAGGCCTTCGCTGAAATGACCTTCGCCTGTAGGAGCCAGGCTTGCCGGCGAACGGGACGCCGCGGTGTATCTGTTGCACCGCGTTACCGTTCTTCGCGGGCAAGCCTCGCTCCTACAGGCGAACCAGACGCCGTGGTGTATCTGACGAACCGCGTCATCGCTCTTCGCCTGTAGGAGCGAGGCTTGCCCGCGAACTAGGCGCCGCGGTCTATCTGTTGCACCGCGTTATCGTTTTTCGCCGGCAAGCCTGGCTCCTACGGGCGAACTAGGCGCCGCGGTCTATCTGTTGCACCGCGTTATCGTTTTTCGCCGGCAAGCCTGGCTCCTACAGGGGAGGATCAGGCGTTACGGTGCCGCAAACTGCGCTCCATCCGCGCGATCCCTTCTTCCAGCATCGACCGCGGGCAGCCGAAGTTCAGGCGCACGAACTGTTGGCAGTCATCGCCGAAATCCAGGCCGGGGCTGAGGCCGACCTTGGCCTGTTCGAGGAAGAACTGTTGCGGGTTGTCCAGCCCCAGCGCCGTGCAATCGAGCCAGGCTAGATAGGTGCTTTGCGGCACATTCATCGTGATGCCCGGCAGACGGCTGCGCACGGCGTCGACCAGGTAATCGCGGTTGCCCTGCAGGTAGTCCTTCAGCGCGGCCAGCCAGGGCGCGGCTTCGCTGTAGGCGACGCGGGTGGCTTCCATGCCCAGTGGATTGACGCTGTCGACCATGCCGCAACGGGCGTGATTGACCTTCTCGCGCAGGTGGCGGTCCTGGATGATCATGAACGAGGTTTTCAGGCCGGCGATGTTGTACGCCTTGCTGGCTGACATCAGGGTGATGGTGCGCTGGGCGATTTGCGGGCTCAGGGACGCCATCGGCAGGTGCTGGCGGCCGTCGAAGCACAGTTCGGCGTGGATCTCGTCGGAAATGATCCAGGCCTCGTTAGCCAGGCAGGTGTCGGCAATGGCCTGCAGTTCATCCCGGGCGAAGGCTTTACCCAACGGGTTGTGCGGGTTGCTCAGCAGCAGCGCGCCGCCCCCTTGCAGGGATGCGTTCAGGGTCGCCAGTGGCGTTGCGTAAGTGCCGTCAGGCTGCGGGTCGAAGTTCAGCTCGACCTTGTTCAGGCCCCAATGGCCCGGCGCGTGACGCAGGGGCGGGTAGTTGGGCACCTGCACGACCACATTCTGGGCCGGCTGTACCAGCGCCTTGAGCGCCATGTTGAAGCCTGACTCGACGCCCGGCAGGAAGATCAGCTCTTGCGGCTCGACGCGCCAGGCGTACTTGTTCCACAAATCGGCAACGATGGCTTCGCGCAAATCGTCCTTGGCCACGCTGTAGCCCAGCAACGGGTGTTCCAGGCGCTTTTGCAGGGCCTGGATGATCATCGGCGGCGCGGCGAAATCCATGTCGGCGACCCACATCGGCAGCACGTCGGCCGGGTAACGGCTCCACTTGGTGCTGCCAGTGCCGTGGCGGTCGAACACCTGATCAAAATCGAAAGTCATGCGCAAATCTCGTAAAGGCCGGTTAATCATGGTGGCCATGATAAGCGCCAATCATTGTAGGAGCCAGGCTTGCCGGCGAAGGCGATCTCGACGACGCCTTCGCCGGCAAGCCTGGCTCCTACAAGAGGTATGGATGCCTGCCCGACGGTCGGTTTTCACACAAGGCGCCCGCCCGTTGTCTACAGTTTCAGGTGTCGGTAGCGAGACTGCCGCAACCGTGATTGTCCAGAAAAGTCCGGCAACGCAGCGGATTTCCAGCTTAATAAGGAGTGCACGATGGACCTCAGCCGTCGTCAGTTCTTCAAGGTCGCCGGTATCGGCCTTGCAGGCTCGAGCCTGGGCGCGTTGGGCATGGCCCCGACTGCCGCTTTCGCCGAGCAGGTGCGCCATTTCAAGCTTGCCCACACCCATGAAACTCGTAACACCTGCCCGTATTGCTCGGTCGGTTGCGGGTTGATCATGTACAGCCAGGGCGATACGGCCAAGAATGTCGCGCAAAATATCATCCACATTGAAGGTGACGCCGACCATCCGGTCAACCGCGGCACCCTGTGCCCCAAAGGCGCGGGCCTGCTGGACTTCATTCACAGCCCCGGCCGCCTGCAATACCCGCAGATGCGCAAGCCCGGCAGCAGCGAGTGGACGCGAGTCTCCTGGGATGAAGCGCTCGATCGCATCGCCGACCTGATGAAGGCCGACCGCGACGCCAACTTCATCGAGAAGAACGCCCAGGGCCAGACGGTCAACCGCTGGCTGACCACTGGTTTCCTCGCGGCATCGGCGGCGTCCAATGAAGCGGGCTACATCACCCACAAGGTGGTTCGCAGCCTGGGCATGCTGGGGTTCGATAACCAGGCGCGTGTCTGACACGGCCCGACGGTGGCAAGTCTTGCCCCGACGTACGGCCGTGGTGCCATGACCAATCACTGGACCGATATCGCCAACGCGAACCTGGTCCTGGTAATGGGTGGCAACGCAGCGGAAGCGCACCCCTGTGGATTCAAGTGGGTGACCGAAGCCAAGGCGCACAACAAGGCGCGGTTGATCGTGGTCGATCCGCGATTCACCCGCACGGCCTCGGTGGCCGATTATTACGCGCCAATCCGCACCGGTACCGACATCGCCTTCATGGGCGGGTTGATCAATTACCTGCTGACCGAGGACAAGATCCAGCACGAATACGTGCGCAACTACACCGACGTGTCGTTCCTGGTCAAAGCCGGCTATGGCTTCGAGGACGGGATTTTCAGCGGCTATGACGCGGCCAAGCGGGTGTATACCGACAAGTCCGGCTGGGGCTATGAGCTGGGTGAAGACGGCTTCGTCAAAACCGACCCGACCCTGCAGGACCCGCGCTGCGTCTATCAACTGATGAAGCAGCATTACAGCCGCTACAACATTGAACTGGCGAGCCAGATCTGCGGCATGCCGGTCGACGCCATGCAGAAAATCTGGGAGGAAATCGCCACTTGCTCGCAACCGGGCAAGACCATGACCATCCTTTATGCCTTGGGTTGGACCCAGCACTCGATTGGCGCGCAGATCATCCGCAGCGCGGCCATGGTGCAACTGTTGTTGGGCAACGTCGGCATGCCGGGCGGGGGCGTAAATGCCTTGCGCGGGCACTCCAATATCCAGGGGCTGACCGACCTAGGCCTGCTGTCCAACTCGCTGCCGGGCTACCTCACGCTGCCAGGCGATGCCGAACAGGACTACACCGCCTACATCGTCAAGCGCACGCAAAAACCCTTGCGGCCGGGGCAACTGTCCTACTGGCAGAACTACGGCAAATTCCACGTCAGCCTGATGAAAGCCTGGTACGGGGCCAATGCCACGCTGGAGAACAACTGGGCCTTCGACTATCTGCCGAAACTGGACATTCCCAACTACGACATCCTCAAGGTGTTCGACCTGATGGGCCAGGGCAAGGTCAACGGTTATATGTGCCAGGGCTTCAACCCCATAGCGGCGTTGCCGGACAAGAACCGCGTGATGGCCGCGCTGGCCAGGCTCAAATGGCTGGTGGTGATGGACCCGCTGGCCACCGAAACCTCGGAGTTCTGGCAAAAGGTCGGGCCGTACAACGACGTCGACAGCGCCAACATCCAGACCGAAGTGATTCGCCTGCCCACCACCTGTTTCGCCGAGGAAGACGGCTCGCTGGTCAACAGCAGTCGCTGGTTGCAATGGCACTGGAAGGGGGCCGACGGCCCTGGGGAGGCGTACACCGACATACGCATCATGAGCGAGCTGTTCCTGCGCCTGCGTCAGCGCTATCAGGCCGAGGGGGGCGCCTATCCCGATCCGCTGCTGAAACTGTCGTGGCCCTACAAGATCCCTGACGAACCGTCACCGGAAGAACTGGCCAAGGAGATCAACGGCTACGCCGTCACCGACTTCACCGATGCCACCGGGGCGCTCATCAAGGGCAATGCGCAACTGGCTGGTTTCGGCCAGCTCAAGGATGACGGCAGCACGGCGTCCGGGTGCTGGATTTTCTGCGGCAGCTGGACCGAAACGGGCAACCAGATGGCCCGGCGCGACAACAACGACCCGTATGGCATGCACCAGCACCAGGGTTGGGCCTGGGCCTGGCCAGCGAACCGGCGGATTCTCTACAACCGTGCCTCGGCCGACCTGCAAGGTAAGCCTTGGGACGATAAGAAGCGCCTGGTGTGGTGGAACGGCAAAGCCTGGGCCGGTACCGACGTGCCGGACTACAAGGCTGACGTGGCGCCGGAGGCGGGGATGAATCCGTTCATCATGAACCCCGAAGGCGTGGCGCGGTTCTTCGCCGTCGACAAGATGAACGAAGGGCCATTCCCCGAGCACTACGAGCCGTTCGAGACGCCGATCGGCATCAACCCGCTGCACCCTCAGAACAAGAAGGCCACCAGCAATCCGGCGGCACGGATCTTCGACTCGGTTTGGGACTCACTGGGCGTGGCCAAGGATTACCCCTACGCCGCCACCAGTTACCGGCTCACCGAGCATTTCCACTTCTGGAGCAAGCACTGCAAGCTCAACGCCATTGCCCAGCCCGAACAGTTCGTCGAAATCGGCGAAGTGCTGGCCAAGGAATTAGGCATCGTCGCGGGTGACCGGGTGCGGGTCAGCAGCAAGCGTGGCTTCATCGAGGCGGTGGCGGTGGTGACCAAGCGGATTCGTCCGTTGCAGGTCAACAACCAGATCGTGCACCAGATCGGTATCCCGTTGCACTGGGGGTTCACCGGGCTCACTCGCCACGGCTACCTGACCAACACCCTGGTGCCGTTCCTCGGCGATGGCAATACCCAGACCCCGGAATCCAAGTCATTCCTGGTCAACGTGGAGAAAGTCTAAATGGCCAGCCAAGACATCATTGCCCGCTCGGCCACCACCACCGTGCCGTCATCGGTACGCAACCTGGAGGAAGTCGCCAAGCTGATCGACACCACCAAGTGCATTGGCTGCAAGGCCTGCCAGGTCGCCTGCTCGGAATGGAACGAGCTGCGTGACGACGTCGGCCACAACCTCGGCACCTACGACAACCCGCAGGACCTGAGCGCAGAAACCTGGACCCTGATGCGTTTCACCGAGCACGAAACCGACGCCGGCAACCTGGAATGGCTGATCCGCAAGGACGGCTGCATGCACTGCGCCGAACCCGGTTGCCTGGCGGCGTGCCCCAGTCCCGGAGCGATCATCAAGCACGCCAACGGTATCGTCGATTTCAATCAGGATCACTGCATCGGCTGTGGCTACTGCATCACCGGTTGCCCGTTCAACATTCCGCGCATCTCGCAAAAGGACCACAAGGCCTACAAATGCACCTTGTGCTCGGATCGGGTGGCGGTGGGGCTGGAACCGGCCTGCGTGAAAACCTGTCCGACCGGCGCCATCGTGTTCGGTTCCAAGCAGGACATGAAGGAGCATGCCGCCGAACGCATCGTCGACCTCAAGAGCCGTGGTTTCGACAACGCCGGCCTGTACGACCCCGCGGGTGTCGGCGGCACGCACGTGATGTATGTGTTGCACCACGCCGACACGCCGAGGCTGTACGCCGGCCTGCCAAGCGATCCGGTGATCAGCCCGTTGGTTAGCCTGTGGAAGGGGGTCAGCAAACCCCTGGCGTTGCTGGCCATGGGCGCGGCGGTACTGGCCGGGTTCTTCCATTACGTGCGCGTCGGGCCACAGGTGGTCGAGGAGGATGAACTGCCGCCGTCGAGCGATCCCGCGGTACATGAAGTCGATCCTTCAGTGCACACCTATGATCCGAAGCGGGAGGGCAGGCCATGATCCGCAAGCAGATCCTGCGCTACACCAGCAACCAGCGCACCAATCACTGGCTAGTGGCGATTCTCTTCCTGATGGCGGGGTTATCGGGCCTGGCGTTGTTCCACCCGGCGCTGTTCTGGTTGAGCAACCTGTTCGGTGGCGGGCCGTGGACGCGCATCCTGCACCCGTTCATGGGCGTGCTGATGTTCGTGTTTTTCTTCGGCCTGGTCCTGAGCTTCTGGCGCGCCAATATCTTTATCGCCAATGATCGGCTGTGGCTGCGGCGCATCGACCGGGTGATGAAAAATGAGGAAGAGGGCGTGCCTGCCATCGGCAAGTACAATCCCGGGCAGAAGCTGCTGTTCTGGACTTTACTGCTGTGCATGCTGGTACTGCTGTTCAGCGGGCTGGTGATCTGGCGCGCTTACTTCAGCGCGTATTTCGGCATCACCAGCATTCGCTGGGCGATGCTGCTGCACGCGCTGGCCGGTTTCGTGCTGATCCTGAGCATCATCGTGCACATCTACGCCGGCATCTGGATCAAGGGTTCGATCAACGCCATGCTGCACGGTTGGGTCAGCCGCGCCTGGGCGAAGAAACACCACGGGCTGTGGTACCGCGAAGTGACCCGGGATGAGCGTGTCGATCCGCCGCTGAACAAAAAAGGATAATCACTTGGCCACGATCCTGGAGCCGGGACAGATCGAAGCGGCGGCGACATCGCCGCCGTTTCTGCACCTGCCACCGCCTAACCTGTTTGCCTTGCGTGCGCAGCGCCTGGAGCGTCTCGCTGACGGCCATCCCTTGGCCGATTACCTGCGCCTGGTGGCGGGGCTGTGCAACGAGCAGCAACGCCTGATGGACGCTCCACCCGAGGCGGCAATGCCAGACCCGCAACGCGTCCGGCTATGCCTGGATCATGGCCTGCCGCCGTTCGCCGCCGACAGCCTGGTGCGCGAGGACGCGTGGCTGGCGTATCTGCAAGCGCTGTTGCAGCACTATCAGCCACCGGCGCAACCGGCGGTGGTAAACGCCGTGGCAACCTTGCGTGATGCCAACGTCGGGCAGCTCAAGGCGTGGGCGATCGCCTTGGTCAGCGGGCAGTTCGCCTTGCTGCCGGCGGCGCTGGTGCCATTCCTGGGGGCTGCCCTGCAAGTTGCGTGGAGCCATTGGCTGCTGAGTACCCCCGACCTCGCCTTGAAACCCGGCAATAGCCTCAACCAGTGCCCGGCCTGCGGTTCACCGGCCATGGCAGGGGTGATCCGCCATCGCGGCAAGTACAACGGCTTGCGTTATCTGGTGTGCTCACTGTGTGCCTGTGAATGGCATGTGGTGCGGGTCAAGTGTGTGTATTGCGAGCAGAGCAAAGGCTTGCAATACGTCAGCCTCGACAGCGACCGTTTTGCTGCGGACAAGGCGCCGCTGCGCGCCGAAACCTGCCCCGGTTGTCACAGTTATCTCAAGCAGCTGTATCTGGAATGCGACGCCGAGGCCGAAGCGCTGTCCGCCGACCTGGGCAGCCTGATGCTCGACATGCGCCTGGAACAGGAAGGCTTTGTGCGCCCGGCGCCCAACCTGCTGCTGGCACCCGGGGGCGACTGAAGCGAACGTCTACACTCAGGCGGTCAACGTTTGCCGGAGCGCCTGATGTCTGCCAGATCCACCAGCCAAGCCTTGCGACTGCCTTCGATCGACAGCCTGCTGCGCCATCCGGCCTGCCAGCCGCTGGCCGAACGTTATGGGCGCGACGCCTTGCTCGCCAGCCTGCGCCAGTTGCTCGATGACTTGCGCCAACCGGTCCTGGCGGGGCAACTCGACGCGGTCGAACTCACCCCGCAGGTGCTGGCGGGCAGGGCCGGCGAGCGTTTGGCCAACCAGCATCGCAGCCACGTGCGCCGGGTGTTCAACCTCACCGGGACGGTACTGCACACCAATCTGGGCCGCGCCTTGTTGCCCCAGGAAGCCATCGACGCCGTGCAAATTGCTGCGCGCTATCCGTTGAACCTGGAATTTGACCTGCACAGTGGCAAGCGCGGCGACCGCGACGATCTGATCGAGGGCCTGATCCGCGAGTTGACTGGCGCCGAAGCGGTGACCGTGGTCAACAACAATGCCGCCGCGGTGCTGCTGACCCTCAACAGCCTCGGTTCGCGCAAGGAAGGCATTATCTCCCGGGGCGAGCTGATCGAAATTGGCGGCGCCTTTCGCATCCCCGACATCATGGCGCGCGCCGGGGTCAAGCTGGTCGAGGTCGGCACCACCAACCGCACCCATGCCCGCGACTACGAAGCCGCCATCGGCCCGCGCAGCGGCTTGATCATGCGCGTGCATGCGAGCAACTACAGCATCGAGGGTTTCACCACCCGGGTGCCGACCGTCGAACTGGCGCGCCTGGCCCATCAACATGGCCTGCCGTTGCTCGAAGACCTCGGCAGCGGCAGCCTGCTGGACCTGACCCGCTGGGGCTTGCCGGCCGAACCGACGGTGCGCCAGGCCCTGCTCGATGGCGCGGACATCGTCACGTTCAGCGGCGACAAATTGCTCGGTGGTCCCCAGGCCGGCTTGATTGTCGGGCGCAAGGAACTGATTGCACGGATCAAGAAGAACCCGCTGAAACGGGCGCTGCGGGTCGACAAGCTGACCCTGGCCGCCCTCGAAGCGGTGCTGGGCCTGTACCGCAACCCGGACCGACTGGCCGAACGCCTGCCCAGCCTGCGCCTGCTCACCCGGGCGCAAACCGATATCCTGGCGCAGGCCGAGCGCCTGCAACCGTCCCTGGCCACGCAACTGGGCGCGGGCTGGATCGTCAGCGCGGTGCCGGCGCTGGGGATGATCGGCAGTGGCAGCCAGCCGGTGGCACGCTTGCCGAGTGCCGCGTTATGCCTGCGGGCCAATACCTCCAAGCGTCTGCGCGGGCGCTGGCTGTTGAATCTGGAACAGGCCCTTCGCGCCTTGCCAATACCGGTTCTGGGGCGTATCGATGACGACGCCTTGTGGCTCGACGTGCGGCAACTGGACGACGAACCGGCGTGGCTGGCGCAGCTCGATCAATTGCAGGTGACGTAAGGTGATCGTCGGCACCGCCGGGCACATCGACCACGGCAAGACCGCATTGCTTGAGGCATTGACCGGGCAGGCCGGTGATCGGCGCCGTGAAGAGCGCGAACGTGGCATGACCATCGACCTGGGCTATCTTTACTCCGCACTGGAGCCCGGCGCGGCCCTGACCGGTTTTATCGATGTGCCGGGGCATGAGCGCTTCACCCACAACATGCTCGCCGGTGCACACGGTATCGACCTGGTGCTGCTGGTGGTGGCCGCCGACGACGGCGTGATGCCGCAGACCCGGGAACACCTGTCCATCGTCGAGTTGTTGGGTATTCCCCGTGCCATCGTGGCGATCACCAAGTGCGACCGGGTCGAGCCGTCCAGGGTGCAGGTCGTGCGCGAGCAGATTGCAACGTTGCTGGCGCCTGGCCCTTACGCCGATGCGCCGCTGATCGCGTTGTCGAGCGTAACCGGGGAGGGCGTGCAGACCTTGCGTCAAGCGTTGCTCAACGCCCAGTTCGAAGTGCTGCAGCGCAGTCAGGGCGGAGGTTTTCGCCTGGCCATCGATCGCGCGTTCAGTGTCCCCGGTGCGGGCATCGTGGTGACCGGCACGGCGCTGTCCGGCCAGGTCACGGTGGGCGACTCCCTGGTACTCGGCCCCCTTGGCAAAACCGTGCGGGTTCGCGGCCTGCACGTGCAGAACCAGGCGGCCAACGTGGCGGTGGCCGGGCAGCGGGTCGCCTTGAACCTGAATGCCGAGCGCCTGGCGCTGTCGCAGATCCACCGCGGCCAGTGGTTGTCGGCCCCGTGGCTGCACGCCCCGACCCAGCGCCTGGACATCGACCTGCAGCTGTTACCCGGTGAACCGCGCGCCTTCGAGCACTTCGAACCGGTGCACGTGCACCTTGGGACACGGGACGTCACCGGGCGGGTGGCCCTGCTGGAGGGGCCCAGCCTGGCGCCGGGGCAACGGATGTTCGCGCAACTGCTGGTCAATGCACCGGTGCAGGCGGTGCTGGGTGACCGGTTGATCCTGCGGGACCAGAGCGCCCAGCGCACCCTTGGCGGCGGCAGGGTCCTCGACCCCTTTGCGCCAAGCCGCCACCGCCGCAGCCCCGAGCGATTGGCGCAGCTTTCGGCGTTGGCCGCGAGCACTCGCCTGGAAGACGTGCTGCCAGGGTTGCTGGCCAACAGTGACAGCGGGCTCGATCCGCAACAGCTTGAACGCCAGTTCAACCGCCCGCGCGCGACCTGGGTGCTGCCCGGCGACATACGCCTGATCGAAACCCGCCAGGCACCGGTCCTGTTCAGCGCCAGCCGCTGGCAGACCTTGCAGGATGAGTTGCAGCAACACCTGGCGCGCTTCCATGAACAGGAGCCGGACCACATGGGCCCGGACCGCGATCGCCTGCGCCGATTTGCCGGCAGCACCCTGGATCGCCCGGTATTCATCAGCCTGCTCGAGCAGTTGCTGGCCACCGGACGTATCGCGGCCAGTGGGCCGTGGCTGCACCTGCCGGAGCATCAGGTGCGCCTGAGCGACGAGGAGCAAGCCCTGTGGAAACAGTTGCAGCCTCGGTTCGACGCCGCCGGGTTCGACCCGCCCTGGGTGCGTGATCTGGGGCATGACGAAGCCAGTGCGCGCGCACTGCTGCGTAAAATGGCGCGGCTGGGACTGTTGCATCAAGTGGTCCGCGATCTGTTCTACACCGACACGATGATCCGTCGCCTGGCGGCTATGCTGTTGCAACTGGCCGATGACAACCCGGTGATCGAGGTAACGGCATTTCGCGATGCGGTGGGCCTTGGGCGCAAGCGCAGTATCCAGATCCTGGAGTATTTCGACCGGCTCGGCCTGACCCGTCGCATCGGCGATCGACGCCAGATCCGCGCGGACAACGCCCTGGCACGCAGAACGCAAGATTGACCCAAGGTTCGTTTCAAGGAAGGTAATCGCGCCCGGTGGCGCGGCCGGGCTTCAAACCCGGTTGGGGACGGCATCCGTTCCCGGGCAGGTTCGACTCCGGCTACCTTCCGCCACTCTCCCTTGAACACCGATCGTAGGAGCCAGGCTTGCCGGCGAACCAGGCGCTGCGGTGTATCTGCGGCACCGCGTTATCGTTCTTCGCCGTCTTGCTCTGGCTTTTGCTTTTCTTGCCCCCTCACGCCCTGAGCCTGTCCGTCAACGTCAACGTCAACGTCAACGTCAACGTCAACGTCTGTGGGCGATTGTTGTCTGAGTACATATCCATTGCTGCGGTAACGGCCACTTATGGTTTCGCTCTTACAGCGACTCCCTTTTTCAAACGC
>NZ_JAAVXC010000044.1:0-6405 GCF_013416725.1 Pseudomonas sp. SbOxS1
GCCGCGCTGGGCCATGGATGGCCCATCGCGGCGGGCCCACGGAGCAGGACCGGAGCGAGCGGATGCCGAGCCTTAGCGAGGCACCGAACGCCAGGGGCAAGAGCCCTTGGTTACTTAGGGCCGGGCGGCGTTCCGTTTTTCCAAGTGACTCGCCGTAAGGGCGAAACCCTAAGTGGCCGTTACCGCAGGAATGGATATGTACACCTGAAAGACAACCATCGAATGTCAGGACGCCTTCGCCGGCAAGCCGGGCTCCTACAGGAAATCAGGCGCCTTTTTAGCGCACACAAAAACAAACGCCCCGATCAAGTCGGGGCGTTTGTTTAACCTTCACCATGACAGCTGGCGAACGTCGCTTTTCAATACAAGCGGCTGGGGCGCTATCAGTAAGCCTTGCCCGTCTTGTAGAAGTTCTCGAAGCAGAAGTTGGTCGCGTCGATGTAGCCTTCGGCGCCGCCGCAGTCGAAACGCTTGCCCTTGAACTTGTAGGCCATGACGCAGCCGTTCTGGGCCTGTTTCATCAGGGCGTCGGTGATCTGGATTTCGCCGCCCTTGCCTGGCTCGGTCTGTTCGATCAGGTCGAAGATGTCCGGGGTCAGGATATAGCGACCGATGATGGCCAGGTTCGACGGCGCATCTTCAGGTTTTGGTTTTTCCACCATGCTGTGCACGCGGTAGATGTCGTCGCGGATCATCTCGCCGGCGATCACGCCGTACTTGTTGGTCTCTTGCGGGTCGACTTCCTGGATGGCCACGATCGAGCAGCGGAACTGCTTGTACAGCTTGACCATCTGGGTCAGTACGCCGTCGCCTTCGAGGTTCACGCACAGGTCGTCCGCCAACACCACGGCGAAGGGTTCGTCGCCGATCAGCGGACGGCCGGTGAGAATCGCGTGGCCCAGGCCTTTCATTTCGGTCTGGCGGGTGTAGGAGAACGAGCAGTTATCGAGCAGCTTGCGGATGCCGACCAGGTACTTTTCCTTGTCGGTGCCCTTGATCTGGTTTTCCAGCTCGTAGCTGATGTCGAAATGGTCTTCCAGGGCGCGCTTGCCACGACCGGTGACGATGGAGATTTCCGTCAGCCCGGCGTCCAGTGCTTCTTCGACGCCGTACTGGATCAGTGGCTTGTTTACCACCGGCAGCATTTCCTTGGGCATGGCTTTAGTCGCTGGCAGGAAGCGAGTGCCGTAACCGGCTGCTGGAAACAAGCATTTCTTGATCATAAAAGTCCTTGAAAGGGCTGTGTGTACGAGTTTCGGCGCAGTCTAATCAGGCGGCGTGCACCTTACAATGCCCCGCGCTGGCTAACCGATGCCATCATAGAGAAATATTCTTGCCATTAGTTCCGCAGCGAGCGCCGCCAATGGATCAACAGCCTGTTATTGATAGCAGAGTCCGCCAGGTTTGCACGCTGAGTCAACCCATGGGCAAGCGCACCAACTCGCATCCATCGGCACCCGAACGGTGCATTTGGCGGTATCATGGCGCCCATTGATCCAGCCAACGAGGCAATTAGATGTCAGAAGCAAAAAGCGTCAACGGGTTCCTGATCAACAAGGCCAAAGACGGCCAGTGGTGGGTAACCGGCGTTGGCACTGAGAACACTGTCGGTCCTTTCCCGTCCGAAGCCATGGCGATCGAAGTGGCATCGGTGTTGCAGCTGGAACACCCGGCACCCAAACGACGGGGCAAGGACAAGAACTGAGCCATGCCTGACGCCCTGCCCTGGTGCAGGGCTTTTTTTTGCGAATACCGGCAAGAAGTGGCCTTTGGCTATAACCTTTTGCCAACCGCGCTGTCACAGGCTTTGCCCCTCATCCTGACGACGACAACGACATGACCAAATTTTTGCCGCTGATTGCGGTTATGGCCCTCGGTGGCTGCGCCACTTCTGAAACCACTTACCTGAACAATGGCGAGCAAGGCCTGGCCATCGACTGTTCCGGCGAGGCCAATTCCTGGGCGAGCTGTTATGAAAAGGCCGATGCCTCCTGCGCCGGCACCGGCTACCGCATCGTCGGCACTGACGGCTCACCCGCCCCCGAGGAAAGCGACAAGACCCTGGGTGTCGACGTTGGCAACTACAAGAACCGTAGCGTGGTGGTGGTCTGCAAATAGGGCGTGGTGCCCTACATGTGGATTTCCGCGAACTTGATCCCCAGGCCGCGCACGATCTCGACCAGTTCGTCGAGACTGCTGAAGGACTCGACTTCGTCGCTATCGTCCACCAGGAAAAAACTGCGCCCGGCGCTTTTCTTGAAAAACACGATCCACTCTCCCGGATTCGCCGGGTTCTGAATCACATGGGTGGCGCAGATTTGACCCTCTGCGTGCCGCTCCCGTACCTGCTCTCGCTTCATGTTCGACTCCAGAAATGACAATGCCGCCAAAGGGTCGCTTTGACGGCATTGGTGCTGACGCTCGACAGTCTATCAGCCGGAAATGCACACCGTGGCGGCATCACGCACGTCGAAGGGGCGTATCGGCACGTTGGAGATGCGCTCATGCAACTTGATGCTGCTGCCCCCGGAGCGCTCCTCGATATCGAACACCGCGGCCGGCCCCGAGGAAAGCTTCTGCGGCACGATCACCCGCACCCCGTCTTTCTGCTCCTCGATCTGCAAGGCGCCACGGCTGTCGGCGAGCTTTTCGCTCAGGCACTGGGCGTACTCATGGGGCTTCTTGCCTGAAATCACATTCATGGTCGGCAGCGTCTGGTTGATCTCCGAGACACTTGCACAACCACTGATTGCCAGGACCCACGGCAAGCCACACATGCCCCACTTCATACAAAACCTCCGTTAAAGACCCTCCGACAGCACAAACACGGGTTTTCTCCGGGCCCCACTGCTTTTTTCTTCCCAGGCGTGCGTTATATGCGTTTTTATTGCCCAACCGGGCCCGCACAGCCGGATAATAACGCCCCGGGGCTGATAAACTGCGCCAATCGCCCATGCTATCGTTTTGATTTTGTAGAAAAAGCCCTTCTGGAGGCGCCCCATGAAATTTATCCACCAGCGCGAGCACCTCAACGAAGACGACATCGTCGTCATTCAATGCTCGCAAACGTGCAACATTCGCTTGATGAACGACGCCAACTTCCGCAGCTTCAAGAATGGCGGTCGTCACACCTATCACGGCGGCGCGTTCGACACCTTCCCGGCTCGCATCACGGCGCCGAGCACCGGGTTCTGGAACATCACCATCGACACGGTCAACCGCCGGCCGATCAGCGTGACGCGCAAGCCGACCCTGACCCACTCGATCAAGATCATCCGCCGCTCCAGCTCGAAACTGAGCTGAGCAACGCCTCAATACGCAGACAGACAGGTATGACCGTGGCCCAGACGACCAAATACGTCATCAAGTACAAACTCAATGGCGAACGCCGCTTCGAATTTGCCCAGCTGGAAAACGGCACCGCAGAAGAAGCCAAAGCCGCACTGGACGCCCTGCATGGCGGCGAGGACGTCATCAGCGACATCAGCGTCAGCAAAGCGCTGTAACATCATCTGGAGCGACAACCTGGACGTCCGCTCCCTGGCGATATTCGACCGCAAGTGTCGGAGTGTTTGCATTCGTCATGCCCCTTAGTCTCGCCACCTCAATCACCTGAGGGCCCGGCAATGAGCGAGCAATACCTGGACAGGCTGGACTGGCCCCTGCTGGAACAGCAACTCGACGAGGACGGCTGCGCGGTCATCGCGTCGCTGTTGAGCCACAAGGCCTGTGACCGGATCAGCGCCTTGTACGGCCAATCCGAAGGCTTTCGCTCCCACGTGATCATGGCCCGCCACGGTTTCGGCCGTGGCGAGTACAAGTATTTCGACTACCCCTTGCCGCCACTGGTGGCCCGCCTGCGCAGTGCGCTGTACCCGCGCTTGGTGCCGATCGCCAATCGCTGGCATGCGCAGATGGACCTGCCGAGCCGTTTCCCCGACAGTCTCCCGGCCTTTCTCGACCGTTGCCATGCCGCCGGCCAGCAGCGTCCTACTCCCTTGTTGCTGCAATACGGCCCACAGGACTACAACTGCCTGCACCAGGATCTGTATGGCGAGCATGTCTTCCCGCTGCAGGTGGCGATTCTTCTGTCAGAGCCTGGGGAAGATTTCACCGGCGGTGAGTTCGTGCTCACCGAGCAGCGCCCACGCATGCAGTCGCGCCCACAGGTCATCGGTCTGAAAAAGGGCGACGGCCTGATCTTCGCGGTCAACCAGCGCCCGGTCAAAGGCGTGCGCGGTTACTATCGGGTGACCCTGCGCCACGGCGTCAGTCGCCTGCACAGCGGAAAACGGCATACCCTTGGGATCATCTTTCACGACGCATCATGAGCACCATGAACCCGACCACCCTGGACCTGTTTGCCGACGCCGAGCCCGAGCAAGCGCGCCGACGCGAGCAGATTGGGGAACAATCCTACGTTCTCAGAGGCTTTGCCCTGCCCTGGCTGGAACGTTTGCTGCCGGCACTGGAGGCCGTGCTGGCGGCCGCACCGTTCCGGCAAATGGTCACTCCTGGCGGCTTCACCATGTCGGTGGCCCTGAGCAGTTGCGGCACCTGGGGCTGGACCACCGACCGCAGCGGTTATCGCTACACCCGCGACGATCCCCTGACCGGCCTGCCCTGGCCACCCATGCCCGAGGTGTTTTTCCAGCTGGCCCAGGCGGCGGCACGGGAGGCGGGATTTGCCGATTTCGTGCCGGATTCCTGCCTGATCAATCGCTATGTGCCTGGGGCGAAAATGTCCTTGCACCAGGACAAGGACGAAAAATCCTACGCTGCGCCTATCGTTTCGGTATCGCTGGGGTTGCCCGCGATGTTCCTGTTCGGCGGCTTCGCACGCAGTGACAAAAGCCAGCGGGTGCCGTTGCTGCATGGCGACATCGTGGTCTGGGGCGGCGTGGATCGCTTGCGTTATCACGGCGTCCTGCCGATCAAGGATGGCCAACACCCGCGCCTGGGCGAACAGCGCATCAACTTCACTTTTCGGACCGCGCGGTGAGGCCGTGGAGTTTGACCGCAAGCGCCGGAGTGTGGACGTACCGGCCGGTGGTTAATCTGCGGCAAACAGGTCAACGGATGTAACGCCATGACAAGCCAATCGACAACAAGCAGCACCGAAAACGATCCACGCTGGGCCGCGGTGATCGCCCGCGACCCACAGGCGGACGGGCAGTTCGTCTATGCGGTGAAAACCACCGGAATCTACTGCAATCCCAGCAGCCTCTCGCGCTTGCCGAAACCGCAGAATGTCGAATTCTTCGACAGCGCTGAACTGGCCCAGGCCGCGGGTTATCGTCCAAGCAAGCGCGCAGCAAAGGATCAAAGCGCGGTCGCCGCGCAACATGCTGCCACCGTGGCCGCCGCGTGCCGCCAGATCGAAACCGCCGAGGCGCTGCCCGCGCTGAACGAGCTGGCGCAAGCGGCAGGACTGAGCAGTTTTCATTTCCATCGGGTGTTCAAGTCCGTGACCGGCCTGACACCCAGAGGCTATGCCGCGGCCCATCGTTCGCGCCGCATGCGCGAGCGGCTGGCGGATGGTCGCTCGGTCACCGATGCGTTGTACGACGCCGGTTTCAACTCCAACAGCCGTTTCTATGAGGCGGCGGACCAGGTGCTGGGAATGAAACCCACTGATTACCGTGCCGCGGGGCAAAACAACGACATTCGTTTCGCGGTTGGCCAGTGTTCCCTCGGCGCGATTGTGGTGGCGCAAAGCGAGCGTGGGGTCTGCGCGATTCTTTTGGGTGATGATCCGCAGCAACTGGTCTGCGACCTGCAGGACAAGTTTCGTCGCGCCACCCTGATCGGTGCCGACCCGGCCTTCGAACAGTTGATCGCCCGAGTCGTGGGCTTCATCGAAGCCCCGGCCCTGGGCCTGGACTTGCCGCTGGATGTGCGCGGTACGGCGTTTCAGGAGCGGGTCTGGCAAGCCCTGCGGGAAATACCCGCCGGCAGCACCGCCAGCTACGCCGACATCGCCCAGCGCATCGGCAACCCCAAGGCTGTACGCGCAGTGGCACAAGCCTGTGGCGCGAACAGTCTGGCGGTGGCAATCCCCTGTCACCGTGTGGTGCGCAGCGATGGCAATCTGTCGGGGTATCGCTGGGGTGTGGAGCGTAAGCGGCAATTGCTGGAGCGGGAGAAGCCCTGACATCGAGAGATGCCGCGCTCCCTGTAGGAGCCGGCTTGCCGGCAAAGGCGCCCGAAAGATCATTGCAAAATTCAAGGACGCCTTCGCTGGCAAGCCAGCTCCTACAATGTTGTGTGTCAGGCGTAGATCCGTGATCAGCGATTCACATCCACCACCACTCGCCCCCGCAACTGCCCAGCCAACAGTCGCGGAGCGGGAGAAGCCCTGACATCGAAAGATGCTGCGCGCCCTGTAGGAGCCGGCTTGCCGGC
>NZ_JAAVXC010000045.1:0-62788 GCF_013416725.1 Pseudomonas sp. SbOxS1
CTTTGCCCCACCACTCGGTGCCTCGCTAGGGCTCGGCATGCCCTCACTCCGGCATTGCTCCGTGGGTCGCCGCGATGGGCCATCCATGGCCCAGCGCGGCTAAACCGGCGTCCTGCCGGTTTCCCCACTGCGCAATGCCTGCGTTCGGCCAGCGTGGTTTAACGGGGCACCCAGATCAAAAACAAAAGCGAGGCGGCCTGACAGCCGACCTGACTTTTACGGGGGTACCTGATCCCCTGTAGGAGCCAGGCTTGCCGGCGAACCAGGCGCTGCAGTGTGTCTGTTACACCGCATTATCGTTCTTCGCCGGCAAGCCTGGCTCCTACAGGGGGAAATGCGTACGGCTCCCGATCAGGTCGGCTGTCAGGCCGCCTCGCTTTGGCTGTTGATCTTGATCTGGCTTTTGATTTTCTTGCCCCATCGAGAGGCCGAGTGGAGGTTCTGCGCAGTGGCTAANNCCATGGATGGCCCATCGCGGCGACCCACGGAGCAGGACCGGAGCGAGGGTACCCCGAGCATTAGCGAGGGGCCGAACGCCAGTGGCAAGAGCCCTCGGTTACTTGGGGCTTTTCCAAGTGACTCGCTGTAAGAGCGAAACCCTAAGTGGCCGTTACCGCAGGAATGGATATGTACACCTGCAAGACAATCATCGTCTGCCAGGACGCCTTCGCCGGCAAGCCTGGCTCCTACAGTAGATCGGGGATATCCGCCCGCACCGAGACGTCAGCGTGAAGAAAAGCTGATCTTAAATCCAGGCCACCGCCAACAAACCTGCCCCCAGCACCACACACAAGGGCGAATAAACCCAAGTGTCCCAGTAGGCAAACCGCGACCCCTTGACCTCCTTGAAAAACCCCATCAGTTCCGAGTCGCCAATCGCCCGGGCAAACAGCAATAGCGCAATGGCGCTGATCATCCACTGCAACCCTCGATGATCCACCTGCGGCAGCCACCAGCCAACCCGCAAGCACACCAACAGGGCAATAATCAGCAACCCCGCCGCCACCAGCATCGTCATCCAGCCACGGGGATTGAAGGCCGGCTGCAACCGCGCACCGCCCTCCACTGGCACTTGCGGCACCACCGCCACGGCGGCCCATTCACCACCCAACGCCCAATACACGTGTACCAGAGCGATCGCCGAAATTACCGTCGCCAGCCATTGAGCCAACACGAAGGTCATGGTCTGAAATCCTTGAAAGGGATTTGAACAAACACATCCTAGTCGGCTTTTTTTGCCGTGCACGCCACGACGCCAGCGACCCGACCAACGTAACCCATGGGCCATTTTTGCAGCCGGCATCTACAGGGCGGCAGACACCTTGTCCGCGATCTCCTTGGGCAACCAGGCCTTCCAGACTTCTGGATGCGCCTTCATGAACGCTTCGGCGGCCTGACGCGGTGGCGTGTGTTTTTCACTCATGTCGGCCAGCGCGCGGTTCAACGGATCGATGGGGAAATCGACCTTGGCGAAGAACTCGGCAATCTGCGGGTACTGCTTCTGGAACGACGTGGACACGCCGATGGACAGCTTCGAAGGCAGCGAACGGGTCGGTTGCGGATTGGGGTTGTCGGCGTCGGTCAGGGTTTTCCAGGCCTGCGCATCGAAGGGCGGCTCCTCCAGCTGGATCAACTTGAAACGACCGAGCAACGGCGTGGGCGACCAGTAATAGAACAGCACCGGTTTGCCCCGGCGAATCGACGAGCTGATCTCCGCATCCAGCGCCGCGCCCGAACCGCTGCGAAAGTTTACAAAGCTGTCATCGAGCCCGTAGGCCTTGAGCTTCTGCTTGTTCACCACTTCCGAGGTCCAGCCGATGGGGCTGTTGAGGAAGCGTCCCTTGTTCGGGGCTTCCGGGTCCTTGAACACGTCCTTGTACCTGGGCAGGTCCGCGACACTGCGCAAGTCCGGTGCCTGCGCCTTGATGCCCTTGGCCGGGTCGCCCTTGATCACGTACTCCGGCACCCACCAGCCTTCGGTGGCGCCCTTGACCGTGTCGCCCAGGCTCACGACCTTGCCTTCGGCCTCCGCCTTGACCCAGACCGGGCTGCGCCCCGCCCACTCTTCGCCAATGACCTGGATGTCATTGTTGGCCAGTGCGGTCTCCAGCGTGATGGTGGTGCCCGGCAAGGTGTCGGTCGGCAGCCCATAACCTTTTTCGACGATGATCCGCAGGACATCGGTGATCAGGCTGCCGCTTTCCCAGTTGAGGTCGGCGAAGTGGATCGGTGTGCTGGCAGCCAGCACCGGAACGGGTGACGCCAACAATCCGAACGTGGCCACGACAGCGGCCAGCAACCGGCGAATGCCTTTCATGCTTGTGCACCTCGTGCTGTTCACAGCAATAGCAGGATGGCCTGGCAGAAGACCGCGAAGCCTCTGAATACTCAGTCAACTGACTGTAGTAGAGGTTCCTGCTTTCGAGGGAGGTGGATCAGTTTTCACACGTTTGCTGCAAAAGGGCCAATTCTCTCCTCACCATGCTGGCGTACGCCGCAGGTCGCAACGTGTAGATCTGCGAGGCCACCCAGTTCAGCCAGGCACCCTGCAGGACAGCCTTTTGCTCAAACAGACGCTGGGCCTCGGCTTGCGCACTGGCCTGGTGCTGCTGGTGGAAATCGGCGCGGGGCAGGTCCACTACTCACTGGCCTTGAACGTCACCAGTTCACCCTTGCGCCACTTGGCGGCCTTGCCAGTCACGGCCTTGAGGGTCTTGGTCAGGCCTTCCTGCAGCTGCTGGTGGGCGGCGAACACCGTCACCACGTTGTGGCCTTCCTTGAACAGGATGGCCTGGCCGTCGGCGGTGGTCACGAATGCGTAGTCGCCCAGGCCGTAGACGGTCAGTTTGATGTCGCGGAACTTGATTTCCAGTTTGCCGCCTTCGCGACTGGGCAACACCGACGCGCTGAAATGATCGCCGACCTTGAGTTTGAGCCCAGGTTTATCGTCCACCACCAGCGCTGACTCGGTGTCGATCTCGGCAATGTAAATGCCTTCAGCGTTCTGTTCGGTAATGTAAACGAAACGTGACTGAAACTGTTTAACCAGCTTTGCGCGCAAATCACCCAGCACAAACAAAGCATGCATATCGAGATTACTTACTGCCAAGGAAACATCCCCACATCTGAAAATGACGCCGCACGCGAAAAAAGCGCACGGCCAAAAAAGCGGCAATGCCGAGGTGAAGCCAGATAACCCGGGTTGAGATCCTGGATGAGCAGAGCGCTCATCCCTCTCGAAGCGTGAGCAGATTACTGGATGCCGCTCACATCGTCTCGCCCGGCGTTCGACAAAGGCTGAAGGAAAACGCCCTTGGAACGGCCAGAGAAATACGGACTATCAACTTTAAGGAAAAAACTCTTATAAAAAAGCACTTTTCTTACATATCGCTAGCCAGAAATTGCTTTAGATAAGCCGTGTCCACCCACCAGTGACGCTGATTCTAGAGCAGCGATGCTCACCGAGACTACCCATGACGACGTACATTACGTCGGCAAACCCAAGAAAAGGACTTCATATGTGCACACTGACACACTTTGCCCATCCCCAGGCATCTTACTCCAACACCCCACCTTCCCTGCACCCTGCGGTGTTTCTTGCTACCGAAGCCGGCCCCCGGGCCCCTTCGCCGCCACGATTTCACGTGGTCCTGGCGGGCAACGCCTTCTTTCATATCAAGGAAACTTCCACGGGGCACGTAAGAGGTTTCCGCGGCGATCATAACCAGGCCTGCGCCCTCGCCCGCGCGCTTGAGTCACGTATGTGACACTTTCGTCCCATTTTCCCTGGAAGGTTTCGTCAGGCCGGCGACTTTACCCAGCCGCCGGACTGCAACTACTGCCATACTGCCCGACCAATCAAACGCGCCTTCCCGTGGCAGGCGCGTTAAACAACAATATTTTTCATGGGATGGCCGCAACGTGACGGAATTTGATATCGGCGAGTTTTTCATCCGGGGCGAAGCCAGGGAGATCGACGGCGAGTTCCAGGCCGTGATCGTGATGCGCGCCAAGCCGCCGCTGAAAACCGTGACCTATCATCAGGTCGAGAAAGATCGCTGGTTCAAGTCCGGCGACATCGCCGCCCTCGCCGCACAACAATCGGCCAGGGATCTGAAAGCTGCCGTCGATGCGGGTGCCTTGAAAAGCTGATACGCGGATTTGCGGTCTATGCTCACTGCTGCGTTTGCACATCGTTTTCGAACTTACTGAAGCACGTCTCCCTCAGAAGTAACAGAGGCGTCCTTCATCTCTCTCATTCGACGCGACCTAGAGCTGCCAGGAGATCAAGATGGAATCACCGACCCACGACTTGAAAGGCTTGTTCGACCAACTCGGCCTGGACTCCAGTCAGAAAGCCATTGACGATTTCATTGCCAGCCACTCCCCCCTGCCCAACGACAAAAAACTCATCGATGCCGAGTTCTGGACCTCCCAACAGGCAGGCTTCCTCAAGGAACAACTGCGTGAAGATGCCGATTGGGCGCGGGTGGTCGACGACCTGAACCTGCGCATGCATCAGCGTCACTAGCCTCAGGCGCAGTGCAGGTTGCCTGGCGTTTCGGCGCGCAATTGCGCCAGCCAGGCCGCCTTGCACTCCTCGGCTTCATTGCGACTGGAATAGGCCGTGCCACGGCGTTCGCCATTGAGCAGCACCACCCAGCAGATGCTTTGCCCCAACGCCCGCAGAGTGGCGGGTACTCCGCTACCGATCATGACCGCGACATCAACTTTATTGTGCATGCTGCGCCTCGAATTCCGTTAGCAACCTAACTAATATAGGTATGGTAACGACTTCACAGGCGCGAAAACAATAACGACTTTGTACAGCTCAGTTACCAAAATTGTAACAATCCTCATCCATCATCGAGGGTTTTCCGGCTTGTAGCCCAAGCGCAAACCACCCCAATGACGCCCCTTGAGCATGATCGGCACCGACAGGTCATGCATCAGCTCGCCGGTGTCACGGGTGTAGGTTTGCAACAGCACCGCCTGCTGATGACTGCCACAGCGAATCCCCGTTCGGTCGGTGAACTTGCGTTTGCTGCGGTTGTGCTGAGTATCCCGTTGTATGTCGCCGGTCAGTGGCTGGCTGAACGCTTTGTTATGCGTCGGCACATAGCCCTGCTGGGTGCAGGCGATAGCGAACACCAGGCCTTCGTGGCGAGGCAGCAGCGGCTCCTGGATCGCCGGCAAGACCTGATCGGTGTAACGATCGAAGCGCGTGCGGTATTTGGCCGGCTGGGTATCGGGAATCGGCTGGTACTGGCGGTCGAACAGGTCTTCGAGGCTGATCTGCCCCGCATCAATGTCCGCCTCGAAACGCGCCGCAATCTGGCTCGCGCCTTCCCGGGCCAGGTCGTAGATCCGCTGATGGTAGTCATCCAGCCCGACTTCGGCGAGGCGCTCGCTGATGGTCTCGGCCTGGCCTTCCATCTGCACCGCTGCCAGGGCCAGGCGCTGGGTCTGTTGGTCACTGATCGCGAGGTCGCTGCGCATCTGCTCGATGGCGTGAAACAGGCTATCGAGTTGTTCGCGGTTGGTTTCCGCACCGCGGGCGATTTCCCCAACCTGGCTTTCGACACCGGCAGCCAGCCGGGCAATGTTGTCCAGGTGCTGGCCAGTCTGTTCGACCTGGCCGACGCCGGTGTCGAGGTCGCTGGACAGCTGGCGGATCTGCTCGACCACTTGCGCGGTGCGTTGCTGGATATCGGCCACCATGTCGCCGACTTCCCCGGTGGCCGTGGCGGTGCGCGCGGCAAGCCCGCGCACCTCATCGGCCACCACCGCGAAGCCACGACCGTGCTCACCGGCCCGCGCCGCCTCGATGGCCGCGTTCAAGGCCAGCAAGTTGGTCTGGCTGGCAATGGACTGGATCACTAGCGTGACACGTTGAATCTCGTCACTGCGCTGGCTCAGGGCTTCGATCAGCTCACGGCTGTTGTTGGCCCGCTGGCTGAGTTGGTGCATGCGCGCAATGGACTCGATCAACTCGGTACGCCCTGCCACGCCGCTTTGATGCGCTTCACTCGCGGCACTCAGGGCCTGGCGACTGAGATTTGAGGTGGCCTGCTCGGTGGCGATCATGACGTCGGCATTGCCGACGATTTGCGCTGCCGCCCCCAGTTGCGATTGCAACTTGTCGGCCAGTTGCTTGACCGAAAAGGCCACGCCCGCGGCGGACAAGGCGTTATGACTGGTGGTGTAGGACAGTTCGCGGGTCAACGCCGAGAGCGCGCTGGACGTATCGACAGGCACGGCTTGGGGGATTGCGCGCGAGCGCAGGCGCGGCAGCCAGATGATCAGCACGGCCAACGGCAGGCCAAGGTAGAGCGACCAGCCACCCAGGGTCATGCCACACAACAGCGGCACCAGGGCGATGCTTTGCAGTGTCGGCGTCAACCAGCGGTTGTTCGGCAAAAGCACGGGTGCAGGCACTGCCGCCACCCGAGATCCGTCTCTCGTCATCTTTTTCACCCCGCCACTTTCTAGTTATTGTCTTCGCATTAAACGCCAGCATAAGGCTATTATCCATGAGCCTTTAGTCGGGGACGTTGCAGCAGATCAATAGAAGTTGGGGGGGAATTTTGTAGACGTCGAAAAGCAAAGATCGCAGCCTTCGGCAGCTCCTACAGGTGTTCACTTGAACCCGTAGGAGCTGCCGAAGGCTGCGATCTTTTCCAGGCAGCCCCGGTTAATTGGGCTACCCGACAGAATCACGCCTGACGCTGGTGCTTGTCGATCTGCTCGTGACGTTCTTGAGCTTCGATGCAGTACTTGGTGGTCGGGCTGATCAGCAGGCGCTTGAGGCCGATTGGCTCGCCGCTGTCATCGCACCAGCCGAAGCTGTCTTCCTTGATGCGTTCCAGGGCTTGCTCCAACTGCGGCAGCATGCGCTGATCACGATCGATCGCGTTCACCAGCCAAGTGCGCTCTTCTTCGACAGAAGCGGCGTCAGCCGGGTCGGCCGGGGTGTCCAGGCTTTCGATGGCGATGCGGTTCTGTTCGATGCGCTCATGGGTTTCGACTTTCATGTTCTGCAACAGCTCGGAGAAAAAAGCATGTTGCTCAGCATTCATGTAGTCATCCGCCGGCATGGCCAGCAACTTGTCCTTTGTCATTGATATCTCTATAAAAAAACGTGCATTAAGGCGAATTAGGGAGCGTTGCGGCGGACCATCGAAGGTCATCGCAAAGGCGCCGTTTATACCAAGCGCCACCCGGCACTCAATTTACGAGGGGCGGCAGTCTAAGGCCGACTTGAGGCCTCAGCAACTGAAAAGACAGCGAATTTGTCCGACAAAGCCTCGAAAATGCTCTAAGACAGGCATCCAGGCGCATATCGGAGTGCGTTTATAGCAAGAAATTCAATCCTGCGAAGCTTATATGGAAGACAAACCGCTGAGCTGCATGCCCCGGTTTGCACGTCGACCGGGCTCAGCTAAGGTTGTCCCTCGCGAAATGGCTATCTCAAGGAGCGGTTATATGAAGCTGATCGGCATGCTGGATTCACCTTACGTGCGACGCGTCGCCATTTCTGCCAAACGCCTGGGCATTGCCCTGGAGCACGAATCGGTGTCGGTGTTCAGGACTTTCGAACAATTTCGGCAGATCAACCCGGTGGTCAAGGCGCCTACCCTGCTCCTGGATGACGGTGAAGTGTTGATGGATTCGACGCTGATCATCGATTACCTGGAGGCGCTGGCCGGCCCGGAGCGCAGCCTGATGCCCGCGGGTATCGAACATCGCCTGCGCTCACTGCGCCTGATTGGCCTGGCGTTGGCCGCCAGCGAAAAGTCGGTGCAGCTTTTTTATGAGCGCAACCTGCGTCCGGCGGAGATCCAGTTCCAGCCCTGGGTCGAGCGCGTCGAGGGGCAATTGGCGGCCGCCTATTCGGCGCTGGAACGGGAGCTGGAAAAGCAGCCGCTGAAAACCGATGGCTCGATTGGTCAGGATGGCATTACGCTGGCGGTGGCCTGGAGCTTTACTAATCTGGTGGTGCCGGATCAGGTGAATGTGGCGCAGTTTCCGCGGATCGCTGAATTTACCGCGTATGCCGAGGGGCTTGAGGCGTTTCTCACAACGCCGATTGATGGATGAATTTGTTGCGCCTAATCTGCCCTCTTCGCGAGCAGGTCGAAACGTCGCACCGTCGCTCCCACATTTGGAATGCATTCCTCCTGTGGGAGCGAGCCTGCTCGCGATGACGCAATCACAGCCAACATCTATGTACCTGTCCAAACAAAAACGCCGCTCCTGCCAAAGAAGGCAGAAGCGGCAGAGGCACAAGCCCCGCAAGATCAGTGCATGAACAAGGCGATCAGGATGATGATCGGGATCGGTACGCCGAGAAAGAACAACAGTAATGAACGCATGATGATTCTCCAGGGTTAACGAATCGCAGCGGTGGTGACGTAGGTGTCGGTTTCCAGATACACCACGGCATCCCGGCGACGACCGCCGAAGGTGGCGGCAAGGCTGGCGAAGAACGCACCGGCCAACAGCGCGACGAACATCCACAAGGTGGTCCAGGCGGCGACTTTGGCGGCGGTGTCAGCCGCTTGTTGCGCCGCCAGCTTGGCGTCGGCCACGGCTTTTTGCGTGCGGGCATAGACCTCGTCGACACGACGTTCGGCGTCTGCCTGCGTCATGTTGGTCCGCTGCGCCACCAGTTGCGCCAGGTAGGTGCGATCTTCAGCAGACAACTGGCCGTCTTTCAGGGAGCGCACGAAAATGCGCGTCACAGCGCCTCGGGCGGCATCATCGCTGACGGCGGCCGGTTGGTCAGTACGAAACAGGCTGTCGATGTAATACCCATACTGATCGCTGTCAGTGTTGGCTGCCGCGGTGCCCGCCGCGGCTGTCATGGCCGTGGCGGCGCCACCGGCAACCTGCGCCCCGGCCTGAACGCCACCGCTGACAATGCTGCTGACTGAACCCGCCACCAGCGTGGCCGTCACCAGCGTCGCTACGCACCAGGCCAGAAAGCCGTGGGCGGTGTCGCGGAAGTAAACTTCATCGCCATGCATATAGGCCCACTTCACCCGCAGCCGACCGGCAATATAGCCGCCGGCCCCGGAAGCGACGATTTGCGTGACAGCCAGCCAGACAATCGTCGAGATGCCCAGGCCCTTGGCGCTCATACCTTCATTGGCCCACGGCGAAACCGCCGAGAACCCGAGGCCAAATCCGAGCAGCACCAGGATCAGCGACAACGCCGCCGCAGCCGCGGCCCCGGCGAAGATCGCCCCCCAGGACACGCCCGACGCCGCACTCAACTCTTCGGTGACGGGATAGAAACCCTCAGAGGATCTATTCATTGTTATATCGCTCCAGGCAGAAAGATGGTGTTACAAGTCTCGAAGGAGCAATTGCAGTCAGCGTGCCAGTCGCGGTTTTTTAATAAATGCTGCGCTTTCAGCGGCTTAGAAAGTTTGAACTTCCCGGACCCATGCAATTTGCAACGAAAGGGTGGCCACAGCGGGTTTTATGCATTGACCAACACTGGATTTGTCCATGAACTTTTATTTAGTCAGCGGTCGATCATTTCTTGGCAAAATGGCCCACCACGTTGTGAATACCTAATCAGGCCAGCCTTATGACCCGCATCTTGACCATCGAAGACGACGCCGTGACCGCCCGGGAAATTGTCGCCGAACTGAGCAGCCACGGCCTCGACGTCGACTGGGTCGACAATGGCCGCGAGGGACTGGAACGTGCGGTCAGCGGCAACTATGACCTGATCACCCTCGACCGCATGCTGCCCGAACTCGATGGCCTGGCAATCGTCACCACGTTGCGCACCATGGGCGTGGCCACGCCTATCCTGATGATCAGCGCCCTCTCGGATGTCGACGAGCGCGTGCGCGGCTTACGTGCCGGGGGCGACGATTACCTGACCAAACCCTTTGCCACCGATGAAATGGCCGCCCGGGTCGAAGTCCTGCTGCGCCGGCAGAACAACGTGACGGCCCAGGCCACTACGCTGCGGGTGGCGGACCTGGAGCTGAACCTGATCAGCCATGAAGCCAGCCGAAACGGCGAATTGCTCACGCTGCTGCCCACCGAATACAAACTGCTGGAATTCCTGATGCGCAACACCGGGCAGATCCTCTCGCGGATGATGATTTTCGAAGAGGTCTGGGGTTATCACTTCGACCCCGGCACCAACCTGATCGACGTGCACATCGGTCGCCTGCGCAAGAAAATCGACCCACCTGGCAATGTTCCATTGATTCGAACCGTACGAGGCTCGGGTTATGTCATTGCCGAACCCGTCTAAAGGCTGGCGCTCTTCCACCAGTCGTTTGCTGGCGCTCTACAGTGCGCTATTCGTGGCCTGGAGCGGGATTCTCATGGGGGTCATGTACTACGAGGTGTCCGCTTACCTCGACAACCTGGCCAAGCATTCGCTGATGCAACGCCAGCATCTGTTTTCACACTTCCAGGGCGATCAACTGACGGACGCCCTCGCCGTCAGCATGACCTTCGACATTCGCGGCATCGACGCCTATGGCCTGTTCGATGCCGAGCACCGTTACCTCAGCGGCGCCCTGCGCCACATTCCAAAAGGCCTGCCGCTGGACGGCAAGATTCACATGCTCAACGATTGCGCCGAGTCCGACGACCCGACCCTGCCCATCGACAGCTGCGACGCCGTGGCCACCCAGACAAGGGATGGCCGCTGGCTGATCCTGGTGCGGGACAACGGTTCGTTGTTTGCCGTGACCCGGATCATCCTGCATGCCTTGTTCTGGGGCGTGACCCTGACCATCCTGCCGGGCATCGTCGGTTGGCACCTGTTGCGCCGCCGGCCGCTGCGACGGATTCGCGCGATCCAGGGCAGCGCCGAAGCCATCGTCGCCGGTGACCTGACCCGGCGCCTGCCGCTGTCCAACCGCCGCGATGAACTGGACATGCTGGCCGCCATCGTCAACGCCATGCTCGAGCGCATCGAGCGTTTGATGAACGAGGTCAAGGGCGTGTGCGACAACATCGCCCATGATCTGCGCACCCCGCTGACCCGCCTGCGCGCGCAGCTTTACCGCATGCAGCAACAGGCCGGCGAAGGGTCGACGCAAGCGACGCAACTGGATGCGGTGCTGGCCGAGGCCGACACCCTGATGGCGCGTTTTCGCGGGTTGCTGCGGATCTCCGAACTGGAGGATCGCCAGCGCCGGTCCGGTTTCGTCCAGCTCGACCCGGTGTCGTTGCTGCAGGAACTGCATGAGTTTTATCTGCCGCTGGCCGAGGACGATGGCCTGACGTTCGAACTGCAACTGCCCGCATCGCTGCCTTCGCTCAATGGCGACCGCGCCTTGCTGTTCGAAGCGGTGGCCAATCTGCTGAGCAACTCGATCAAATTCACCCCACCCGGTGGCCAGGTGATTTTGCGTGGGGTCAATGAGAACGGGCATACCCGCATCGAAGTGCACGACACCGGTCCCGGTATTCCGGAGGCTGAACGCGAGGCGGTGTTCCAGCGTTTCTATCGCGCCGAGGCGGGCAATCTTAAAAGCGGTTTCGGCTTGGGGCTGTCGATCGTCGCGGCGATTGTCAGCCTGCACGGGTTTGCGCTGGAGGTGGGGACGAGCGAATTGGGCGGGGCGCGGTTGGTGCTCGATTGCCGGGAGAGTTTGATTACCCCCTCATGATCGTTCCCACGCTCTGCGTGGGAATGCCTCAAGGGACGCTCCGCGTTCCAGCTTGCGAAAGGGACGCGGAGCGTCCCGGGCTGCATTCCCACGCGGAGCGTGGGAACGATCATCTGTGGTGTTTATCAGGCTGGGTAGTTGGCCCGCAGTGCCTCAAGCCCACCCTGATAGATCCCGGTAAACAACGCCACCACTTCCTCGTCACTCACCCCCACCGGCTCAAACCGCCCGGACCAGGTCACCCGGGCGCCCTGCCCCTGCGCTTCAACGCGGATCGTCGCCAGATAATCAGTGGCCGGAAACGGCGCCTGCAGGATCGAGTAACTGTAGGTCTTGCCATCGTTGTCGAACGCTTGCAGACGCTCGACTACCACCGCGCCGTCCGCCGTCTGCAAGCTGCGCACTCGCCCTCCTTCGCTGAGTTCGCTCTTGGGAATGAACGGCAGCCAGTCCGGCAGCGAATTGAAACCGCCGATCAATTGCCAGACCTGATCGGCCGAAGCCGGAATGTCGATGGATGCTGAGGTTGTTGCCATGAAAAATAGACTCCAGATTGAAAAAGGTTCAGATGGCCAGGCTGTCGACGACGCCGCCGTCGACCCGCAAGGCTGCGCCGGTGGTGGCCGAGGATAAAGGCGAAGCGATGTACGCCACCAGGTTTGCCACCTCCTCGACATCCGCCACGCGCTGGATGATCGAGCTCGGCCGGGCTTTGCGCACGAACGCGTCGGCTTCTTCCCGGACGCTGCGTCCGGAAGCGGCGATGGCATCCTTGAGCATTTCCTCCACACCGTCGGTGAGGGTCGGTCCCGGCAGGATCGAATTGACCGTCACCCCGGTGCCCGCCAGGCGCTTGGCCAGGCCATGGGACACGGCCAGGTTGGCGCTTTTGGTCACGCCGTAGTTGATCATCTCGGCGGGGATCGCCACGCCGGATTCCGAAGACAGGAAAATCACCCGGCCCCAGCCCTGCTTGACCATGTCCGGCACGTAATGCCGGGCCAGGCGCACACCGGAGATCACGTTGACTTCATAGAAGCGTGTCCACTCGCTGTCCGGGGTCTCGAAGAAGTCCACATCGTTGTAGATCCCGAGGTTGTTCACCAGCACGTCGGCGCGGGGTTCGGCGGCGAACAGTTTTTCCGCGCCTTCAGCCGTACCCAGGTCGGCGGTCAGCCCGCGCAGTTGAGCATCGGGCACTTGCTGACGAATGCTCGCCAGCGCCTGCTCGACCTTGGCCGTATCGCGGCCGATCACCACCACCGTGGCGCCGCATTCGGCCAGCGCCTTGCTGATCCCCAGGCCAATGCCCGCCGTGCTGCCGCTGACAACCGCCAGTTTTCCACTCAGATCGATTTTCATGCTCAAGCTCCAATGATGGGTAATGGGGCACGCTCGGAGACCAGCTTCGCGTCACGCAGTGCCTGCCAGAAAGCGGCGGGAATCACCTCGGACAATGCGGCGACATCTTCGGCAATCCGCTCGGGACGGCTGGCACCTGGAATCGCCGCCGCCACCGCCGGGTTGGCCAGGGAGAACTGCAAGGCAGCCGCTTTGATGCTGACACCGTGGGCAGCGGCGATGCGCTTGATCTGCTCGACTTTATTGATGATCTGCGGGCTGGCCTTCTGGTATTCGAAGTGCGCGCCACCGGCCAGGATCCCCGAGCTGTACGGACCGCCGACCACGATCTCGACGTTCTGCGCCAATGCCGCGTCCATCAGGCGCTGCAAGGCACGATCATGGTCGAGCAGAGTGTAGCGGCCCGCCAGCAGAAAGCCGTCCGGCTGCGCTTCGCTCAAGTCCAGGGTCAGTTCGCACGGCTCGACCTTGTTCACGCCCAGGCCCCAGCCCTTGATCACGCCCTCTTCACGCAGGCGGGTCAGCACTTTGAACGCACCGGTACGCGCCTGGTTGAAGTACTCCAGCCATTGATCGCCGTAGAAGTCCTGGGCGATGTCGTGCACCCAGACGATGTCCAGGCGATCGGTTTGCAAACGCTTGAGGCTGTCTTCGATCGAGCGCAGGGTCGCATCGGCGCTGTAGTCGTTGACGATCTTGTTCGGCAGACCGTGTTCGAACACCCCGCTCTTCTCGCCCAGATCACGGGCGGCGGCGTCTTCGACTTCGTCGAGAATCACCCGGCCGACCTTGCTGCTCAGTACATAGTCATCGCGGTTGTAGCGCGACAGTGCCTGGCCCAGGCGAATTTCCGACAGGCCCGAACCGTAGAACGGCGCGGTATCGAAGTAACGCACCCCGGCATCCCACGCGGCGTGCACGGTGGCTTGCGCTTCTTCCTCGGGAATGGCGCGGAACATGTTGCCCAAGGGTGCAGTACCGAAACCCAGCGCGCCGGGCAGTTTGTCTTTCAAGCTCATATCTAAATCCTCGTCAGTTCAGAGGTCATTGGCTGACCGTTGAGCAGATCCTAGATTGCGACCATCGGACCGTCCAAGACATAATGTGCAGCACTTGAGTCCCTAGAGGTCTGACATGATCGACATCCGCCAATTGCGCTACTTCGTCGCCGTCGCCGAGGAAGAACACGTCGGTCGCGCCGCCGAGCGCCTGCACATTTCCCAATCGCCCCTGAGCAGGCAGATCGCCCAGCTCGAAGAACGCCTGGGCCTGACCCTGTTCGAGCGCAGCCAGCAACGCATCCGCCTGACCCGCGACGGCCAGACCTTCCTCGCCGAAACCCGCGCCTTGCTGACCCACGCCAATCGCCTGGAATCTCTCGGCAAACGCCTCGGTCGCGGCGAGGAAGGCGGCCTGTGCATCGGCTACATCGAAAACGCCATGCACGCCGGCGTCCTGCCCAATGCCTTGCGCGTACTGCGCAGCGACCGGCCGAACGTGCACGTCGCGCTGTACAACCTGAGCTCCAGTGAACAACTCGAAGGTCTGCGACAGCGTAGTCTGGATATCGCCCTGGTCAGTGAACCGCCGACCGATGACGACCCTGACCTGCTGGGCTTCCAGGTGCTGGACGACCCGATGTTGCTGGCCCTGCCCGAACATCACCCGCTGGCCAGCCAGGCGCAACTGACCGCCGCCGACCTCGCCGAACAGGAGTGGATCGGCGTGCAGCACCAAAATGTCACCGGCCGCGAGTACTTCGTCAGCGCCTGCATCCGCGCAGGCTTCACCCCGGATATCCGCATGGAAGCCACCGGCCCCTTCACGGCAATGGCGCTGGTGGCCTCGGGGCTGGGCATTGCCATGATCCAGAAAGGCTTGAGCCGCAACGCACCGCCGGGCGTGGTGCTGCGGGAAGTGCCGTGGATTCCACTGACCAGACCGCTGTGGGCGGCGTGGCATCGGATCAATTTGCGGCCGTTGGTGGAGACGTTCAGGAAGGTGCTGACGGAGTCAGAATCCAGCACATGACAATGTGGGAGATTCTGTGGTTCGCGGATGTACGCGTTCCCTGTAGGAGCGATGCTTGCTCGCGATGGTCGTGAACGATAACGCGGCCGGTCTGAATGATCGCGTCGTTCGGACCTCCATCGCGAGCAAGCATCGCTCCTACAGGGGAATGCATTCAAATGTGGACGAGCCCAGCTTTCTGCAGGGAACATCGAGCAAAAAACCTAGCAGTTCTGATAGTTCCAACACACAGCGCATAAGCCAATACTAAGCGTCTGCCTGTTGGACCTTTGGAGCACTCTCCCATGCCATCGTCACACCAGTCCCTGCTATGCCAGTATCGCTACGACGCCCTTGACCGGCTGATCAACCATGCTCCAGCGAACGAAGCACAGCATCAGCGTTTCTATTGCAAAAGCCGCCTTGCGACCGAGATACAAGGAGCACTTCGCCATTCCATCGTTCAGAATGGCGAGTTGTTGCTGGCACAACAGCAAACTTCGGGTAGTACACTCGACACCACGTTGCTGGCCACCGATCAGCAGCGTTCGGTGTTGCACGTAGTTTCCAAAGCGGATCAAAAGCCAAAATCCATCACCTATTCACCCTATGGTCACCGCGGTACTGAAAATGGGCTGCTGAGTTTGTTGGGCTTTAATGGCCAGCGACCAGATCCGATAACCGGGCATTATCTGTTGGGAAATGGGTATCGAGCGTTTAACCCAGTATTGATGCGTTTTAACAGTCCGGACAGTTTGAGTCCGTTTGGGAAAGGTGGGTTGAATGCATATACGTACTGCTCGGGGGACCCGATCAATTTAAGCGATCCGACCGGGCACACACCTGGAGCATTTGGATTAATATCAACATTCAATCAATCCAAAAAAACTACAACACAATGGTTGAAAAAAACAGCTAAAAGATCTTCCACACCAAGAATAGAAAACCCGCAATTATCCGCGTACACAAAACTGCAAAACCGCTTCACACCAGAAGACCTCTTGAGTGAACACGTGACACACAAAAACAAGGAAAAAGAATTAGGAAAAAAACTAATAAAAACAATCTCAAATTCGAAAGATTTTAGAAAATTAAAAAGCAATCACGAATACGTATTCGTACTTTCAGATCAAGGCAAGTTTCTAATTGCCGCTCCATACAAGGCAACATCAAAAAGTGGCAGCGTCGCCCAGCTACATGCAACTTCACACGCCGTATTAGCCGATCTTAGCGGCGCCAATATCATTAGTGCTGGACACATACAAACCAAGACAATGCCAAACATCACGATAGAAAACTTCTCAGGACATTTCCATCCCCCTAGCGAAACACTAGGGCCTGCTGTAAAACTTCTAGAACAACTCGGCGCCAACATCATCGAAGTAATTAGACTGGGTTAGATCCTCCACACTATTAATTTGAGATTCACACCCCATTAGTTAAGGATAAGTTCCTTGCACAATGGAGCTGAGTAGACCAAAAAACGCCGTTCGCCTTAGGGTTTGATGCTTTACTGAAAAGACCCCAAACCCAGCGAGCCTGCACCATGAACCGCAACGACCTGCGCCGCGTGGACATGAACCTGTTGGTGATTTTCGAAACGCTGATGTTCGAGAAGAACCTGACCCGGGCCGGGGAAAAACTGTTCCTCGGCCAGCCCGCCGTCAGTGCAGCCCTCGCCCGGTTGCGCGATTTGTTCGATGACCCGTTGCTGGTGCGCAACGGGCGGGTGCTGGAGCCGACGCCGCGGGCGCTGGTGATTCTCAAGGAGCTGCAACCGGCGATGGACACCATTTCCGGGGCGGTGAGCCGGGCCAAGGATTTCGACCCGTCCGTCAGCCGCGATGTGTTTCGCATCGGCCTGTCCGACGATGCCGAGTTCGGCCTGTTTCCGCCGCTGCTCAAGCAGATTCGCGAAGAGGCGCAGAACGTCGTGGTGGTGGTGCGCCGGGTCAATTACCTGTTGATGTCGTCGATGCTGGCCAGCGGTGAGATTTCCGTCGGCATCAGCTACACCACGGAGCTGCCGGCCAACGCCAAGCGCAGGAAGCTCCGGGACCTGAGTGTCAAGGTGCTGCGCGGCGATGACCGGCCTGGCCCTCTAACCCTGGATCAATTCTGCGAGCGTCCCCACGCGTTGGTGTCGTTTTCCGGGGACTTGAGCGGCGCCATCGACAATGACCTGGCGCGCATCGGCCGCTCCCGCCGCGTGGTGCTGGCTGTACCGCAGTTCTCGGGCCTGCGCGCCTTGCTGGCGGGCACCGACATGCTGGCCTCGGTGCCCGATTACGCCGCCTGCGCGCTGATCGAAGGCAGCAGCCAGTTGCGTGCCGACGACCCGCCGTTCGAGATCGTGCCGTCGGAACTGTCCATGGTCTGGAACGGCGTCAACGATAACGATCCGGCAGAACGTTGGTTGCGCTCGCGAATAGTGGAGCACATGTCAGCCCCACTGCCGGGGCATTGAGCGCGTTGAAGTGCGGGTCGGTCTCGCGCAGGTAGATCGGCATGTCCGTCATCGGCGGCATGGCCGGGATTTCGAAATACATCTGGATCACCCAGCCACGGTGATAGCTGGCGTGGTTGACCACGTGCATCAACATCGCGCCGGCGCTCATGGTGCCGCTTTCGCCGGAAACGAAAGTGAACCTCAAGGGTTTGTCCAGCGAGGCATCGGTTTGCCGCGCGCTCCAGTTGCAGTACCAGCGATCCACGTCCTGTTGCGCCAGGCGCAGCACCGCCAGCTCAGGGTGCACCAGGTCATAGGAAGTCTTGAAGCCGTGCCCTCGGCCTTCGAGGTGAGCCTGCCAAATACGGTCCACCACATAGATGTGATTGAGCGTGCCGATCATGTTCTTGAAGACTCCGGCGCGTTCTTTTTCGACTTCGCCGGGTGGCAGTTGCGCCAGGTTGTCGAAGAGGCGCTGGTTGGCCCATTGTTTGTAATCGGTAAGCATGCGGGCAGTGCGTACGTTGATCATCAGATGTCTCCGATGGCGAAGAGCACATCCTCCAAGGATAGCGCTATCTGCGCGTTGCGGCGCGGGTACTGATTATCGGTCGCCCACCCCTCCCCTGCACTTGTGGCGAGGGGATTTATCCCCGTTGGATTTGCAGGAATCACGACTGCTTCGCAGCCGAACGGGGATAAATCCCCTCACCACAAAATCTTGCTCGGCCGTTACCTATCCAGCGCACCCGTCACACGCTCGGCCAACGCCAGGCAACTGGTCAGGCCCGGCGATTCGATGCCGAACAGATTGACCAGCCCCGGCACCCCATGCTCGGCCGGACCGCTGATGCGAAAGTCCGCGGCCGGCTCGTTCGGGCCGCTGATTTTCGGGCGAATGCCGCTGTAGGCCGGTTGCAGGCTGTCATTCGGCAAGCCCGGCCAGTAGCGCCGGATGGCTGCGTAAAAGCCGTCGGCCCGGGCTGGATCCACCCGGTAGTCAACCCTGTCGACCCATTCCACATCCGGCCCGAAACGCGCTTGGCCACCGAGGTCGAGGGTCATGTGCACGCCCAGCCCGGCGCTTTCCGGCGCCGGGTACACCAGGTGGCGGAACGGCGCGCGGCCGCTGAAGCTGAAATAGCTGCCCTTGCACAATCGCGCCTTGGGAACGTATTGCCCTGGCAGGCCGGCGATGCGGCTCGCCACTTCCGGCGCGGACAATCCCGCACAGTTGATCAGCTCGCGGCAGCTCAAGGTCATGGGCTCGACACCGCCCATGTGCAACTCGAAACCCTGTTCGCTGCAACGGGCCGACAACAACGGCGTATGCAAGGCCAGCGACGCGCCCCAGGCCTCGGCATCGGCCTGCAGCGCCAGCATCAGGCCATGGGAGTCGACGATGCCGGTGGACGCCGACCACAGCGCGGCAACACAGGACAACTCAGGTTCCAGCCCCCGCGCCTGACCGGCCTCCAGCCATTGCAGGTCATCGACGCCATTGCGCCGGCCCTGCTCCAGCAAACCCTGCAACGCCACACGCTGCGCATCGTCGGTGGCGACGATCAACTTGCCCAGCCTTTGATAATTGACGCCGCGCTCGTCGCAGAAAGCGTAAAGGCGTTGCTTGCCCTCCACGCACAACTGCGCCTTGAGACTTCCGCTCGGATAATAGATACCGGCGTGGATCACCTCGGAATTGCGCGAGCTGACGCCCACCCCAATCCCTTCGCCGGCCTCGACCAGGATCACTTCGCGCCCGCCCATGGCCATGGCCCTGGCCACTGCCAGCCCGACCACACCGGCCCCGACCACCACGCAGTCGACATCAACGCTCATCACACCAGCCCTCGCTCCCGGTAATCGATCAGGCTGGAGAATATCGCCAGCAGCATGGCCATGACCACGAAGAAGATCAGCACCAGGAAATACGAGCCGGTGAACTGCACGATCAAGCCGATCAGGATCGGCACGATCACCCCGGCCATGTTGCCGCAGAAGTTCATGGTGCCGGCCAGCACACCGGTCTTCGACGTGCCGCCGAGGATCGACGGAATGCACCAGTACATGCCGCACCAGCGAATGAAAAACATCGCCACGCACAGCAGGCCGATCGCCTGGCTGGCCTCGGAGGCGTAAGCCGTTCCCAGCATGCAGAGTGCCGCGACCAGCGCCGAACCGCTGAACATGCTGCGCATCACCAGGTTGGGCGAGGCGCCGCTGGATTTCCATTTATCCCCCAGGTAGCCGCCGACCAGTTCGCCGACGAAGCCGCACATGAAGATCAGGAACGTCGCGCCGCCCATGCCGGAAATGTTCAGGCCGTGGGTCTGGTGCAGGTAGCTCGGCATCCAGGTCAGCAGGCCGTAGAACACGCTGAGGATGCAGCAGTAACCGGCGAACATCGCCAGCACCGAACGGTCCTTGAGCAGTTCCTTGAACGCAATGCTGGTGACCGCGCCGGGCTGGCTGACCGTGGCGTTGCCCTCGGTGATGTGCGCCAGTTCCGCGGCATTGACGCCGGGGTGTTCGCTGGGGTGGTTGCGGATGTACTTCCAGGCCAGCACACCGGCGAGCATGGTGCCGACCCCGGCGATCACGAAGGCGATGCGCCAGGAGTCAAACCAGCCGATCAGCCCGGCAATGATGATCGCACCGAAGGCACTGCCCAGCGGCGCACCGCCGTCGACCAGTACCGCGCCGCGCCCGCGTTCATTGGGCGTCAGCCAGGCGCCGTTGAGCTTGGCGCCGGCGGGCATGATCGGCGACTCGGCGATGCCCAGGCCCATGCGGGTGAGCAACAGGGTGATCCAGTTATGCGCCCCGGCCGCCAGGGCCTGGAACGCCCCCCAGGCCACCGTCGCGACGACGATGACACGGCGGGTGTGGAAGCGGTCCAGCAACATCCCGCCGGGGATCTGCATCAAGGCGTAGGACCAGAAAAACGCGCTGAGCATCAGGCCCTCGAGGGCCGGCGGGATCTGGAACTCGCTGGAAATCAGCGGCAACGCCACCGACAGCGAAGCGCGGTCGATGTAGTTGATCGCGGTCAGCAACAACATGATGAGGAAAATTCGCCAGCGCACGTTGGTGGCGCGCATCGTTGCGTTTGCGGCTGGCAACGCCAGGCTTTCGGCACTCGGATTGTTCATGTGGGGCGCTCTTATTGTTGTGGATACGAGCAGCCCAATGCCTGTCAGTTAAGGTTTGAAATCCACAATCCACTGTAGGAGCGAGCCTGCTCGCGATGGCGGCAGCACATTCAACATCTATGTGACTGACCTACCGCTATCGCGAGCAGGCTCGCTCCTACAGGTTCAGCTTTTTGACTGACTGGCATCAGGCAAGCGGCCCCACTCTAATCACGCCCCCGAGTGCTGAATAATGATGGGATCTGATTGGGGGATCACCAACGGTCATCCCCCCTGCGATCAGAACGTACCTGGGTAACTACCACCATCGAGCAACAGGTTCTGCCCGGTGAGAAAACCGGCTTGGGCGCTGCAAATGAACGCGCAATAAGCACCGAATTCATCGGGCTGGCCGAAGCGCTGGGCCGGGACGTTTTTACGTCGTTGCTCGGCGATGCTTTCGACGCTGGTGCCCTTGGCCTCGGCGGCGGCATTGAGGGTCTTGTGCAAGCGTTCGGTCTCGAACGGTCCCGGCAGCAGGTTGTTGACGGTGACGTTGTTGCCGGCCAAGCGGGCCTGGCGTGCCAGCCCGGCGATGAAACCGGTCAAGCCACTGCGGGCGCCGTTGGACAAGCCCAACACATCGATCGGTGCCTTCACGGCGCCTGAGGTGATGTTGACGATGCGCCCGAAACCACGCTCGGCCATGCCGTCGACACAGGCCTTGATCAGCTCGATGGGCGTGAGCATGTTGGCATCCAGCGCCTTGAGCCAGTCTTCGCGCTGCCAGTCGCGAAAATCCCCCGGTGGCGGCCCGCCGGCGTTGTTGACCAGGATATCCACCTGCGGACACGCCGCCAGCACCTGTGCCTGCACCTCAGATGTGCTGATGTCCCCGGCTACGGTTCGCACTGCAATGTTCGGCGCCAAAGAGCGCAGTTCAATGGCCGCCGCCTGCAACGTTTCGTCGCCACGGGCGTTGATCACCAGGTTCACGCCCTCCTTCGCCAAGGCCCGCGCACAGGCCAGGCCCAAGCCCTTGCTGGCGGCGCAGACAATGGCCCAGCGCCCCGAAATACCCAAATCCATGACGATGCTCCCGACTGTTCAAAGCGCTCACGTTACCACCGCGTACCCGCCACTCGGGGGATGACAAAGGGTGATCGCTGGATCAGGTCTTTTCATTATCGACAGGCGGCGGTGCTCATTACTGTTTCTGGACCCAATAAGAAACCGGAGACTCCTATGAACCCGTTCCAGTTCTATTTCCCCACGACCCTGAAAAGCGGCAACGGCCTGGTGCGCCAGGCCGGCGCGTTGCTCAAGCCCCATGTTGGAAAAAAACTGCTAGTGGTCACCGACGAAGGCTTGATGGCGTCGGGGGTGATGGAGAGTTTTTTCGCCTCGCTGGCCGGGAGTGACATTGGCTTTGAGGTGTTCGCCGGCGTCGAACCCAACCCCACCACGGATGTGCTGGAGCGCGCCGTGGCCTTCCTGAAAAACCACGAATGCGACGCCGTGATCGGCGTGGGTGGCGGCAGCAGCATCGACACCGCCAAGGGTGTCGCGGCCATGGCCACCAACCCGGGCAACATCCTCGACTATGAAGGCTACGACAAACTGCTGCACCCGCCCCTGCCGATCTTTGCCATTCCCACCACCTCGGGCACCGGCAGCGAGTGCACGGCGTCCACGGTATTCACCAACACCAAAACCCTGTTCAAGACCGTGATCATCAGCCCGGCACTGTTTCCAAAACTGGCGATTCTCGACGCTGAACTGACCCTAAAGCTGCCGCCGTCGATTACTGCCGCTACCGGCATGGACGCCCTGACCCACGCCATCGAATCCTACGTATCGAAGCAGGCCAATCCGGTCAGCCAGGCCTTGGCCCTGCAGGCGATCAAGATGATCTGCACCCACCTTCCAAAAGCCTTTTTCAGTGGCTCTGACCTGTACGCCCGGGAGCAAATGCTGCTCGGTTCATTCCTCGCCGGGGTCGCGTTCGCCCAATCGAAACTGGGCAACGTGCATGCGATCTCCCACACCTTCGGTGGAGTGTTCAACATCCCCCACGGCATCGCCAACGCCACGCTGCTGCCCTACGTCATCGAATACAACCTGCCGGCCTGCCCGGAGCTGTTCCGCGACATCGCCCTGGCCATGGGTGAGGACGTCAGCGGCCTGAGCCCCGCCCGTGCCGGGCACAAGGTGGTGGAGCACGTGATGGCGCTGAACAAGGCCATCGGCATTCCCGACAACATCAAGGACCTGGGCGTGGACCTGGACTACATGCCGCAAATGGTCAGCGACTCGATGCGCAGCGGCAACGTGCTGGTCAACCCGCGCCTGACCCGTGCTGCCGACGTCGAGCGAATCATCGGCAACGCCTTCCACGGCATTCATTCCTGAGAGAGAAACCCCATGTTCTACGAGATGCGCACCTACACCCTGCAGATCGGCAAGATGCAAACCTACCTCAAGCACTTCGAGGAAAACGGCCTGCCGGTGATCTCCCGCTACGCCACGCTGGTGGGCTGGTGGTACACCGAAATCGGCGAGTTGAACCAGGTGATTCACATCTGGGCCTACGAGAGCCTGGACGAGCGCATCAAGAAACGCGCCGCGCTGTACCAGGACCCCGACTGGCTCGAAGGCTTCGTGCCGATCGCCTTCCCCATGCTGGAAAAGATGGAATCGAAGCTGCTGATGCCGGCGCAGTTTTCGCCGATCAAATAGTTCCTGAATCCACCTCCCCTGTAGGAGCGAGCCTGCTCGCGATGGCGGTGTGTCAGACACCATTGATGTGCCTGAGACACCGCCATCGCGAGCAGGCTCACTCCTACAGGGACTGCGCAATCCGCTCGAACAAGGACAGATCCCATGTGCGACCACAACACCAATAACACCGCCGCCGACCGCTCTCCCGACATCAAGGCCTTGCTCGAAGGCCTGCCCACCAACTGGGGCAAATGGGGACCGGACGATGAAGTCGGCGCCCTGAATTACCTGCAAAGCGCCGAGATCCTGCGCGGTATCGCCGCCGTGCGCCAGGGCAAGACCTTCACCCTGCAAGTGCAGATCGGCCATCCCAAGGGTGAACCGCTGTGGCCCGGCCGGCGTCCGTCGATGCGGGTCAACGTGCTGGACAAAGGCCACTTCCTGGCCGGCAAGACCCACTTCGACGGGCACGTCGAATACGCCGACGACGTGATTTTCATGCACCTGCAAGGCTCGACCCAATACGACGCCCTCGGCCACGTCTGGCACGACAACAAACTGTGGAACGGCTACGACGCCATGAGCACCATCGGTGGCATGGACAAGGCCAGCATCCTGCCGATTGCCGAGCGCGGGATTGTCGGGCGCGCGGTGCTGATCGACATGGCCCGCCATCGCGGCAAAGCGGTGCTGGACAAGGGCGAAACCTTCAATCACCTCGACCTGCTGGCCGCTGCGAAAGCCCAGGGTATCGAGATCCACAAACGCGACATCCTGATCATCCGCACCGGCTGGATCGGTTCGTTCTATGAACGTGAGCCGGAGGAGTTCTACAAGGATTTCGCCGAGCCGGGCCTGACCTTCAGCCGTGAACTGGTGGAGTGGTTTCACCAGATGGAAATCCCCAACCTGGTGACCGATACCATGGCCAACGAAGTGGCGGTCGACCCGGCCACAGGGGTGTTGATCCCGCTGCACAACGCCTTGATGCGCAACCTTGGCGTGACCTTCACCGAAGTCGCGATGCTCGATGACTTGGCCAGCGATTGCGCCGAAGACGGTCAGTGGCAGTTCCTCTACACCGCCGCACCGCTGAAGATCGTGGGCGGTACGGGAGCACCGGTGAACCCGATCGTCATCAAGTAAGCAGATCTCGCTGCAATTCGTTGATCAGCAGGGTCGCCGCCGGAGACAGATCGGCGCCGACCCGGCTGATCACGCCATAGGGCTCGATCAGCGCACGCATGGACACCGGCAGCTTCACCAGCAACTCGTGTTGTTCGCAGAACTCGGCCACTTCCACCGGGATCACTGCCAGCAACGTCGGGTCCTGTTGCACCAGCAAAATGGTGGCGAAGGTCGACGAGGTTTCCAGCGGATACCGCGGAATCTCCAGTCCCGCCTCGTTCAGTTCGCGCTCCAGGGCCTGGCGCATCGGCATGTCCTTGGGATAGACCACCCAGCGGTAATCGCTCAATTGCGCCAGCTGCAGCGACTCGGCACTGGCCAGCGGATGATCCTTGCTGGCAACCACGGCCAACGGCTCTTCGCTCAGCTCGATGCAGTCATAGGCATCAGAGCGCTGGCCGACACTGGTCCGACAGATCGCCAGGTCCAGGCGCCCCTGATCCAGCAGCCCGAGCAAAGTCGCGCTGGTGTTTTCCACCAGCTCCACCGACAGCTCCGGTTGCTTGAGCCGCAACTCGGTCAGGGCCCGGGTCAGCAACGGCACTGCGCCCATGATCACCCCCACCGACAACCGTCCGCCCTGCCCCTGCATGATGCTGAGCATTTCTTCGCGCAGATGCTCCACATCGCTGTAGATCAGCCGCGCATAACGAATCATGCAACGCCCCATTTCATTGGCCACCAGGCCCTTGGGCTGGCGTTCGAACAAGGGCATGCCGAGCAATGACTCGACCTCATGCAGGGCCTTGGTGGCGCCGGACTGGGAAATCGAAATCTGCTCGGCGGCCTTATGCAGGGAGCCGCGGTCATCCAGCGCGATCAACAAGCGCAGTTGCTTGAGGCGCAAGCGTGAAGCGATGCTGCCAAGGGAAGGAACCATATCGGTGTGTACTCGATTCAATGTGCAATCCATCAAGGCCCACGCCAGCCGCGCCGACGTGGGCGGCGGGTCAGTTCAGGGGCAACCGGCTCCACTGGCCGTCGACCAGTCGATCGAGGCCCAGCGGGTTGGCGTTTTGCAGCGCGGGCGGCAGGTACTCATCAGGATAGTTCTGGTAGCACACAGGACGCAGGAAGCGATCGATGGCCAGGCTGCCAACCGAGGTGCCACGCGCGTCCGACGTCGCCGGATAAGGCCCGCCGTGCACCATCGCATCGCTGACTTCGACACCAGTGGGATACCCGTTGAGCAGCAAGCGCCCGACCTTGTCCTCCAGCAGCGGCAGCAGTTCACTGAAGCGATCCAGATCCGCCGGTTCTGCGATCAACGTGGCGGTCAGTTGGCCGTGCAAACCGTCGAGCACCGCGCGCAACTGGGGCTGGTCAGCCACCTCGACCACCACCGTGGCCGGGCCGAAAATCTCTTCCTGCAACAGCGCATCGCCGTCGAGCAACAGCTGCACATCGGCCTTGAACAACTGCGGTTGCGCCTGGGAATTTCCCTGGGGCTGGCCGGCCAGATGATCGACAAGGTCGTGCGCCGCGATGTGCACAAGGCCTGCGCGATAACTCTTTAGCGCGCCTGCGTTGAGCATGGTCTGGGGCGGCTGGCTGCCCATGTTCTGCGCGAACGCCTGCAGGAACTCGCTGAACTGCGGCGAGCGCAGGCCGATGATCAAGCCGGGGCTGGTGCAGAACTGGCCGCAGCCGAGGTTGACCGAGGCCGTCAGTTCCTCGGCGATCTTCTGGCCACGCTGGCCCAGGGCTTCGGGCAGCACGATCACCGGGTTGATGCTCGACATCTCGGCGAACACCGGGATCGGTTGCGCCCGCGCGGCGGCCAGGTCGGCCAAGGCCCGACCGCCCTTGAGCGAGCCGGTGAAGCCCACGGCCTTGATGCCATCGGCCATGACCAGCGCCTGGCCCACGCCCGCGCCGTAGATCATGTTGAACACACCCGATGGCATGGCCGTGCGTTGTGCCGCGCGAACGATGGCGCCCGCCACCCGCTCGGCCGTCGCCATGTGCCCGCTGTGGGCCTTGAACACCACCGGGCAACCGGCGGCCAGGGCCGAGGCGGTGTCGCCGCCAGCGGTGGAAAAGGCCAGGGGGAAATTGCTCGCACCGAACACCGCGACCGGACCGACGCCGATGCGGTACTGGCGAATATCCGGCCGTGGCAACGGTGTGCGCTCAGGCATTGCCCGGTCGATCCGTGCAGCGAGAAAATCACCCCGGCGCAGCACCTGGGCAAACAGACGCAGCTGGCCGCTGGTGCGGCTGCGCTCACCGCGAATCCGCCCCTCGGGCAACGCGGTTTCCTGGCAGACCAGGGCGATGAAATCATCCCCCAGGCCATCGATTTCCTCGGCGATGGCGTCGAGAAATTCGGCTCGGCGCAGCGGCGACAGTTGACGAAACGGCGCAAACGCGCGCGTTGCTGCCGCGACCGCCAGCACCACTTCCTGCTCGGTGGCCTGATGGAAAACATACGGCAGCGCATGACCGGTGTTGGCGTCGACGCTGTGCAGGGTCTCGCGGCCCAGGGCGCTGCGCTGCCCGTCGATGAACTGCTGGCCCAAGATATCGGACATCAAAAATCTCCCTCGCCTGGGGTCGCCAGGCGATGACTGGAATGAAAGGGATGCGCCAGAAACGCACGCTTCACTCTAGGGGCCGGGGTCATGGGCAAACAAATGACAACAACGGGCCGGGGGATGAGCGTTTGTCATCCCCTTGTGGGAGCGAGCCTGCTCGCGATGGTGTATCAGCCACATAGATGTCGACTGACACTCCATCGCGAGCAGGCTCGCTCCCACAGGGGTTTGTCAGCGAATCGCCACCGGGTTGATGTTGACCTGGGTCGAGCCCTTGTACAGCGGCTGCCCGAGCACGAACATGAAGGTCCAGGCCTTGTCCCGCACCAGCGCACGGCTGTCGATCAGCTCAAGGTTGTAGATGCCGTTTTTCGCCAGCATGAACTGGTTGACCGGAAACTCCTGGCCGTCGGTGCCGGGGTAGATTTCCGAGGCCCAGGTATCGCCGCCGAACGCGACGATCTGTTTGTCCGCCAGCCATTTGGCCGCTGCCATGCCGATGCCCGGCTCCACGGCGAGGAATTTCTCGTTGTCCTTGCCCAGCAGCTCCAGCCAACCGGTATTGAACAGCACCACATCGCCCTTCTCGATGCGGATGCCTTGCAGGTTCAGGGCTTTCTGGATATCGGCGACAGTGAACTCGGTTGTCTCCGGCACGATGGCGCTGCCGTACACGGCGGTCATGTCCAGCACCACGCCACGGGTGACGATGGGCGGGACTTTTTCGATGCCGAGTTTTTGCACGCCTTCCACGGTCACGAAGTCCGCCGCGCGGTTGCCGTTGTAGTAGACGTTGTCGATGCCAATGTGGCCGATGCCGTTGAGTTGGGTGCCGACCCCGGTCCAGCCCACCACCAGCTCATCGTTGAAGGTGAACTTGTTCGGGCCCATGGTGGTGCCACCGGCTTCGCCGGGCTGGACGTTGGTCAGGTGAAAACTGCGATGCCGGAACGCCGGCAGGTTTTTATCGATGGGCACGGCCAAGGGGTAGGTCTTGCCGGTCTTGATCAGCTTGGCGGCGTTCAGTACCGAGTCGGCATCAAGCAGGTTCAGCGCACCGATTTCATCATGGGCGCCAAACCTGGACGGGTACCAGTTTTCGCCATCGGCGGCGTGTGCGGCATTGAAGGTGAGCAGCAGGGCAAAAGGCAGGGCCAATCGATTGAACATGAAGGAGGTCCGTGTCTGGTTTCAGTGAAACCAAGGTACGCAGCCCTTTTGTGCGGAAACAGACAGCCATGGACAATACAATTGTTCTGGATTTTCACGAGTGGTTGAACTTGAAGTTTTCCTGCCTGAGTGACATAAAACCCTGAAATCCGGACAGCCGACCAACTGCGATAACGCTTATACCGTTTGCGAATTATCATTATTCCAACGCGTCAACACAGAAGCTTATGAACGATATCGCCAGCAATCCCGACACCTACCAGTTACCATCCGACCAGCCACGCTTGATCGTCTTCCTTGCCTACCCCGAAATGGGCCTGCTCGACCTGACCGGCGCGCAAACCGTGTTCTGGGCTGCCTCCAGGTACAGGCACGCGCTCAATTTGCCAGGTTATACGCTGCATACCGCCAGCCTGGCTGGCGGCTTGATACACACCGCAGAGGGCCTGGCCGTTCACACGGCGCCCTTGAGCGACTTCGACGTTCACTCAATCGACACTTTGATAGCACCCGGCGCGCCGAAGATTCTCGACGCGATGAACCTTTCGCTGGACCTGGTCGCTTGGCTCGCGCAGGCATCGGGCAAAGTCAAACGCACCGCGTCGGTGTGCAGCGGTACCTTCCTGCTGGCTGAGGCCGGCTTGCTGGAAGGCCGACGCGCCGCTACCCACTGGAAGATGTGCGACATGCTCAAGGAGCACTATCCCTCGATTGAAGTCGACAGCGATGCGATCTTCGTCAAGCAGGATTCGGTCTGGACGTCCGCGGGTGTCAGCGCCGGTATCGACCTGGCCCTGGCGCTGGTCGAAGAAGATTGCGGGCGAGAAGTGGCGTTGCAGGTGGCGCGGGAAATGGTGGTGTTCCTCAAGCGCCCGGGTGGCCAGGCCCAGTACAGCCAGTTGCTGCAGTCGCAAACCAGCGAAGGTGCGGCCTTCGACGACCTGCACCTGTGGATCACGCAGAACCTGTCCGGTGCCAACCTCACCGTCGAGACACTTGCACAACAAGTCCAAATGAGCCCGCGCAACTTTGCCCGGGTCTACAAACTCAAGACCGGCCGCACGCCGGCCAAGGCCGTGGAAGTGCTGCGCGTGGAAGCCGCGCGACGCCTGCTGGAAGATTCAGAGCGCAACATCGACCAGATTTCCCGATTGTGCGGCTTTGGCGATGAGGAGCGCATGCGCCTGACCTTCCAGCGCAACCTCGGGGTTTCGCCACGGGATTATCGCAACCGGTTTTCGCGCTGAATACCGGGCTGAAAACAACGACAAGGGAACTCCTGACGACCGCCATGCATCCTAGAGGTGAGAGACTTCCTTTTTGCGTCATGTCTTCAGAGGACACCGTCATGCGCCGTCTGATTATCATTTCTTCCCTTGCACTGTGTTTACCCGTGGGCTCCGCGATGGCCGATGTCGATGCAGGCGATGTCGCCACCTCGGCCGGGGTTTCCGCCTCGCTGTATTCCACGTTCAAGGATGACAAACTGATGATTCCCGCCCGGGATGACGCCTCCAGCTTCGTAGCCAGTGGCGGTGCGATTCGTGGCGTTTATCTGGAGCAGGTATTGCAGCGTGTCCGTCAGGAACACCCTGACCTCAGCAGCGCCAGCGACGAACAGCTGGCTCGCGCCATCCTCGTCCAGGAAGGCGTTCCGGCGGGTCAATAGATCGCAACGACGTGAGTCCTGAACCTGTAGGAGCCCGGCTTGCCGGCGAAGAACGATAACGCGGTCTGCCTGTAAGACCGTGTCATCGTTCTTCGCCGGCAAGCCGGGCTCCTACAGGTTCGCGCTTTATTTTCGTTTAACGATAACGCGGCGCCGATTCTGAACTGCCAAACAACCCGGACAGCACCTGGCGCTGGGCTTCGTATCGATCCCACTGCTCACCGTCGTGCAATCCCGGAATCGTCACCACTTCCCCCCTTTCCAACCCCACCAGAGCGGCATCGACCATGTCTTCGGCAGACATGACGATCTCCTGCGGCAAATTCTCCACCGGGTTGCCGGCCTCGCTCCAGAAGTCCGTGGCGGTCGCGCCCGGCAGTACCGCCTGGATACGAATGCCCTTATCCGCCAGTTCGCGCTGCATCGATTGGCTCAGGCCCAGGACAAAGGCCTTGGTCCCGCCATACACACCGTTGAGGATTTCCGGGGCGATGGCGACGATCGACGAAATGTTGATCACGGTCCCGGCACCGCGCGCGACGAAGCCCGGTACCACTGCGTAGGCCAGGCGGGTTAGCGCGGTGATGTTGAGGGTGATCATGTCTTCCATGTCATCCACGGGGCTGCCGAGCAATGGCATTACCGCGCCGACGCCAGCGTTGTTGACCAATAAGGTGATGCTCGCGTCATTACGCAGAATCTGTTCCACCCGCAGCAAATCGGCCTTGTCTTTAAGATCCGCAGCGACCACTTCCACAGTGCGGCCGGTCTGGTCGCTCAGGCGATTGGCCAGCGCGTTGAGTTTTGCTTGACTGCGCGCGACCAGAATCAGGTCGTAACCCTGCCGGGCGAGACGGTCGGCATAGACCGCGCCGATACCGGAAGAGGCGCCAGTGATCAGTGCAGTGCCTTTGGAGGAGAGAGCCATGTTCAATTTCCTTCAATGTGAGGCGAGACAGTCGCCAGCCATGAGCCGTTATAAATGGACTCGTGCCCGTCGCAAATGACGTTTAAACTACGTTTTTCGGACATCAGGTTGAGGACGCGGCGATGATCAGCGTGGCGTTTGTAGTTTTCGAGGGTTTCCAGTCCATGGCGCTGGCGGCCATGCCAGTGTTCGAGTACGCCAATTTCAGTGCCGGGCAAGCGCTGTATGACGTGCGTTTACTGTCTGAAGACGGCCGCACCTTGCGCGCTTCCGGCGGCCTGAATGTCGGCACCGAGGCGTTCGACGAGCGGGTGTTCGATACGGTGATCGTGGTGGGTGGCGACACCATCCTCGAACAGGCGCCCGAGGGCGTACTCGACTACGTGCGAGCCAGCGCCAGGACCGCGCGCCGCACCGCGTCGATTTGCTCCGGAGCCTTTGTCATGGCCCAGGCCGGATTGCTCGAGGGCCGACGGGCAACCACGCACTGGGCCTATGCACAGCAACTGCAAGAACGCTTTCCATCGATCACGGTAGAACCCGACCGCATCTACGTGATCGACGGCTCGATCTGGACCTCCGCCGGCATGACCGCCGGCATCGACCTGGCGCTGGCCATGGTCGAAAAGGATCACGGCGCCGATCTCGCGCGCTCTGTGGCGCAGAAACTGGTGATGTACCACCGCCGTGCCGGCGGCCAGTCACAGCACTCGGCGCTGCTGGAACTGGCGCCGAAATCGGACCGCATCCAGACCGTCCTCGCCTACGCCAGGGAACACCTCGCCCAAACGCTGTCGGTGGAACAACTGGCGCAAGTGGCACGCCTCAGCCCGCGGCAGTTCAGCCGTGCGTTCCGTACCGAAACCGGTCAGTCGCCCGCCAAAGCCATCGAAAACCTGCGCCTGGAGGCAGCACGGCAGATGCTCGAACGGGGGCGCCTGACGCTCGAGCAGATTGCCTTGGAAACCGGCTTTGTTGATCCTCGGCGCATGCGCGAAACCTTCCTTCGCGTGTTCGGGCAGCCGCCGCAGGTGATCCGGCGCAATGCGCGATCAGCCGCACATTGATCGTTCCCACGCGCAGCAAAGGAATGCCTCAAGGGACGCTCCGCGTCCAGTGACGCGGCGCGTCACGGGCTTCATTTCCACGCAGAGTATGGGAACGATCGGCGCTACACTGAAACTATGAAAATCTCCGCAAAACTGGCGTTTTTTGCCATCGTTTCGACCCTCGCTTACCTCTGGCTGGCGATCTGGGGGCTGGGCGGCTTCGCGGCGTTTTTTTCCCATGCTGCCTTGGTGGTCGTTGTGCTGGCAACGCTGGCCATGGCCATCGTTTCGCTGTTTACCGAGGTCAACCTGAGTTCCGGCGAACGTGAGGATCGGGCCAATCGCTGGGTGCTGCCCACGTTCGGGGTGATCGGTTTGCTGAGTGGTTTTTTGCCGGCCTACACCGACCGGATCGACGTCTGGACCTTCGGTGGCGAAGGCGTGCGTTGGCTCGGGGCGCTGCTCTTTATCATCGGTGGCGTGCTGCGGATGTGGCCGGTGTTCGTGCTCGGCAAACGCTTCAGTGGGCTGGTCGCGATTCAGCCGGGCCATCGCCTGGTGACCGAGGGGATCTATCGCCGCTTGCGCAACCCCAGTTACCTGGGGATGTTGGTGATTGCCGTGGGTTGGGCGCTGGCCTTTCGTTCGGGGGTCGGGCTGCTGCTGGCCGCGCTGACGGTGATACCGCTGATCGCGCGCATTCATGCCGAGGAAGCGCTGCTACGGGCGCAATTCGGGGGTGAATACGAAGCTTATTGCGCCCGGAGCTGGCGGTTGATTCCCAAAATTTACTGAGACACATAGCCCCCAATGTGGGAGCGAGCCTGCTCGCGAATGCTGATTTCCAGCCGACATGGATGATGACTGACACGCCGCATTCGCGAGCAGGCTCGCTCCCACATTAGATTGAGTGAAGTCGAATCATTCCGTCGGCATCCAAACTTGCCACCACTTCGTCATACTTTGCCAACGTGGCATGCGCCGTCGCAATCGGCTGCTCATGCGTCGCCGTGACGATCAGCAAGTCCGCCCCCGCCGCCTCGGCCGCAAGAATGCCGACCGTCGCATCTTCGAAAACCAGGCAATCCGCTATCTCGACACCCAGCCGCCGCGCAGCCAATTGATAACCGGCCGGGTCGGGTTTGCCAGCGCTGACGTCTTCGGCGGTGACCATCACATCCGGCTCGGGAATCCCCGCGGCAGCCATCCGCCGCAACGCAAGCGCCCGCGGTGCAGAGGTCACGATCGCCCATTGATGAGCCGGCAAGGACTTGAGAAAGCGTGCCGCGCCGGCCACCTCTTCCACGCCATCGACATCCTCGATTTCGGCTTCGGTGATCCACGCCGCCTCGACTTCGGCATCGACCCCGGGCAAAGCCAGGCGGTTGATGGTGTCGATGGCGCGAGCGCCGTGAATGGTCGGCAGGAAGGTCTCGACATCGACACCGTGACGCACGGCCCAGGTGGCCCAGACGCGTTCGGCGGCGGCAATAGAAGTGAGGATGGTGCCGTCCATGTCGAACAGGAAGGCGCGGTAAGGGACGTTCAAGACGGATTCGGGAGCAGACAAAGGGTCCTTCCTATTTCGAGGATCTGGCGGTAAGTCCCGACAAATGTACAGGAACCTACAGGGTACGGCGTGACTTCAGCGCGCCATCCACGCAATCAAGCAACTGCCCCAGCGCCCAGGGTTTCTTGATGAACGAGACATCGTGCCGCACGCCAGAGCTTTCAGGGGTTTCGAAGCCGGACATGATCATGATCGGCTTGTCCGGCCAGCGATCACCGAACACATTGGCCAGGTCCGCACCGTTGAGCGTGCCCGGCATGGTGATGTCCGTCAGCAACATCCCGACTTCGGGCGCATGCTCCTGCAAATACTCCGATGCTGCGTCGGCACTGGTCTGCGGTTGCACGACATAACCTTCGTCCTGAAGAATTTCGCAGAGAAACTCCAGGATCAGCGGGTCGTCTTCAACCACCAGAATCAACCCGCCATGAAGGTGTCCGCCCGCCGTCGATTCTCGACTCATGACCTTGCCGCTCCCTGATCGCATCAATGATTTCGCGGGCTCAGAATCCGCTACCTACAGGTATGAGCAACGGTATCTGCGGAAATTCATTTTTGATACCACAAGCCGACGAAATCAGGCGTCTTGCAAAATCAGGTCTGCCCCCTTCTCTGCCACCATCAGCACCGCCGCGTGGGTATTGCCCGAGGTCACATTGGGAAAAATCGATGCGTCGACGATGCGCAGCCCCGCTATGCCATGCACCTTCAGGCGTTTGTCCACCACCGAGTTCTGCTCGTCTGCACCCATGGCACAGGAACCGCACAGGTGGTAGATCGAACCGCTGTTTTCACGGAAGTACTGCAGCATCTGCTCGTCGGTGTCGATGGCCGGTCCCGGCAGCACTTCCTCCACGGTGATGGCTTTGAGCGCGGGCGCCTGCATGATTTTGCGCATCAGCCGACTGCCCTGGATCACCTCGTCGATGTCCTTTTGCGTGCTCAGGTAGTTAGGGTCGATCCGCGCCGCGTCCCGTGGGTTTTTCGAAGCGATCTCGATGTGCCCGCGACTGGTGGGCCTGCAAGGATTGAAGCACAACAGGAAGCCTGAGTACGGCTCGGGCTTGAGGCTGGCCTTGTTGTTTTTCGGGATCTGGTACGACAGCGGGTTGAAGTACAACTGCAGGTTCGGGTTGGCCTGCTGCTCGTTACCACGGAAGAAACCACCGGCCTGGTTGACGCTCATCGCCAGGGCGCCCTTGCGAGTGAACAGGTACTTCAGACCGAGCTTGAACTGGCCAAACAACGAGCTCAGTTGATCGTTGAGCGTCGCAATGTTGGCTTTGTAGTAATAACTGGCGCACAAGTGGTCTTGCAGGTTCTGCCCCACGGCCGGCAGGTGCTTGACCAGCGGAATGTCGTGCCTGGCCAGCAGTGCCTGATCGGCGACGCCGGACAGCTGCAAAATCTTCGGGGTGTCCACGGCACCGGCACAGAGGATCACTTCCTTGTTCGCGGTGAAGGTTCGTACCACACCGTGCTGGGTAATGGAGATTCCCGTTGCCCGCTGCTGTGCATCGAACAGCACACGGTCGACCAGTGCGTAATGCTCGACGGTCAGGTTCGGTCGGGTCAACGCCGGGTGCAGGTGCGCGAAGCTGCTGGAACAACGCTGGCCGTCGCGAGTGTTGACGTCGTAGATCCCCGCACCTTCGAATTTCGGCCCGTTGAAATCGTCGCTGTGCGGGTAGCCAAGCTCATCGCAGCCCTTGAGGAACACATCGCAGATGGGATGGGTCTGGCCCTTCATCGGCGTGATGCTGATCGGTCCGCTTGCGCCATGGTATTCGCTGTCGCCCAGCGGATGGCTTTCCAGTTTGCGGAAGTACGGCAGCACATCCTTGAATCCCCAGCCATCGTTGCCGTTGGCCGCCCAGTCGTCGAAATCATGAGCCTGGCCGCGCACGTAGATCATCGCATTGATCGAGCCCGAGCCGCCTTGCACCTTGCCGCGCGGGGCGTAGATTTCACGGTTGCCCAGCTGCTTCTGCGGCTGGCTGTAGTACATCCAGTTGAAGGTCGGGTTGTAATACATTTTGGCGAAGCCGACCGGAATCTTGAACCACAGGGAACTGTCTTTTCCGCCCGCTTCCAGCAACAGCACGGTGTATTTTCCGGAAGCCGAGAGGCGGTTGGCCAGAACGCAACCTGCGGCGCCAGCGCCAGCGATGATGTAGTCGTATGTCATGCACGGTTACCGCGTAAGTCGTTGTACAAAATTCGGATGGACGATGCGATCCCCTGTGGGAGCCAGCCTGCTGGCGATGGTGGCCTGACATTCAACATCAATGTCGACTGATCCACCGCTATCGCCAGCAGGCTGGCTCCAACAGGAACCGCATCAGTCCTGTCAGCCCTTGGCCGGCGATGTGTCTTTGACGTCAGCCGGGGTCGGCGCCATTTGCAGGTGCAGGCGCTCACCGGTGTACGGCGAATGCTTGCGCACCACGTCCATGTTCAGCTCCACGCCAAGGCCCGGCTCGGTGGACGGGATGATGTAGCCGTCCTCCCACTGCAACGGTTTGGTCAGGACTTCGGCATGGAAACCGCCCCAGGTCATGATGCTTTCCTGGATCAGGAAATTCGGCGTGCAGGTGGCCAACTGGAAACTCGCCGCTGCGCCAATCGGTCCGTTGTAGAGGTGCGGAGCGATCTGCGCGTAGTAGGCCTCGGCCATGCTGGCGATCTTCTTCGCCTCCAGCAAACCGCCACAACGCGCCACGTTCATTTGCAGGATCGAGGCGCCGCCCGCCTGCAGCAACTTGAAGAATTCGTACTTGGTGGTCAGGCGCTCGCCGGTGGCAATCGGGATGCTGGTCTTGGCCGCGACCTGCGCCATGGCGTCTTCCTGCCCCGGCGGCACCGGTTCTTCAAACCACAGCGGGTCGTATTTTTCCAGGCGCCTGGCCAGGCGGATCGCCGAGGACGGCACCATCTGCCCGTGGGTGCCGAACAGCAAATCGCACTTGTCCCCCACCGCTTCGCGGATCTTGCGGCAGAACGTTTCGCAGCGCTCGAGCACCTCCAGCGAGATCTGGTGACCGGAGTACGCGGTGTACGGCCCCGCCGGGTCAAACTTCACGGCGGTGAAGCCTTTGTTCATGTTTTCGATGGCGCATTCGGCGGCCAGGTCCGGGTCGTCGTAGTCGTATTCGCCCTTGCTGTTGACCGGGTACAGGTAGGTGTAGGAACGCAGGCGTTCGTTGACCTTGCCACCGAGCAACTCGTAGACCGGCTTGTTCGCCGCCTTGCCGATGATGTCCCAGCAGGCCATCTCCAGGCCGCTGACCACACCCATCATGGTCAGGTCCGGACGCTGGGTAAAACCGCTCGAGTACGCCTGGCGGAAGAAACGCTCGATGTGGTGCGGGTCCTGGTTCAGCAGGTAGCGTTCGAACACGTCTTCGATGATCGGCAGCATGGCTTTTGGGCCGAAGGTCGCGGCGTAGATCTCGCCCACGCCTTCGATGCCGCAATCGGTCTTGAGCTTGACGAACAGCCAGTACATCCCACCGATATGCGGTGGCGGTACGGCAACGATATGGGTTTCAAGGGCGACGATTTTCATGTCAAACACCAGTCTTGTTCGAAGTTTTACGATTGATACGCGCACGCAGGGTCAGGGCCGCCAGGGTCCCGAGCAGACCGACGAACGCGATGTAGCCGAAATACAGCTTGTAACCAAAGGCGCCGGGGAAATGTTCGGTCAGGTAGCCGTTGATCAAGGGGATAAAAGCGTCCGGCAGATAACCCACCACCGAGACAATGCCGATGGCGAGGCCAGTGATACGCAGCGGTATGTTGCAGGTGTCCAGAATGGCCCAGTACAAGCCGCGAATGGCGTAGGTCATCAGGCCGATGAAAATCACCGTGCCGATCAGCAAGCCCATGCTGCCCAACGCCGGGAACACGATCAGGCCGACCATCGCCAGTGTCGCGAGGAACAGCGCCACGATCAGCACCGAGATGTTGGAGAACTTGTCGCCCAGCCAGCCACCGCCAATACCGCCGATGGGACGCATCCACAACTTGATGGTGGTGATGGTGCCGGCCATGACCGCGGTCATGCCGCCGCCCTGCAGGTAGTCGGAGAAACTGTAGGTAGCCCAGAAGATGTGGTAGCCGCAGAACACGATAGCGGTGACCAGCCACAGTTCAGGAATTTTCACCAGCGTGCCCAGGTCGCTGAGCAGGTTGAACTTGCCCTTCTCCACCGCCGCAGTGTCCTCCATCGACTTCGGGTCCTTGATCAGCACCAGCACACAACCGATGGCGATACAGGTGAAGGCGTAGAGGTAGACCACATGCTTGAAGCCTTCGGCCGTCGACTCGCCACGGGTTTCGGTGGCGAAGGCGAACAACCCCAGGGCGACGGTCGCCAGCAAGGCTTCGACCAGCCCGCGGCCGCCATCGAGGATGCCGAAGAAGCGGCCCTGCTCGGAGTGATGGGCAATCATCTTCACGCGCTTGAGCACTGAAGCCCAAAACGTCAGGCCGGTGGTCAGGCCCCAGCAACCGAAGATGATCATCAACCCGGTCAACGAAGGCGCGGTGGAGTACCACAAGCCCAAGGCACCGGTGGCCACCAGCGAGAAGAAAATCAGAAAGCGCGGGGCGATACGGTCGGCGAGCCAGCCGCTGGGCAAGTAGGACAAGAGGAAAATCGTGCCCAGCATCGAATACAGGTAACCCAGTTCACTGTGGTTGATCTGGAACACTTCGAGCATGGTGGTCTGGTAGACCTGACGCAGGTACAGGATCGGGTAGATCGCACCGGCGGCCAGTACCAGCAGCATCAGTTGGAAATAGCGACTTCCCTTGTCACTGTGGCTTTTCGAAGCCGTGTTGGAACCCTGAACAGCGGCAGCAGAAGATGCTTGCTTGGACATTGAGTAGACCTCTGGCGCCCGGTGGACCGGGCGGCCGTGTTAATTGTTTTTATGGGTGCAGCGTGAGGCGTGTTACGGGTGGATCAATACTTCATGACCACCAGTCGGGTCTGGGTGAATTCGAGCATGCCGTGCTTGCCGTCATCGCCGCCCAGGCCCGAACGTTTCCAGCCGGCATGGAAGCCCTGGTACGGGTCGGCCGGGGTGCGATTGACGTACAACTCGCCCGCCTCGATGGCACTGGCGACTTTCATCGTGGTGCGGTAGTTCTCGGTATAGAGCACCGAGGACAGGCCGAACTGATGGTCGTTGGCCATGGCCAGGGCTTCGTCGATGTCGCGGTACTTGAGCACCGGCAGCACCGGACCGAAGATTTCTTCCTGGATGATTTCCATATCCTGGCGGCAACCGCTGAGCAGGGTTGGCGGATAGAAATGGCCTTTGCACTCAGGCAGGACACCGCCGGTTTCCAGTACCGCACCCTCGGCGACGGCACGCTGGACCATGGCGTGGATGTTCCGTTGCGAACTGGCGTTGACCAGTGGCCCCATGAATGCCGGGTCAACGGCGCGATCGCCGAATTCCACGGCGCTGATTTTTTCTTTCAGCAGGCCGAGGAATTTTTCATAAATGCTTTCCTGCACATAGACCCGCTCCACCGCCGTGCACAACTGGCCGCAGTGGGTAGTCTTGGAGGCCACGATTGCGGTCGCCGCAGCTTCAAGATCGGCATCGGCTTCGATGATCGCCGGGGTTTTGCCACCCAGTTCCAGGGATGGCTTGGCAATGTTGGCCTTGCAGTAGTCGAGCACGATGCGCCCGGCGTTGACGCTGCCGGTCAAGGTGATCAAACCCACGGCCTTATGGGTGCAAACAGCGGCGGCGGTGGCGTGATCCATGGTCAGGATATTCACCACGCCCGCAGGCAAACTGGACTGCTGCACGGCCTTGGCGATTTCGAATGCCGAGATCGGCGTGTTGTTGCTCGGGCGCACCACCACCGTGTTGCCGGCAATCAGCGCCGGGGCGATCTTGCGCAGCAAGGTGTAGACCGGGTAGTTGAACGGAATCAGGCAAGCGACCACGCCAATCGGTTCGCGGTGCAGGAACAGGTTTTCGTTCGGCGTGTCGCTGGGAATGATCTCGCCTTCGATGCGGCGCGCCCATTCGGCGTGATAGCGGGTGATCTGCGCCGCATAGCGGGCTTCGTTGCTGGCATCGGCCAGGCTCTTGCCGGACTCGGCAGCCAGGGCTTCGCCGATGCTTTCGGCACGAGCCTCAAGGGCGTCGGCAAACGAGCGCAGGTGTTCGGCGCGCTCGATGCTGGTGAGCTTGCCCCAGGTTTTCTGCGCGACCGCGGCGGCTTCGACCGCATAAGTGGCTTCAGCGGCGGTAGCGGCCGAGACCTCGCCGACCAGTTTTTCGGTCGCCGGGTCATAGACCGCGATCAGCGCAGCGCTCGCCGGCTCAATGAATTGACCATCAACAAAGTTTCGCTCGAGTCGCATGTGAATCGCCCATCGTTGTTTTTATCCAGTTCGAACAGTCTTGGCATCCGGGCCCGGTTGAACAAACGATTTATTGAGCGATGTAACATTCGAAAAATGCATGTTACCTGCAAACGATCGAAATCCCCTGTGGGAGCCAGCCTGCTGGCGATGGCGGTGTGACATTCACCATCAATGTCGACTGATCCATCGCTATCGCCAGCAGGCTGGCTCCCACAGGGTGACTGCGGTATTTAGACGGCCGCGGTAGAGGGCTCCAGTTGTCTTTGCGCCAACCAGATCTCTTCCTGCAACCACTGGCTGAACACCTGAAGTTGCGGCATCAGCGTCTGCTCCGGCCGGGTCACCAGCCAATACGACTGATGGCCTTCAACGTGCACGTTGAGCACCTGGGTCAAGTGCCCGCTGGCCAGTTCCGGGGCGACCATGTGCCAGTCGGCGATGGTGATGCCCAGGCCGTCGATGGCCGCGCGGATCGCCAGGTCCAGCAGATCGAATTCATAGCCGCCCTGGGTATCGACCCCGCTGATGCGTGCGGCGTCCAGCCAGTGTTTCCACGTCAGGTAGCGCTGGTCTTCCCGGGCCAATACGTGCAGCAGTGTCAGGCGGTTGAGGTCGATGCCCTGGGCGCTCCACTCCCGTGCATACAACGACGGTGCACACACCGCGATGTGGCGTTCCTGGAACAACAGCGAACTGTCCAGGCCATCCCACTCGCCGTCGCCAAAACGGATCGCACAATCGAGCGTACTGGTTTCCGCCAGGCTGTCCTGCAGGCGCGTGGTGATACTCAAGTCCAGCTCCGGATGCTTCTCCCGCAGCCGCCCCAGGCGCGGCATCAACCAGCGATTGGTGAAGGTCGGCGGCGCATTGATGTGCAAGCGGTTGGCGTGGGACTTCTGCTGGATGCTGCGCACCGTCAGCTCGATCTTGTCGAAGGATTGGTGCAATGCCCGCAACAACACCCGGCCGGCGCTGGTCAGTTCCAGGTGATGGTGACGCCGCTCCAACAGGTTCTCACCCAGTTGCTCTTCCAACTGGCGCACCTGGCGGCTGACTGCACTCTGGGTGACGTTGAGCAACTCGGCGGCGCGGGTAAAGCTCCCTGTGCTACCGGCCACCTCGAACGCTTTGAGCGCGTTCAGGCCGGGCATTTTGCGTTTCATGGAAGGCTCTCAAGGACCAGTGACAAGGCGCCAAGGATCCCATGCCGGCGGTACATTGTCCTACAGCATTTTTTCAGTAACATGCGTTGGACGAAGGTTTCAGCAGATTTTTAATCGTTTGTTCATCGCGGCGCAGATCGCAAGACTTGCCGGCATCTCTAATAAAAATAAACGAGAGCTGCACATGCCCTTCCCTGCTTCCCTGCGCCTTAATCCTTCGTATCTCGCTCTACTCTGCACCTTTGCGGCCCCGGCCATGGCCGTGCAAGTCACCGACCAACTCGACCTCGGCGGTGCCGTTCGTGCCCGCTGGGACTATGACCCGGATCGCGACATCCAGAAGTTCGGCCTGGACACGGTGTTCCTCAGCGCCAAATACAACTCCGACACCTGGATCGGTGAAGCCCAGTACCGTTTCTATGGCCGCTCCTATCCCTACCAGTACACCAAGGACTACGGCGACATCCAGTTCGCCAAGTTTGCGTGGGTCGGCTACCGGTTCAATCCCGACCAGCAGGTGCAAGTGGGCCTGAACACCGTGCCGTTCGGTTTGCAGCCGTACTTCGGCAGCACCTTCTACGAAACCCTGGGCAACGTCATCGGCCTGGAAGACGTGCAACAGGTCGGCGCCAAGTACATCCAGCAAGCAGGCGACTGGAACCTCCAGGCCGGTTACTACCTGCGCCCGGCCTGGCAAGGCAAAGGCACCAGCAACGGGGTCACCTACTCCAGCGTCGTTTCCGAAGCCGACAGCTATGTCACCGACGGCAGCGACAACCAGGAGCGCCACATGGTGGTGCTGCGCGTCGCCAAGGCCCTGGACCTGGGGCCATGGAAATCCGAAGTCGGCCTCTCCGGCCTGACCTCGTCCCTGGAGAACAGGGACACCGACAACGACGGCCGTCGTAACGCAGTGGCGGTGCACTACCTGGGCAAGAACGGCCCGTGGGGCGTGCAATTGCAAGCGGCCCGCCAGCAGATGTCACCGCGCAACCCGGGCACCGACGAACTGGTGACCCTCGGTGGTTACGACGGCACCTACAACGTCGCCAGCCGCGGCAATCTGTATGTGGCGGACCTCAGCTACGACGTGGCCGGCAAGTACCTGTTCGACCAGGTCAGCGGGGTCAAGCTCTACGCCAACTACAGCGCTTTCGACAAATCCGCCAGCGCGTTCAAGACCTCGGAGCGGGTGATCCTCGGGACATCGTTCTCCCTGAGCAAACTGTGGGTCGCCACCGAATGGATATTCGGCAGGAACGATCCGTACATTGGTGGCAGCAGTTACACCCAGAGCCTGGGGGCGGGCGGGACGGATCATTGGGAAAACCAGTTGTACATGAATATTGGTTATTACTTCTGATCGAGAATTTTTAGCGCTCCGGAGGACGCCTTCGCTGGCAAGCCAGCTCCTACAGGGATTTGCGCGCTTCACTGTAGGAGCTGGCTTGCCAGCGAAGGCGTCAGCCCAAACAACACTTGCATCGGCTCATTGCCAATAGTCAGATAGACGCTACAAAACAACATCAAAAAATGAGCCCCCTCCCATGCGCCAACTGCCCTCGCTCAACATGCTGCGCGTCTTCGAAGAGGTCGCGCGGCATCGCAGTTTCAGCCAGGCAGCCTTGGGGCTGAACGTCACCCAGGGCGCAGTGAGCCGCCAGATCAAGCAGCTCGAAGACTACCTCGGCGTGGCGCTGTTCATCCGCACGCCCCAAGGCTTGTCGATGACTGAAGCCGGCACCGCCCTCTCCCCGCACCTGAGCGACGCCTTCGACCAGATCGAACGCGCGCTGCAGGCCGTGCGCATCCCCAACTTGCGTCAGCGCCTGCGCATCGTCGCACCACCCACCTGGGCAACGCGCTGGCTGTCGGCGCATCTACGGGTGTTCTGCCAACGCTACCCTGATATCAGCCTGAGCGTGACCAACCAGGCCACTCACGACAACCTCGCGGAAACCGACTGTCACATCCGCTTCGGGCTCGAAGCCGCCACGCATTGCCATAGCCAGTTGCTGGTGATGGAGCGGCATATCGCCGTGGCCAGCCCGGAGCTGTTCATCGACGATCGACCGCCCGACCTGCAGCGGTTTCCATTGCTGCACATCCTGCACAACGGCAAGCGCCTGAAGGTCTGGGAGAACTGGCTGGCGGCGATGGGCCGCGAAGATGTCGATGCCGGACAGGGCCTGGAATTCAGCACGCTGGACCAGGTCATCCATACGGCCCTGGCCGGTGGCGGCCTGGCGGTAATCGACCGGCAGATGATCGAAAAGGAACTGGCCAATGGCAGCCTGGTGCCGATCACCCCCGTGGAAGTGATCGGGCCGTATGGCTACTGGCTGGATGTGGCGAATGACAAATGGGGATTGTCGAAGGTGCGGTTGTTTACCGAGTGGTTGGAACTGGTCAGCAATCCCTGACACACCAGAGCCCCCTTGTAGGAGTGAGCCTGCTCGCGATAGCGTCGGCACATTCAACATTCATGTGTCTGACACTCCGTCATCGCGAGCAGGCTCACTCCTACATTGGGCCGGTGTAGATTTTTAGACCGGTGTCGCTACCTTAACGGCTACAGGCACACCCTCCTCCACCAGACTTTGCGCCTTGCACGCCTGGCTCAAGGTCAGGGATTTGGTTTCCGGCGCCCAGGCCCAGGACAGCCATGCCCCTATCGCCAGGATCGCGGCGAGAATGCCCATGGTCGGGCTCAAGCCAATCCCCGCCACACTCACTGGCAACAGGAAGGTGCTCACCGCGGAGCCCAGGCGACTGACGGCCGTGGCCAAGCCGATCCCGCTGGCGCGCACCTCGGTCGGAAAGCTCTCGGCCGGGAATACGCCCACCAGGTTGCTCACCGCCGACAGCACCAGGGTGAACAGCCCGAACACCAGTACCATCAGCCACGCCGCGCTACCCGGCAACACGGCCAACAGGAACAGGGCGACCGCAAGAATGATGAACGAGTTGATCAGGAACCCGCGACGCGTGAACTTGATCGTGCACCAGATACCGATCAGCGCCCCGAGGATCAGCAACATGTTCAGCATCAGCTCGGTACCGAAACCTTCTGCCAGGCCCATTTTCTGCAGGATCGACGGCAGGAAGGTGTAGATGGCGAAATACGGCATGACGATGCAGACGAAGAACAGGCAGTTGAACGCCGTGCGTTTGCGGTATTCACGGCTGAACAGCACCGCATAGCCGGAGCGGGTTTCGGTGGACCGGGTTTCATCCAGCTCGACGTTGGCGCCCAGGTGTTTTTTCACGATCGCCCGCGCTTCGGCAATGCGTCCCTGATTGACCAGCCAGCGCGGCGATTCCGGCGTGCCGATGCGAGCGATCAGGATCAGCGCCGCCGGGATCGCCGAGGACGCCAGCATCCAGCGCCAGGCATCGTCACCGAGACTGAGCATGGCAGTGCCGACGAAGGTCGCCGCCACATAGCCGAAGGTCCAGATCACGCTGAAAGAACCAAGCAACACACCCCGGTGCTTCTTCGGCGCAAACTCGGCGAGCATGGCGTGGCCGACACTGAAATCACCGCCCAGGCCGATACCGATCAGCACCCGGCACAGAAACAGCGCCATAGCCGACTCGACGTAGAACTGCATCACGGAAGCAATGGTGATCAGCACGAAGCTGACCAGGAAGATTTTCTGGCGGCCGACCTTGTCGGAAATCCAGCCGAAAAACAGGCTGCCGAGAAACAGGCCAATCAACGCCGAGGCGCCGATCAGGCCTTGCCAGAAAGCGTCCAGTTGCATCTGCGGGCTGAGCAGCGTGAACGCGATGCCGATCAGGCCGAGAATGTAGCCGTCGGTGAAATGCGCGCCAAAGGTCAGGCCAGCGATCTTGATGTGGAAGCGCCCGATGGGCAGGTCGTCGATTTTTACCGGTTGTGCGGACATGTAAGTCTCCAATTGTTGTTATTGACGGAGAAATGAAACCGATCGTTTTGCTGTGTGCGGGCTTGTGTGGCGAGGGGATTTATCCCCGCTGGGCTGCGAAGCGGCCCCGAAATCAAAAAACGCGGTGTATCAGGTACACCGCATGTAATGGTTTTGCGACTGCTTCGCAGCCGAACGGGACGGTGCGACGCTTCGCTAAATCCCCTCACCACATAGGCTCGCTCCCACAGGGGATTTGGGTGAAGTTAGAGGCCACCCATCAACAGGTATTTGATTTCCAGGTAGTCATCCAGGCCGTACTTCGAGCCCTCGCGACCCAGACCCGATTCCTTGATGCCACCGAACGGCGCCACTTCCGTGGAAATGATCCCTTCGTTGATGCCGACCATGCCGGCTTCCAGACCTTCGGCCATGCGCCACACGCGGCCGATGTCACGGCTGTAGAAGTAGGCGGACAAGCCGTATGGCGTGTCGTTGGCCCGCTGCAACACTTCGGCCTCGTCCGTGAAGCGAAAGCACGCGGCCACAGGGCCGAAGGTTTCGTCCTGGGCAATCAGCATGTCGCTGCTCGCTTCGGTGAGGATGGTCGGCTCGAAAAACGTGCCACCCAGGGCGTGACGACGACCGCCGCACAACAGCTTGGCGCCTTTCTCCAGGGCATCGCCGACATGCAGCTCTACCTTGGCCAGCGCTGCCGCGTTGATCAGCGGACCTTGCTCGGTTTCCCCTTCCAGGGCATTGCCCACGCGCATCGCCGCAACGGCTTCGGCGAGCCTGCCGGTGAAGGCTTCGTACACGCCTTCCTGGATGAAGAAGCGATTCACGCAGACACAGGTTTGCCCGGTGTTGCGGAATTTCGAGGCCATCGCGCCCTTCACCGCCGCATCGATATCTGCATCGTCGAAGACAATGAACGGCGCGTTGCCACCCAGTTCCAGCGAGACCTTTTTCAGGGTGTCGGCAGCTTGGCGCATCAGCAATTTGCCGGTGCGGGTGGAACCGGTGAACGACAGCTTGCGCACGATGCCGGAAGCTTGCAGCGCCCCGCCAATCGCCACCGCATCGCCAGACACCACGTTGAACACGCCGGCCGGAATGCCCGCCTGCTCGGCCAGCACCGCCAGGGCGAACGCTGACAACGGGGTTTCTTCCGACGGCTTGAGAATCATCGTGCAGCCCGCCGCCAGTGCCGGCCCAACCTTTCGCGTGACCATGGCCAGCGGGAAGTTCCAAGGGGTGATCGCGGCGACCACACCAATGGCTTCCTTGACCACGACTATGCGCGCATCAGCCTTGTGGCTCGGAATCACATCGCCGTAAGCGCGCTTGGCCTCTTCAGCAAACCACTCCAGGAAGCTTGCGGCGTACACCACTTCGCCCATGGCCTCGGCCAGCGGCTTGCCTTGCTCACGGCTGAGCAGGGTGGCCAGATCCTTCTGGTTGCCCAGCATCAACTCGCCCCAGCGCTTGATGCGTTGGCTGCGCTCCTTGGCCGTGAGCTTGCGCCAGGCCGGCAACGCGCGGTTGGCGGCGTCGATGGCCAGGTTGGTTTCTTCGGCACCGGCCTTTTGCACGTCGGCGATCAGTTCGCCAGTGGCAGGGTTCAGCACCGGGTAGGTCGGACCACCGCTGGACCATTGCCCACCGATGAAGTTGCCGTGACGAATCAACGCGCTCATGCCACAGCCTCGGTCAGGGTGAAGCGCTCCGAACCCGGACGGGCCGAACGCAGGATACGTTTGCCAGCGGTGTAATCGTTGATCACGTCGCATGGCGTGTAGTTGCGTTCCAGCTCATGCAGTTCTTCGGCATCGAGCCTGGTCTCCAGGGCCGCCAGGGCGCTGTCGAACTGCTCGGTGGTGTCGGCGCCCACCAGCATGCAATCCACGCCCGGATGGTTGGCCACCCAGGCCTGGGCGATCTGCGCGTTGGATACGCCACGGGCACGGGCCACACGCTGTACCGAACGGGCGATCTCGAACGAGGCCTCGTCGCTGTACATCTGCTGGGTGAAGAAGTCGGTCTGGTTGCGGGTCGACTGCACGTCGCCGGTCAACAAACCACGGGCCAGCGGGCTGAACACCGAAACGCCCAGGCCCTGGTCGCGACAGAACGGGATCATCTCGCGCTCTTCTTCGCGGTAGGCGCAGTTCAGTTGCAGCTGCATGTTGATCGGCTTGACCCAGCCATTACGCTCGCAAGCCATGAGGATTTTCGCCAGTTGCCCGGTGAGCATGGTCGACACACCGATGTAGCGCGCCTTGCCGGAGCGCACGATGTCGTTCATGGCACTCATGGTTTCTTCGACCGGTGTGTTCACGTCGAAGTAATGCAGCATGAAGACGTCGACGTAATCCATGTCCAGGCGTTTGAGCGACGCATCGATGCTGTCCATGATGTGCTTGCGCGAATGGCCGCTGGCGTTGATCCCGGTGCGGGTGCCGTAGCCGACCTTGGTGGTGATCACCAGGTCTTCGCGACGGGCCAGGCGCTTGACGATGCGCCCCACCACTTCTTCGCCGACACCGGCCGAATAGAAGTCCGCCAGGTCGATGAAGTTCACCCCGTTGTCCAGCGCATGCTTGACGATTGGCTCGCTTTTCTTCTCATCGAAGATCCACGGTTTCCAGTCCGGGGTACCCATGTTCATGGTGCCCAGGCACAGGCGGGAGACTTGCAGGCCGGAGTTGCCCAAACGAATGTATTGCATGGCGCGGACCTCAGGCTTTTGGCGTGTAGAAAGGGTTGCTGATGTGGTTGACCACATCTTTGAGCTGTGCGGTTTCCGGCTTGCCGGTCAGGGCGGCGCGAATCGCGGTGCGGCAGGCGTTGTAGTTGTTCAGGTACACCGCATCGAGGTCGTCGCAGGCCGGGTTGACCCAGTTGGCGGTGACGATGGCCCACTCGTCTTCAGCTTCCGGCGGCAGGGTGCCGTCCAGCAACGCTTCAAGAACCGCCTTGGCGATACCGGCCTGGGACGCACCCCAGGTGGCGTTGCCGTGCAGTTCGCTGCTGATCGCTGCCTTGTTCACATACAGGGTCATCGGCTTGACCGGAATGTTCGGCTGGGCGATCACCATGAACGGGCAATGGCCCTGGCTTGGCGATGCCAGGCTATTGGCGAACGCCTGGCCAGCCGGGCCGTTGCGCGGACCGATCAGGATGTTGATGTGCGCGGCGTTCACGCCAGGGCCTTCGAAACCTTCACCGATGTACAGGTCGAGTTCTTTCATGGGTCGTTGCTCTTCAGGGATTTGGGGTCAGGGATTTGGGGTGATCAGAGGTGCACGCAAACCGTGGGGATTGCGTGGCAGATGTCAGGATTCGAAGAGCGCAGCAGGTTGCTGGCGAAGACGCGGCATTGATGATGAGTCATGGTTGCAAACGCTCTTTTTTGTTGTTGATGAGCTGGTTTGCGATTTTTTAACACTGGGGGCTGGCGGGCCTGTAACCATTAAATGTCATGGGGCTATGACTTGAAATCATACCCACTGCGCAATGCAAAAAACTGTGGGAGCGAGCCTGCTCGCGATGGCGGCAGGTCAGTCAACATTAATAGCGACTGAGACTACGTCATCGCGAGCAGGCTCGCTCCTACAGGTATTGGGTCGCTCGTCGTTACTGCGACATAGCGTCCTTTTTTACCGCGTCCTTGGACATGGCGTCTTTCTTCATGCCGTCCTTGCTCATTGCATCCTTGGACATGCTGTCCTTGCTCATCGCGTCCTTGGCCATGGCGTCCTTTTTCGTGGTGTCTTTGTGCATGGCGTCCTTGGACATCGAATCCTTGCTCATGCTGTCCTTGCTCATCGTATCGCCAGCAAAAACACTGGCAGCGCCGACGGCCAGGCACATGGACAGAACAACGGTGGTCAACTTTTTCATGATGAAACTCCTTGATGCATGGGGTGTGGACGAGGGGATTTGCCGGGGTTTTGTCAGCTGCCGCCGAACCAGTTGTAGCCCTGGTCTTCCCAGTAGCCGCCGCTGTAGGTGTTGCTGACGAAAATCGCCTGGATATGCTTGGGGTTCTTGTAGCCGAGCTTGGTGGGCATGCGCAGCTTCATCGGGAAGCCGTATTCGCGCGGCAGCACGGCGCCGTCATAGGTCAGCGTCAACAGGGTTTGCGCATGCAGTGCGGTGGCCATGTCGATGCTGGTGTAGTAATCGTCGGCGCACTTGAAGCCGACATACTTGGCGTCGGTATCGGCCCCGACCCGCTTGAGGAAATCGCTGAAGCGCACACCGCCCCAACGACCGATCGCGCTCCAGCCTTCGACGCAGATATGCCGGGTGATCTGCTCGGTTTGCGCCATGGCGCGCAGCTCTTCGAGGCGCCAATTGCGTTTGTCCGCCACCAGGCCGGTGACTTCCAGCCGGTAGCTCTCTTCCTCCACCGTCGGCGCCTCGTCGATGCCGTAGAAGGCATTGAACGGGAATGGCCGGGTGATCATCGACGCCGGATAGGTCGGTGCCATGGCATTGGGGTTGAACAGCCAGCCTTGCACTCGGTCATTGAAGCGTGACATGGACGACAACGCGGTCTCGACGCTGTCGTTGTCGGTGAGGTTGCAACCGGACAACATGGCCACGCCGCCGAGTGTCAGGCCACGCAGCAGGAACGCGCGGCGCGAGCGGTCTTCAATCTGCGGGGCGAGGATTTTCCGGGCGTCGGTCAGGATGGAGGACTCGTCCAGCCCGGAGTCTTGAATGCGCTTTTTCATACGGGCTCCTTGCGACCGACAATCATGGCCAGCAGTGTTTTGGGAACCAGTGCCACCATCACCAGGTGCACTGCGACGAATGCCACCAACAGCGCCATCGCGACGAAGTGCACATGGCGCGCACCTTCGTAGCCCCAGAGCAATTCACGCAACAGCGGGAACTGCACCGACTTCCACAGCACCAGCCCGGAGATCACCAGCAGTGTGATATCGACCATCACGAACAGGTACGCCACACGCTGCACCTGGTTGTAGTGACTCAGGTCGGCATGCGCCAACCGGCCCCGCAGCGCGGCCCACAGGTCCTGCAGAACACCCTTGGGGGAAACCGGGAAGAAACGTCGCTTCAGGCGGCCACTGACCAGGTTGATGAGCAGATAAACGAGACCGTTGAGCACGAGAAACCACATCGCCGCGAAGTGCCATTGCAAGGCGCCGCCCAGCCAGCCACCCAGGGTGATCGACTTGGGAAAGCTGAAATCGTAGAGCGGCGAGGCGTTGTAGATGCGCCAGCCACTGGTGACCATCACCAGCACCGCCAGGGCGTTCAGCCAGTGGGTGAGCCGCAGCCAGCGTGGATGGCTGGCCTTGGGTGAAGCAGTTGACTGCGACATGTCCGGCTCCCGGTTGTGGTTCGTTGGAGCCAAGTATGGGAGCCGGAAGATCGCCAAATCCTCACGTAAAGTTAAATTAAACGTGATAACTCTGTGGGAGTGAGCCTGCTCGCGATTGCGTCGTGTCAGGCGATGCAACTGTTGGCAGGCACACCGCTATCGCGAGCAGGCTCGCTCCTACAGGGTTTTGTGTCGTCCACCCGACCCGCATCTATGGTTAAATGCCGCCCCCGCAAATTGCCGATCCAGACCCATGAACGCAGACGCCCTCTCCACTCTTCACGACCACTTGCTGGCGGCACTGACAACCCCTCCCGCCGAAACCCGCCGCCTGTTCCACGGCCGCGGCCGTTGCTGGCCTGGGCTTGAACAACTGACCGTCGACTGGTTGCAGGGCGTGGTGCTGGTGGCGCTGTTCAAGGAGCCGGAAGCGGCGCAACTGGACGCCTTGAAGCAGCTGTTGCTGGAGCTCACGCAGTCACCGGCATGGGCGCAGTCGGGCGCGCATACCTTGCTGCTGCAACACCGCTACCTGCTGCAAAGCACCACCGAATGGCTACTGGGGGACGTCATCGAGGAAATGACCATCACCGAGGGCGGCCTGAAGTATCGAGTGGACTTGGGGCGCAAACAGAACACCGGGCTGTTCCTCGACATGCGCTACGGCCGCGACTGGGTGCGGGCCAATGCCCTGGGCAAACGCGTATTGAACCTGTTCGCCTACACCTGCGGCTTCTCGGTGGCGGCCATCGAAGGCGGCGCGACCCATGTAGTCAACCTGGACATGTCCAGCCCGGCCCTGAGCCGTGGCCGCGACAATCACCGGCTCAACGGGCATGACCTGGGCAAGGTGACCTTTCTCGGCCACGACCTGTTCAAGTCCTGGGGCAAAGTCATCGGCAAGGGCCCTTACGACCTGGTGATCATCGACCCGCCGTCCTTCCAGAAAGGCAGTTTCCTGCTGACCAAGGACTACCAACGGGTGCTGCGTCGCCTGCCGGAACTGCTCGCCCCCCAAGGCACGGTGCTGGCCTGCATGAACGACCCGGCCTTCGGTGCGGACTTCCTCATCGACGGTGTGACCCGCGAAGCGCCGAGCCTGCGCTTTGAACGGCGACTGGACAATCCGCCGGAGTTCCCGGATGCCGATGTGGAGTGTGGGTTGAAGGCGTTGGTGTTTAGCCTGGCGGATTGAGCACCAGCGCAAACAACTCGCCATGCCCGTTCACGTTGAGCTTGTGATACAGGTTGCGCCGATGCACCTTCACCGTCTCCGGGGAAATGCCCATCTGCTGGGCGATGGCCTTGCTGGAGAAGCCCTGGAGGATCAGGCGCGCGGTTTCGATTTCGCGCACCGACAGGCGAGCATCGAAGCGATCGAGCAAGGTCGCCAGGTCCCCGGCTACCGCTTCTACAACCGGGCCTTCTGGCGGTAGCAATTGCAGGTGCCGACGCATCGCCGCCAGCACCCAGTCGCGCACGCACAGCAAGCTGCCCTGCTCTTGCAGCGTGAAGCGTGTCGCGCGTCCCAGGGACAAGCCGAGGACCGCGCCGTCGACGTTGACCATGAACTGCAACTCGTCCCCGCCCACCACCGTGCGAAAGTAGCTCAGGTAGTACTCGCTTTGCTGGAACTGATCGGGGGCCACTGAATCGAGGCTGTGCAAGCCATCGGCGATACCGGCGCAAACGGCCAGGTAAAACGGGTCGAGCAGGTACATGCCGGCGCGGTAGTCCGCCAGTTCTTCATGCTCATCGCCGTTGCCTGTGGCGTCGAAATCGATCAGCAGGCGCGGCACCCGTCCCGGTCGCATCACCGCGACCAGGGCGTTGTCCAGCGGCACCAGCAAGCGCAGGGTATCCACCAGCGCACGCCAGAACCCGTCCTGGCCCAGCACGCCAAAAACCCGCGCCAATCCCTGGTGCAGCGGCAACTCTTTCAACAACGCGTCCACGCACTACCCCTTTTGAGTAACCCATGATGGGAATGGGTAACCGCCACTCCGCTCGATACGCTGCACACTCCTGATCATCACCGGCCTGCAGCAGGCCAGGAGTGCCGCATCATGAGTGGTCACCGCTCGTATTTCAATCTGGGGCTGGGCGCCTGTCTGGTGGCCTCGCTGTCAGCGGTTGCCGCCGATGGCCCGACCGTGCACGTGTACAACTGGTATGACTACATCGGCCCCACCACCCTGCATGACTTCAAGCGGGACACCGGAATCCAGCCGGTCTACGACACCTTCGACAGTGCCGAAGTCCTCGAAGGCAAACTGCTGACCAGCCGCAGCGGCTACGACGTGGTGGTGGCCAGCAACTTCAGTTTGCCGACCCTGATCAAGGCAGGCGCCCTAGCCCCGCTGCCCCACGCGCAGATGCCTGACTTCAAGAACATGGACACCGACCTGCTGGCGAAACTGGCCAGCAACGATCCGGGCAACCAGTACGCCGTGCCGTACCTGTGGGGCACCAACGGCATTGGCTACAACCTGGACAAAGTGCGTGCCGTCCTGGGCGACAAGGCGCCGGTGGATTCCTGGGACCTGGTGTTCAAGGAAGAGAACCTGGCCAAACTCGGCGAATGCGGCGTGGCGATGCTCGACTCGCCCGCGGAAATGCTGCCGGTCGCCTTGCACTACCTGGGCCTGCCGCCCAACAGCACCAATCCCGAGGATTACAGGAAGGCCGAAGCGCTGCTGCTCAAGCTGCGTCCGCATATCGCCTACTTCAATTCGTCGAAGTTCATCAGTGACCTGTCCAACGGCAACATCTGCGTCGCCGTGGGTTGGTCCGGCGCGATGCTCGAAGCCAAGGCCACCGCGGAGCAGGCCGGCAATGGCGTGAAGATCGCCTACAGCTTACCCAAGGAAGGCGCACCGGTGTGGTTCGACACGCTGGTATTACTCAAGGACGCACCGCATCCGCAACAGGGTCTGGCCTTCATCGACTACCTGATGCGCGCGGAGGTCATCGCCCCGGTCAGCAATCACCTCAACTACCCCAACGGCAACCGCAATGCGACCGCGCTGGTGGCCGAGGCGACACGCACCAACCCTGCGGTTTACCCATCAGCCGAGGCCCTGGCCACGCTGTTCACCCTGCAACCCTTGCCGCCGGCCACCGAGCGTGTGCGTACGCGGATCTGGAGCAAGGTCAAGAACGGTCAATAGGCCCACCTCTCCCACTTGTGGGAGCGAGCCTGTGTGGCGAGGGGATTTATCCCCGTTGGGTCGCGAAGCGGCCCCAGCATTCCTTCAGGCACACCGAGTTGTATGGCTTTGCGACTGCTTCGCAGCCGAACGGGGATAAATCCCCTCGCCACACAGGCTCACTCCTACAGGGGATGCGGTGCTCACAAAAGCATTTTTCCACCACGAATATGAAGACGAGAGACCCCATGAAACCACGTGCCCGCGATCTCAACATCCAATTAGGCCAACTGCAACCCGGCCCCCTCAATGCCATCACCGATGTACCCGGCGTGCGGGTCGGCCACAGCGATGTGCGCGGTCGCACCGCCAAGGGTCGCGATATCCTCACCGGGGTGACCGTGATCGAACCCCGTGCCGGTTCCACCAGCCAGCAACCCTGTTTTGCCGGAGTCCATGTGCTCAATGGCAACGGCGATGCCACGGGCCTTGAGTGGATTCGCGAAGCCGGCCTGTTGACCAGCCCGATCGCCTTCACCAACACCCACAGCCTGGGCGTGGTGCGCGATGCGTTGATCGTGCAGGACCGTGAGCAGCAACCGGACGACGGCCGGCTCTACTGGAACATGCCGGTGGTGCTGGAGACCTTCGACGGCTTGCTCAATGACATCAACGGCTTCCATGTGAAGCCAGAACATGTCGCCCAAGCCCTGCGCTCGGCAGTAGGCGGCCCGGTAGCCGAAGGCAATGTCGGCGGCGGCAGCGGCATGATCTGTCACGAGTTCAAGGGCGGCATCGGCACCGCTTCGCGACGCTTGAACAGTGCCCAGGGCGGCTGGACGGTTGGCGCGATTGTCCAGGCCAACCATGGCATCCGCAATGAGTTGCGCGTCGATGGTTACCCGGTCGGGCGCTACATGCTGCAGGTCGACTCACCGTTTCTCAAGGCTTCACTGCCGCACCCGGGCATGGGTTCGATCGTGGTGTGCCTGGCCACCGATGCGCCTTTGCTGCCACACCAATGCACGCGCCTGGCCCAGCGCGCCAGCCTCGGACTGGCCCGCACCGGCGGCGGCAATGAAGACCACAGCGGCGACATCTTCATCGCTTTCGCCACCGGTAACCAGCATGTACCACCGGCCGCTTACGAGAGCAAAAAAGCGCCGACCTGCGACAACCTGAGCATGGTCAATAACGATCACATCAGCGAATTGTTCCTGGCGGCCACCGAGGCCGTTGAAGAAGCCATCATCAACGCCTTGCTCGCCGCCGAAACGACGGAAGGTAACGGCCACGCGGTGCCGGGGCTGGATGCCGAAACGCTGCTGGAGGCCCTGAACCAGGCCGGTTGGCCCGGGGAGCGCAATCGCAGAAGCTGACACTTGTGGGGGGATTCGACTAGCGGTACTTGAGACCGTCCCCCCATCTTCCTACGATGGAGTTGCGCAGCCGCTTGCTTGTCCAAGCCGTTGCGTAGGTGGTGAGTGCATTGAACCCCTATCAAGCTCACCGCCTGCTTCATGCGCATCTTGAGCCTCAATGGCTCCACTTCTCCCCATCAAAGAGCTTTGAGGCTCTTTTTTAACCGCGCGAAAACCAGACACTGAAAGCCCGGCACCTGGCCGGGCTTTGTGCTTTCTACAACCCAACCCAAAATCCCCTGTAGGACTGAGCCTACTCGCGATGGCGGTATTACATTCAACATCATTGTTGACTGACCTGGCGCCATCGCGAGCAGGCTCACTCCTACAATTTAACCGCGTTTTTCCAATCGTTCCTGGACAAACTCGCTGGCCTTGCGCGTCAGCTGGTCCAGGTGCCGGTCACGTTGTTTTTCCGCATCGAGCATCGCCCGCTTGCCGTGCTTTTGCAGCAGGTAGGTATGAATCTGCCGCACCTCCAGCGAGCCATAGATGGGCGCCACATCCAGCAGCGCCCTCAAGCCGTCGCTGCCGTGATCGCGGGTGTTCATCAGCACCTGGGTGGCACGCGCGCCCACCACCTGGAAACCCATCGATTCAAAGTACGGCACCTTGGCCACCGAGCACGCCAGTTCGGCATGCGGGTAACGGCCGACCATCTCGCGCAGCATCCTGCGCGCAATCCCTTGTCGCCGATGACCGGCATCCACGGCCATATAGGCCACGCTGCACGCGTCTGGATCGTCCTTGACCGGCAGGTACAACAGGAAACCTGCGACCTTGTCCGGATCGTCCAGATCCGTGGCGACGATCAACTCCACCTCAATCCCTTTCGCCCCGTTCAAGGCCTCCAGGTACAGGTGCACCTCGTAGCCGATCGCGTACTGGTAGACGTTGTACAGCAGGTTGCTCGGCGCGATGGCGACCATGCTGATGTCGGTCAGGTTGTCGACCACCATCTGCAGGATCTGACTGTTGACCGACTCAGGGCACGGGGTTTTGTAGTGGGTGATCTGGGGCATTGCGGGGATTGACTCCGGGAAATGGACGCGACTGCCTATCATAGCGTGCCGGAGCGGGTTACTTGCTTGTGATCGTTCCCAGGCTCCGCCCGCCATCAGCAGAATCGACAGGACTTTGAGCACATCACGGCGTTTGGCATGGGCGCTGGTCCTTTTAACGCGTATGCACGGCCTGTTGCAGCGAGAGATCGACAGAGGACATGGAGAAAGCCCCACACAATTTTATTTAATAATGACTCTCATTTCCTCCCGTGCCGACACGTTTTCGCAAGCCAACCTGTCATTGGTGAAAGTAACCCAATGAAATAAGAACGTTTTCCCCGCTTATGCGGAATTTCCCCCACCACCCACTGACACAGCCCTGAAACACTCAGAAACAACTTACTAATTAATCACAAATTTTTTTCCCACTTTTGACATGGCCCGTCTGTTGCACCAGCCCTTTCACCGCAGCAGTCGTCCCCCACTCGGGGACGTGGGTTTCGCCAATTTGGCATGCGTAAGGGGAAACCAAATGAAAAATGCACCACCCGCATTTCGTTCCTTGAGCTACTTACGGAGGTCGAGTGTGGCCTCCCTGATGCTGATCAGCGCCAGCCTCGCCACCGTCAGCGCGGCCCCGCTCGACGATGAAAGCCAACCGCCACCGACCGACCCCTCAGCCTACTATAATCCGCCAGCCGATCCGGTCGCCGCCGCCGCAGCGCTCGAAGCCCTGAAAGCCATGCCCGAGACTAACCAGGGTGCATTGGCCCTGCCCAACGGCGCGTATGGCGACCGCAATACCCCGCGTGCCGACAACGTGCTGCCGCCGAGTTTGCAGACCTCGTTCAATTACCCCACCAACGGCAAACCCAGCCCCTTGTACGGCGCTCAACCGTTCACCCAACAATTGCTGTTGTTCGAAGAATTCGGCACGGAAAAACTCGACCCGACGATCCCTGCACCACCCCTGACCTTTCCCGTACCCACTGTCGGCCCGGCGCCGGCCCAGGACCCCAACAGCATTGCACGCAGCGCCCCGTCGGGTTCGGCGCTGGATGCGTTCATGCGCCAGCCCGGCCTGTTCCCATTTCCGTCGCAGTTCTCCAATGTGCTGGACCGCAACCCGTGGAAGGCGCAGATCGAAGCCTTCCTCAACCGCCAACCCGTGGGTTCGCCGGCCGAGGGGCGGCCACCGGGAAAAGGCTGGTCGCACCAGCGCTGGAACGAGTTCTACCCGCAGGTTGCGTACAAGACCGTGCAAGTCGGCGCGCGGATCAACACCGGCATGCGCGATCGCCGGCAATTGCACAACTACGCCGTCGGTGAGTTCGGCCCCGGCGGCCTCTACTACCAGACCTCGGACATCCCCACCACGACCGGTACGACCAAAGGCATCGACACCCGCTTCCACCCGAATTTCCCGCTGCAAAATCACAATGCGCTGTGGACCTTCGACGGTACCTTCCCGGCCAAACTGCTGATGGTCCGCTATGGCCAGCCGGTGCTGATGCGACACTACAATGCCTTGCCGATCGACCCTGCGGCCAACATGGGGTTCGGCCTGCACACCATCAGCACCCACGAGCACAACGGCCACTCCCCGGCCGAAAGCGACGGCTACACCAACGCGTTTTTCTTTCCGGGGCAGTACTACGACTATCGCTGGCCGCTGCAGTTGGCCGGTTACGACACCATCAACACCAAGGCTGAAGACCCGCGCGCGGCGTTCCCATGCGCACCGGGTGAGAAGCTGTTCGTCAACGACGCCAGCCCCGGTCTCAAGACCTGCGAAAACGGCACGATCAAGATTCGTGGCGACTGGCGCGAAACCATGAGCACCCACTGGTTCCACGACCACATGCTCGATTTCACCGCGCAGAACGTCTACAAGGGCAACGCGGTGATGATGAACTACTACAGCGCCCTGGACCGGGGTAACGAGGCGATCGAAGACGGCGTCAACCTGCGCCTGCCCAGCGGCTCGGCCATGCCTTGGGGCAACCGCGACTACGACGTCAACCTGGTGGTCGCCGACAAGGCCTGGGACGCCAATGGCCAACTGTGGTTCAACCCGTTCAACACCGACGGCTTCCTCGGCGATCAGATCCTGGTCAACTGGCAGTACGAGCCCCGCCTGAAAGTGCGCGCACGCAGTTACCGCTTCCGCATTCTCAACGGCTCGGTGTCGCGCTACTTCCGCATCGCCCTGGTGCGTGAAATCGCCGGCAGCGGTGGTGAGTTCCCAGGGCCTTCCGGTTCCGGGGTGTCCTACAGCCGGGTGCCGTTCCACCTGATCGGCAACGACGGCAACATCATGGAACACGCCGTGCCGTTCGACGGCAGCATGGACCTGGACGGTGATGGCGATAAACAGAACCACAACGGCATCCTGCCGACCCAGGGCATCGCCGAGCGCTTCGACATCATCGTCAACTTCGCGAAAAACGGGATCAAGACCGGCGACAAGCTGTACTTCGTCAACCTGATGGAACACAAGACCGGCAAGGGTCCGGAAAAGAACGGCCTGAGCCTGGCCGACGTGCTGTCCGAGAAGTACAAGGCAGTGATCAAGCAGGGCAGCAAAGGACCGGAATGGGACAAGGGAGACCCGGTGGTGGGCAAGTTCATGCAAATGATCGTGCAGCCCTACACCGGCCAGGACCTGAGCATGGACCCGGTCGCTTATGAGCCGGCCAAACCGGGCAAGCCGGCGGGCAAGAAAATGATCCCGCTGACCCTCGATCGTGATAACCCCACCGACCTTGCCAAAATAAAAGTGGCGCGGCATCGCGAGTTCATTTTCGGCCGCTCCGACGGCACCGATGAAGCGCCGTGGACGATCAAGACCGACGGCGGTTTTGGCTACGACATGGACGCTCGGCGCATCAGTGCCGCCGCGCAATTGTCAACCGGCCCCACCGATGGCGGCTACAGCGGCGACGGTACGCTGGAGGTGTGGAAAATCAAGAACGGCGGCAACGGCTGGAACCACCCGGTGCACGTGCATTTCGAAGAAGGCATTATCCTCAGCCGCGACGGCAAGGCGCCACCGGAATGGGAAAAATGGGCGCGCAAGGACGTGTATCGCATCGGCGAAGGCATCGACAGTTCGGTGGACGTGGAAATGGCGATCCGCTTCCGCGAATTCGCCGGGACCTACATGGAGCACTGCCACAACACCCAGCACGAGGACACCTCGATGCTGCTGCGCTGGGATATCGAGCATCCGGGGCAGTTCCAGTTGATGCCGACGCCCCTGCCCGGCTGGGACGGTGTCACCTATGTGGCCTCCGCAGCGCTGCCGACGTTCCGTACACCGGGCAACGGTGATGGTAACGGTGACGATGACGAAAACCAGAACCAGAAACCAGTCGCCAACCCCGACAGTGCCGCCAGCAGCAACGGCCAGCCGGTGACCATCAACGTGTTGGCCAACGACACCGACCCGGACGGTAACCTGCCGCTCAAAGTGGTGGGCCTGAGCCAACCGGACTCCGGCCAGGGCGTGGTCAGCACCGACGGAGTGCGCGTGATCTACACACCACCGGCCAGCATCACCGCGCCCTTCACCGCAGCCTTCACCTACCAGGCCAGCGACGCGAAGAACGCGGTGTCGGAACCGGCAACGGTGTCCGTGGCGGTGACGCCGGCACCGACGGTCAACGAAGAGCTGGTGGCGACCAGTGCGACTGTCACGGTGCGCAGCAACAATCGCTACACCTGGGACCTGGCCGGCACCACGTCGAAGGGCACGGGCAACACGCTGGCGGTGACCGTCACCACCACCGCCGGCCCGCTCAGCCTCGGTAACGCGATCCTCACGCCAACCGGCTCCGGAGCGCGCTGGAGGGTGTCGGTGAGTACCACCGGCGCCGGCCCGACACCGAGCCCGACCGCGACCATACGTTCGGTCTTCGGGCAGACGGTGACGGTGCCGATAGTGGCGCACTGAAGCGCTTGGCGCCCGGTCCACACCATGTGGATCGGGCGCCAGGCAACCCAGCCATCAACAGATCTTGCTCACGGGTTTGTAAGTTCCCGCCAGATAGACATCCACGTGATTTTTCGGTCGATAATTGCTGACCGTGATCACCCGTTGCTGCACGGTGTCATCGATGCATTCCTGGCCAAAACATGTCTTGCCGATCGGCCGGAAATAGCGCGCGTTCAACAGTCGGTAGGTGCCCCCGAGGAAATCCTGATAGGAGTCGGTGATCTCCGGAAGCGCGTTCGGCGGCCGGGGGATTTTTTTCGGATTCAGGTCCAGTCCGCACTCCATCGCCTTGTTCGCCATCCAGCGCAAAGGAATATCCGACAGCGAGTTATCGGCATAGCCGCCGCCCACATTGGCATGCGCGCCGCAAAACCAGACCTGCTCCATCACTTGATTGGGCTTGGCGATCGGGTCCCATAAGGTGCATTCGTAATTGGCCCGATGCTCGTCGATGGCCACGGCATGGAAGGCATTACGCACAATCCCGCTGAGCTCGGTGTCGTGAAACTCATAGTACTTGTGGTTGAACCACTCCGCCGATTTGAACGGCACGCCCAGGGCGCCGACCGTGTCCCAGACACCGAGGAAATGGATGTCGATTTCCCGGGAGTAACTCTGGCGAAAGAACTGCGCGTTTTCCGTATCCGCGCTCGAATCACGGGTGCGGTACAGGGTGTAGGCCTCATCGATGCGGTCGATGTGCTTTTTCGTCAGCAACCCGACATTGCGGATCAGCCCCACCAGGCTACGCGCGGAATAGGCGCCGCGACTGAAGCCGAAAATGAACACCTGGTCGCCCTCCTCGTACAGCTTGGCCAGGGCGACATAGCCTTCCTTGATTTTCTTCGACAACCCCACCCCGAAGGCCCCACCCTCGAGTTTGTCGTACCAGTCGGTGCCCACGCCGGCGACATAGATTTTCTTCTGCGGCGTGCCGTCCTTGTGGCTGGGGAGTATCGCATCATGCAGCTTGACCACGTTGGTGCTGGCGTCGCCATCGATCTCCGGCGCCTGATCAGGCAGGTTCCAGGTGCCGTCGAATGCGACGATGATTTTCTTTGGCATATTCATCTCCCGTCACTGTTCACTACCCAGGTTCGCTAGCGCTGTGGCGCGACCATGCGAAACTGGATATTGATGTCGTTGGAAACAAAGCTGTCGGCCCACTCCCCCTCGCCGATCTTGAAGTCGTTGCGCTTGAGAGTCAGCTCGCCGACGAAGATCCCGACACCGCCCTCGGCCTTGAGCAGGACCGGCACATCCACCTTGCGTGTCAGGCCCCGCAGCGTCAGGTTGCCGGTAATCAGGTAACGGTCATTGGCGAGGTCCTTGACCCGCGTCGATTCGAAGGAGGCCTGCGGATAGCGCTCGGTGTCGAACCAGGCAGGCTTTTGCAGCTCGGTATTGGCGTCGTCACTACCGGCGTCGATGCTGGTCAGGTCGATGGTCAGGTTGGCACGGGCTGCCTCGGGGTGGGCGGTATCGAAATCAAGGTCCCCGACGAATTCCTTGAACGTGCCAAAGGCCCGCGTGCCCATCTGGTTGTAGGTAAACCTGATGGTGCTGGCCTTGGCATTCACATCCGAGTATTCAACTGCACCACCCTGCGCAGGAACGCCCAGCGCAAGCAGGGCGACCAGGGATACGAAACGCAGGAATCGAGGGTTCATGGAACACTCCGGGCCGGGGCGCCCTCATGGGAAAGTGTCGAACACACGCAAGCCAGCAACAGGAGGACTAAAGCAAAGAACGGCTGTTTATTCCACTGGCCGCACGGATTTGCGACCACTTGTAGGAGCTGGCTTGCCAGCGAAGGCCATTTCAGCCCTCACGCTGCCACGCCCGCTGCAACAGTTCGATGACCTCTTTATCCGACGTCTGGGAAAAATCCATGTACCAATGCCCGATCGACGTGAACCAGTCGGGCATGATCGGACACACCAGCTCATCCACTTCACCGCGCATAGCCTCGACCGTTTCAACCGGCGCCAACGGCACCGCCACCACGATGCGCGCTGGCGCCTGCCCACGCGCAGCCCGCACCGCTGCCAGCATCGAGGCCCCTGTCGCCAACCCGTCGTCGATGAGAATCACCACCTGGTCCTTGAGCTGCACCGGCGCCCGCGAGCCCCGGTAAACCTGCTCGCGGCGCAACAGCTCGTGGGTTTCCCGGGCGACCACGGCCTCGAACGCGGCCTTTTCAATGGGGTGAGCCCGCAGCGCCTGCTCATTGCGAATTTCAATACCGCCACTGGCAATGGCGCCCATGGCGTACTCCGGGTGGGACGGAACACCCAGCTTGCGCACCAGCATCAGGTCCAGGCGCACACCGAGCGCCGTGGCCACCTCATAGGCCACCGGCACCCCGCCCCGGGGCAAGGCCAGGACGATCACATCGGCACGATGGGCATAGGGAAGCAGCGGTTCCACCAGGCGTCGACCGGCGTCGGTGCGGTCGCGCAGGAGGGTTAGCGATGAGTGATTCATTTGAAACCTCCCCAGGCGATCAACGCCTGTCGGTTCGCATCACATCATCCATTGTCGTTTCGACGGTGAGGGTCAGCAAGCTCGATCACGAGGACAATGCTCAACCGCAATTCCTTGTAGGAGCAAGCCTGCTCGCGAAGACAGCCTGACAGCCGATCCATCTCTCATGGCCACACCCGATCCACTGTAGGAGCCAGGCTTGCCGGCGAAGGCGGCCTCACAGTCGACCTGGATTTTGTTGACCGAATACATATCCATTCCTGCGGTAACGGCCACCTAGGGTTTCGCCCTTACGGCGAGTCACTTGGAAAAACGGAACGCCGCCCGGCCCCAAGTAACCAAGGGCTCTTGCCCCTGGCGTTCGGTGCCTCGCTAAGGCTCGGCATGCCCTCGCTCCGGTCCTGCTCCGTGGGTCGCCGCAATGGGCCATCCATGGCCCAGCGCGGCTAAACCGGCATCCATGCCGGTTTACCCACTGCG
>NZ_JAAVXC010000046.1:0-67132 GCF_013416725.1 Pseudomonas sp. SbOxS1
CAAGAGCCCTTGGTTACTTGGGGCTTTTCCAAGTGACTCGCTGTAAGAGCGAAACCCTAGGTGGCCGTTACCGCAGGAATGGATATGTACGCCAGAAAGACAATCATCGTCTGTCAGACCGCCTTCGCGGGCAAGCCTCGCTCCTACAGTAAATCAAGTGCATCTGCAGGAGATTGGTCGGCTGTCAGGACGCCTTCGCCGGCAAGCCGGGCTCCTACAGGATTTGCGCCCGCCTTCAGGACGATACCCTGGGCGGCCACCCAATCCAAACGCTAGAGTCCCGAAACAAGATGCCCGCCATCCACCGTAATCACAGACCCCGTCATCCAGGACGAGGCCTGCGTCGACAGCAGCAATAACGCGCCATCCAGCTCCTGCGCAGTCCCAAGCCGGCGCAGGGGAATGCGCTTGATGAGAGCCTCCCCCTGTGGCGTATCCCAAGCGGCTTGCGTCATCTCGGTAGAAATATAGCCGGGTGCGATCGCATTGACCCGAATACCATCACGGGCCCACTCGAGCGCCAGGCTCTTGGTCAGGTGCACGACCGCCGCCTTGGAAGCCGAATAGGCCGCGACACCCGGCATCACCCGCTCCCCTTGGATCGAGGCGATATTGACGATGATCCCGCCCTGCCCCTGGGCTTTCCATAGCCGCGCCACTTGCGTGGATACCAGCCAGACGCCGCGAAGATTGGTGGCGATGATGTCGTCGAACTCCTCGATCGGCTGGGTCATCGCAGCCCCTTCATGGCCGACGCCCGCATTGTTGACCACCACATCCAGGGGCTTGCCCGTTGCGTTAATCGTAGCGACGGCCTGCTCCACCGAGGATTGGGACGCAACGTCCAGTTCGACGACCGTCACCTGCTCGGCGCCGAGCGCCGAAAGCTCGACGGCAAGGGCCTCCAGCCGTGAGGTCCGCCGCGCGCCGATCACCACTTGGGCACCGCAACTGGCCGCCAATCGGGCGAAGTGATTGCCCAGCCCCGAAGACGCGCCGGTGATCAAAATCCGTTGTCCGCTGAGCATCGCACCAAGGTTCATCGCAGTTCTCCTCTGTTGAGTTTGTTCGTTGTCGGGAGGGTTGAAAGCCTTACAGGGAGCGCTGGCCCAGCCATTTATCAAGTGCCGGCCACATGCGTTTTTTCGCTGCGGGGCCGGCCACCAGGCTGACATGGCCGCCCGGTAACACCAGTTCCTGCTTGTCCGATGATCCGACCATCGCCACCAACGGTCGGGCACAGGCTGGAGGTACCAGCGAGTCGTGCTCGGCGATCACGTGCAACAAGGGCACCTTGATGTTTGCCAGATCGATCTTGCGCCCGGCAATGTGCAGGCTGCCCTCATGCAGGCTGTTGTTCCACATCAATTCCTTGATGACCTGGCGGTAGTATTCGCCGGCCAGCGGCAGGTGGTCGTTGCCCCAGCCCACCATCATCCGGTGGTGCCTGACGTAGGCGTCGTTCCACATGTTGTCCCACAGCCGCAGTTGCCCGGCGATGCGGCTGGCGGGGCGCTGCAGGTCGATCGCCGCCATGATCATCTCGCCGGGGATGATCCCCACGGTATCGACCAGCTTGTCGATCTCGAAAAAACGTTGATTGGCGATGCCTCGCGACCAGCTCATCTGCGACCAGTCCACCGGCGTCGTGAAGCACAGCAGGTTCTTCAGCGGGCCGTCGACATGCAGGGCCGCATACAGGGTCGACAGCACGCCGCCCATGCAGTAACCGGCCAATGTCACCTGATCGACCCCGGCGTCTGCCTGTACCCGGGCCATGCAGTCGGGAATGAAATCCAGCACGTAATCTTCAACCCGCAGGGTGCGCTCGGCCTGGGTCGGTGCATTCCAGTCCATCACATAGACGTCGTAACCGCGATCAAGGAGAAACTCGATCAGGCTCTGGCGCTCGGCAAGGTCGAAGATGTAGGCCTTGTTGGTGGGGGCCATCACCAACAGCAATGGCACCCGATACACGTCCTGGCAGGTCGGGTGATACCGATACAGGCCCAGCGTGCCCCGCCGGTGCAATAACGTCCTGGGCGTCTTGCCCATTGCGGGGCCGGGTGACCCGAGGAACTCGAGCCCCTTGAGCCGACGCTGGACCATCCGGTCGACCTCGGTGCAGAGCCGGCCCGCAAGAGCGCGGACGTGACCTTGATGCGGTTGCGTTGCAGCCATCATTCAATCCTCTTTGGGCCCGCGCCTGGTTGCCGGTTTAAGGGTCCGCTTCACGGTTTTCGGCGCAGCCGGCGGTGACGGCTGACGGGCGCGTGAGGGCCGAGGAACAAGCGCGTCATTGACGGGCGCTGGCAGCAGTCGATCGAGCTTGTCTTCGATGCGCTGCACAGCGGTTGCCAGCGCATCGACTTCAGACCGGCTGGGCAGTTCCAGGCGGCGCAAGGCACTGGCGAACGAGCGGTCGAACACATGCTGGACACCCAGCGATACCTTGGAAAACTGGTTGACGGCCTGGGCGACCTCGGCCGACTCGAGCTTGCGCGCAGCCAGCGAGTTGATTTCGCCCTCGATCAGGCCGATTGCTTCACGCCAGATATGAAATGGATCAAGAATGCCCATGGCAATACTCCAGCTCAGCTTTACGCGTGTGGATAGGTCTGGTGCGCGATCCGCCGATCGAGCCGTGCGCTCAGCCGGCGACGCATCAGGGACAAGGGCGCGCTCCAGGGCCGCAGCGCCACCCGCAGGGTGCTGGCGCAAGCCGGGGAAACCTGGCGCAGGAGCGTGCCGGTCCAGCGTTCGGTTGCGACCGAAACCATCAGGCCCGACGTCGACAGTTCTCCCATCGTCGCGCACAGGTGTGATGGCGGCGCGGATACCCTGTCGGCAATTTCCACCGTGCGATCCGGCGCGGGCTCGGTGCGAAAGGCACCCGCCAGTGACTCGCCGATACGCCGCAAGGCGTCAGCGCCGGCACCGATGACCGCGTCGAAGTTCAGGAAGCCATGGAACTGGCCCGCGTAATGCAAAAGCTCCACCGGCACCCCGGCTGCGCGCAAGCGCGCGGTATAGTCCAACCCGTCATCGCGGATCGGGTCGAATCCCGCACTGATGACCAGCGCCGGTGGCAGGCCGCGCATATCCTGGTTGCGACGCGGGGACAGCCAAGGCTCTTCGGGATTGAGCGAATGCAACGAGCCGGCAACGGTCTGGTTGATCTGCGCCAGCAGCCTGTCCGTGATCATGAAGCCTTCGGCATTCTCTGCGAATGAAGGAAACTCCTGCACCAGGTCGGTCGCCGGATAAGCCAGCACCTGCAGGCAGAGCGCCGGTCCCCCGCTACGCAACGATTGCTGGGCCACGGCCGCGCAGATATTGCCACCTGCCGAATCGCCGCCGATGGCCAGTCGCGAGGTATCGATACCCAGCGTCGCGCCGTTCTCGGCCACCCATCGCAGCGCGGCAAGACAATCCTCGCGCCCCGCTGCCAAATCATGCTCTGGCGCCAGTCGATAGCGCACGGCGATGCTGATGCAGTTGGCGTTGCGGGTGGTACTGCGGCAAATCGATTCGCAGGTATCCAGCCCACCGACCACAAACCCGCCGCCGTGGCACCAAAGGAACGCCGGCAGCAGTTGATCGGTTTGATGCGGCTTGAAAATACGCAGCTCGATGGGCCCGCCCGGGCCGTCGATGAGCGTCTCGATCACCGTGGCTACCGGGGGCTGTTGCCCCAGGGCCAAAGAGGTCAGGCGCCAGACTTCACGCAATGCGCGCAGCGAATAGTGCTCGACCGGGCGCAGGCGCGTCGCCATGTTGAGCATGCGCAGAAAAGCCCGGGCATCGCGATCGGGGCGATCCGCTCGACGCACGTGCGGCATGCCGATGACCCGAGTCCAGACTTGCTGGGTGTTCTTGCGTCTTTTTCCTGCGGGTAAACCCGTTGGCGCTGTCATTCAATGTCCCTCGAATGTGTCCTGCCAACAGCCTACCCATTACTGCCTGTCCACTCTCCCCCTCAAGTGGATGGGGGTGACGCCCCCCCCTGCTCTTTTGTTCAAACCAGGTTTCTGGCGTACATGCCCAGGCTTCAGGCTTTCGCCTCATCAGTCCGCGTGCCGTCCGGATCGACGGCATTGTGTATGGCCAACACCTTGCCCTCTCGCACCTCGAGAATCTGATCGGCAATGCGGATCATGGCAGGGCGATGGGATACCGCGATGACAGTGATGCCAGGGGTCAGGTTCTTCAGCACCTGGCATATCTCGGCCTCCGATTCCGGGTCGAGTGCACTGGTGGCTTCGTCCAGGATCAGCAGCCTGGGGCGATGGGCCAGGGCACGCGCGATGACGATACGCTGCCTTTGACCGCCTGAGAGTTTGGCACCGCGCTCGCCTACGATCGATTGCAGCCCGCCAGGACACTCCTGCACAAACTGCCATGCACCGGCCTGGCGGAGCGCGCGTTCGGCGTCGGCGGCATTCAAGGCCTTGTCGCCCAACGTGACGTTGGCCAGGATGCTATCGTGCAGCAGCAAGGTTTCCTGTGTGACATAGCCGATCATTCGGCGCCAGGCCCTCCTGTCCAGGTCATGCAAGTCACAGTCGTCTACCCTGATGCGTCCGGATTGTGGCGCGAGCAGCGTACAAATCAGGTCGAGCACGGTGGTCTTGCCTGCACCGGAAGGACCGATCATGGTGGTGAATGAACCGACCGGAAAGTTCAGCGACACGCTGTCAAGAACCTGCCGCCCCCCGTAGCCAAAGCTGACATTGTCGAAAACGATTTGCCGCTTCAGGGAAGGCGTGCAAGTCCCTCCGACAGGTTCGGCATCGGCGATAGCGTTGTCGATCGACTCGTTGATGGCCCAGTAGGCGCTCTCTTGCGCGGCCATCCGGTGATAGCGCTGCTGCGCCTTGTGCAACAGCCCCAGCATGCGCACCACGACGAAGATCAGCACCATCACCGAAGACAGCGGCATACCGCCGATGACCAGCCCCGCGTAGAGACCCGCCGCGGCAAGGATCGCAAGCATGGGTTCCTGCAAGGCCCTCAGTGTTTCGCGGCTCATCACTTCGCGTTCCAATGCCGTGTTGAGCTCACCGGCGTGACCGCGCAGCAAAGAGTCGGCGATGTCATCCCGGGCCATGGCTTTGAGCGGTTTCACCGAAGCAAGCGTGTCCGTCAGGTAAACCAACAGCTCGCGCATCAGCCGGGTCTGGCTTTTGCCCACGCGCCGCGATGTCTTTACCAGTCCCCGCACGGCCACCAGTAGAACAAAGCCGATCAGCAATGACAGGATCGCCGCCTGCCAGGAGACAAAAAGCGCAATGATCGCGTAGGCCGCGGCCTGGATACCCAGCGCCAGCATATTGGCCGCGTGCTCATAGGCAGTGGAAGCGCGGTAGGCTTCGGTTGCCACGGCGTTGGCCAGCGCTCCGGCGGGTTGGCGTAGATAATATTCCCAGCGGCTGCCCAACGACGCCTTGATCAGGTCAATACGCAGGTCGGTTGCCACATGCGCCACGGTGTAGCCGACCTGTCGATTGCCCAGCAATATCAGCAGGTTACTCAGCGTCATGCCCACGACGATGATCACCAGCATGTTCGCGATCGTGGGTTCCAGGCCTATCGAGTCCATGATCGCGAAGACCTGGATCGCCAGCTTTGAATGGGGCTGGTCCTCAAGCACGGCCGATATCAGGGGCAGCATTGCGCTCAGGCTGACGCTTTCAACCACCCCTGCCAACAGCAGACTCAGGAGCATCAGCACGGTGCGGGCCGGATAGGAGCGGCCAAAGGCAAAAATAATCCGCATGACTGTCGTTCACTATGACGTAGGTAAAGATTAGCTCACCGACAGCTCGCGACACTCATCAAGCGCCCGCTGTGACCAGGCCGATCGGGCCACGCAATGAAGCGAAGGCCTCGATGATCTGGTCGATTTGTTCAGTTGTATGGGCCGCACTGACGCTGCAACGCACCAGGGTGACGGCGCCGGGTGTCGCGGGCGGAAGGACCAGATTGACATAGACGCCCTTCTCTATCAGCCCCCGCCAGACGGCCAGGCCCTCGTGAGGCGACTTCAGCATGACGGCAATCACGGGGCTTGCCTGCGGCCCCAACTGGTAGCCTGACTCTGCCAAACCTTGATAAAGCCGCCGGGCGTTCGACCACAGTTGACGCCGCAGCTCCGGGCGTTCCTTGATGGCCGCGAGCGCCGACCTTACCGAGGCAATCGCCGAGGGCGCGGGTGACGCAGTAAAAATATAGGGTCTGCTGGCGTAGCGAAGCAGGTCCATTTGCCCGTCGTGACAGGCGGCGAATCCGCCGACGGCGCCCAGGCTCTTGCTGAACGTGCCCAACAGGATGTCCACCTCGGAGTCCACGCCCAACTCCTCGGCCAGCCCTCGCCCGTTGGCGCCCAGGACACCAAAGGAATGCGCCTCGTCAACCAGCAGGTAACCGCCGAGGCGACGCTTGACCTCGACTATTTCCCTGAGCGGAGCCTGGTCACCCAGCATGCTGTAGATCCCTTCCACCAGGATGATCGCTTCCCGCGCGCGGTCGCCGAGGCGGACCATGCGCCGTTCCAGGTCAGCGACATCGTTATGGCGAAAACGGATGATCTCCGCACCTCCCAGCTTGCAGGCGTCGTAGATGCTCGCGTGGCAGTCGGCGTCAAGCAGAACCACCTCGCGCGCCCCCGCCAGCGTTCCGATGACGCCCAGGTTGGCGACATACCCGGTCGAGAACACAATGACGGAACGCCGCCCCAGGAAATCAACCAGCTCTTCCTCCAGCGCGCTGTGCCCGGCGTAACTGCCGTTGGCCATGCGAGAGCCGGTGGTGCCGGTGCCTTCAAGCTCCAGTGAGCGCTGCGCCGCCTTGATGCTATCGGGGTCGAACGTCAGCCCGAGATAATTATTGGTGCCGGCCAGAATGACCCTTTGCCCCTGGATACAGCCCTCGGTCGGGGAATACATCTCATCGATGCGAATTCCAAAAGGATGGATCTGTGAGTCACAGAGACTGGCGCGCTCGGCGGCCAGCTTGCCGAACTTGTCAAATAGTCCCATTGGCGTGCTCCATCAAATTGAGAATGGCGTGAGCCAACTGCGCAGGTGTGCGCACATCCATCAGGATATTGAGATGGATCGAGATGTCGAACTCGTCTTCCAGTTCCATCAGCATGTCCATCACCTTGATCGATTCCATTCCCAGGTCCTGGGCCAGGTCGGTATTGGGGTTGATTGGCGTTCCGGGAGGTGCGAACCGCACGATGAGCATCATCACCCTTTCGAGTATCGTTTCTTGTGTGATCATCGAGGGTCTCCTTGGGTTCAGTGGCTCTTGGCGCGTTCAGAACAGGTGATTGCGCAACGCTTGCGGTAACAGGATCCGGGGCTCCCAGCCCAATGTCGCGCTAATGCGGGCATTGCTGCAAGTCCAGTCAGGGTGCATCAGTTCATTGACTTTACCGGGGGTCAACATGGGCGCCTGCCGGGTGAAACGAGACAGCACCAGGTTAGCCCGTGCGATTGCTTTCAATAGCCAGGCAGGCACTACCGCTTGCCGTACCGGCGCATTGCGGATGTCGGTGGCGATGCTGGCCAGGCTTGCCCAGTCGTACCCCTGCGCCTGGCCGTCACATAACTCAAAGGTCTGCGATTGCACGACAGGTGCATCCAGCCACTGCATGACGGCACTGACCAAATCGTCCACGTGGAGAAAGCTGAACTGTGAATCGCCGCGACCGAGGGTCACCAGCCAGCCGCGTAGAAGCCACTCGAACACCGGACGCAACTCGCGATCGCCCGGTCCATACACGGCGGTCGGCCTGAAAATACACACGGGGATCGCCCCGGCAGCGGCCCTGACCTGCCGTTCACCTTCGAATTTGGAAGCGGCGTACCAGGACAATGTCGGATGCCTGGCGGCAAGGGACGAGATCAGCAGGAAACGCTCGCAACTGCCACCCAGCCGCGTCGCCTCCATCAAGCGCTTGCTGCCCAGCACATTGACCGCGTCGAAGTCTCGGGCATCCCGGCCCCGGACCTTGCCTGCGCAATGAATGACGGCATCCGCACCCCTGGTGAGTTCGGCGAGGGCCTGCCGGTCTTCCAGTGTTCCCCTGATCCACGTTGTTCCATCCGCTGCCGTTCCGCCCCTGTTACGAGCCAAGGCACGGACCTCCACACCACGGGTGACGAGTCGTTCGCGTAGGACACTGCCGATGAAGCCCGTCGCGCCGGTGAGCGAAACAACGCGGGCACTCACGTCTCCTCCAGCGCTGGATAAGGAAGGTCGGTGTTCGCCTGGGCCATGAATCGTTCCAGGGCTTCGGCACGGGAAGGTTTGCCCGAGGAGGTTCGAGGCAGCGAGTGAGGCGGTACAAGGTGCACGTCGGTCACAAGACCGAACTCACTGATGATCTTCGCAACCAGGGTCCGGACCAGGCGTTCGCGATTTTCCGGTTCACGGATGCGGCATTGAACCTGGACCACCACTTGGGGCTCATCATCGCCGGGCACGACAAATACGATGGCATCGCCCGGCCTCAGTTCGGCTTCGGACTCCACCAGGTATTCGATATCCTGCGGCCAGATGTTTCTACCGCGGACAATCAGCAAATCCTTGCGCCGTCCGGTGATATGGAGTTCGCCTCGGGACAGGTACCCCAGGTCGCCGGTGTCCAGCCAGTCGGCTTTCAAGGCCATCTGCGTGCTTGGCGGGTCATTGAAATAGCCTGACATTACGCTGGGACCCTGAACGAATATATGCCCCACTTCCCGCTCCGCCAGCACCAGCCCCGCAGCATTGCGGATTTCCACACAATGGCCGGGTAAAGGCGCGCCACAGTTGGTAAAGGTGCAGCTTGCCGAATCATCGGCCGTGCACACCTGCGCCCTGAACTGATGCTCCAATACCTGGCGAACCACATGATCCACCTGCACCCCTACCCCGCGGCGGGCAAAGCTGACGGCGAGTGTGCTTTCCGCCAGGCCGTAGCAAGGCGTGAAGGCGGCCGGATCGAATCCGGTATCTAGAAAGCAATCGGCGAAACGGCTTAGCACCGATGCCCGAATCGGTTCCGCGCCGATCCCCGCGACACGCCAGCAGGAGAGATCCAGCGCAGTTTTGTCCGGCTCCCGGACTCGCCGGGTACACAGGTCATAGCCAAACGGCGGGGATACCGAGACCGTTACCCGATTCTGGCTGATAAGCTTGAGCCATTGCCCGGGCCGGGTGGCGAAATCCCGGGTGTGCAAGTAGTCGACAGTCAGTTGCGCGGCCATCGGCGCCAGGACAAAACCCACCAGCCCCATGTCATGATAAAAGGGCAACCAGGAGGCGCATCGGTCCCCTGCGCGTACACCGACACCGTCCACGACGATGCCCCTGATGTTGGCCATCACCGCACGCTGGGTAATGATCACGCCACGAGGAAAGCGGGTACTGCCGGACGTGTATTGCAAGTAGGCGATGTCCTCCGGCAAGACGCTGGGAAGCGCCTGCACCGCAGGCAATTCGCCCAATTTCTCAACAGACCCGACGAACACCTGGTGGTTGTCCCCCAGCGCTTCGCGGATATAGGGCAGCCATTCCTCCAACCCTAAAACGGCCGCCGGCGCGCAGTTGGCGAACAGCCCTTTCAACTTGTCCACGTAAGAACGATGACTTCCAAGGCTGGAAGGAACCAGAAGCGGAACGGCGATCAGGCCGGCGTATTGGCAAGCGAAAAAGGACTCGATAAAGCTGGGGTGCGTATCGGCGATCAGCGCGACCCGGTCGCCTTTCTTCAACTTGAGCCCAAGTAGCCGCTGCGCAATCGCAACCGCATTACTTCTGAGCGTCGCGTATTCGAGCGCTGCATCCAAGTGGCAATGCCTGTCGTAGAAGTTCAAGCCGGTATGACCTGAAGCGGCATAATCGAGTGCTTCCACCAGCGTGGAAAAGTCCGCTAGACGTTGGGTGAGTGCCTGGTTTGAAAGGGTCGCAGACATAACAAAACACCCATCCATTTAGCCAAGTAAGGACAAGTCAAATAGCGGATTGATCACCTGCGCCAGTAAAACACGTGCCGTTCTACTGCCCTCAAAACCGTTTCCATGGAGTCTTGGCCCCAGGATATCCGGCTCAGCCTTTTCAATTAATTACAAAGCCTAACGCAATACTAATCGGCATCTGGGTGAGCGCAAATTTTTTCCCGGGTGAGCGACGACCGGCGAGTTTCGACTGTAGCAATAGCACCTCGTTCTCAAACACGACGTTTGTCGCAAAGTGCGTTGATTACTAAGCGCTTACTGAAGCACTGGCACCTATATTTGCTGCACGCGCGCCCTGCGCCGATACTTCAGCTACGCTCTCCCAGGCACTAAGAAAGAGATGCGAGTTCAACTGCTACGGACTTTTGTGGCCAACGATGATCAATAAGAAGTTGCCAATCATTACGCGCCCTGTCCTCTCACGCCTGGATCTCGAGACATTCATCAGTTTCCCGGGGACCCTGTATCGCAACGATCCTTGCTGGATCGAACCTATCCATTACGAGCGCCATGAACTCCTTTCTGCAAAGAATCCGGCATCCCCTCACCTGACATGGCAGGCGTGGCTGGCCTGGTCGGGAACTGAAGTCGTGGGGCGTATCACCGCACAGGTCGACACCCTTCACCGGCAATTGCACGGCGACGATTCGGGGCACTTCGGGATGCTGGAAGCCGTGGACGACCCCGCTGTTTTCGACAGCCTGTTCGCGGCGGCAGAGGCCTGGCTGCGTGAACGTGGCGCTGCACGCATCACAGGCCCCTTCAACCTGACCATCAACCAGGAAAGCGGGCTGCTGGTGGAGGGATTCGATCATCCCCCGTCCGCCATGATGGGGCACGGACAGCGTTTTTATGACCAAAGGCTCACCGCCCTGGGCTACCGGCAAGCCAAGGATTTGCTCGCCTATTGGATGCGCACCGACCAACTGCATTTCCCGCCGGCCTTGTCGGCGATGATGGCGCGCGAGCGCAAGCGCGTGGTGATCAGGCCCCTGGCCCCCCGTCAGTTCCGGCGAGACATGCGCATTCTGCGAGAAATTTTCAACGACGCCTGGAGCCACAACTGGGGTTACGTACCCTTCACCGAATCCGAATTCTACGAGCTTGGCAGCCAATTGCGGCTGCTGGTTCCCAAAGACCTGCTATACATCGCCGAAGTCGACGGCGAACCCTGCGCGTTTATCGTGGCCATGCCGAACATCAACGAGGCGATCGCCTCGCTCAACGGGCGCTTGCTGCCCTTTGGCTGGCTGCGGCTGCTGTGGCGGCTCTATGTCAAGGGCCCGCGGACCGCACGCGTGCCCCTGATGGGCGTCAAGCAAACGTACCAGTTCAGCCGATTGGGCCCTGCACTCGCCTTGTTACTGATCGAAGCGCTCAAGCCACCCTTCGTCAAACGCGGCATAGAAGCCCTGGAAATGTCGTGGATCCTGGAATCGAATGCGGTCATGCGCAAGATTCTCGATCAAATCGGCGCCACTTCCTACAAGCGCTACCGGATCTATGAAAAGCGAATTTGAGGTTCGACGGTTCACTGCTTTGGTCCTGGCTGCCGACAGGGGGCCGGCCGATCCCGTTGCCGCCATGGCCGGGACTTGCTGCAAGGCACTGGCGCCGGTGGCTGGGGTACCCATGGTTCGCCACGTAGTCGAGGCGTTGCAGGCCAGTGAGCGGATCGACCGAATCGTACTCGTGGGTCCGGCGCGACATTTACTGGCGCAAGATGCCTCGATGACGCAACTGCTGGACACCGCCACCGTCAGTTGGCTGGAACCCGCCAGCTCCCCCAGTACCAGCGCGGCGCTGGCGCTGGCGCGTCAACCGGCAGACAGCCCCGTGTTGGTGACTACAGCGGACCACGCGCTGCTCTGCCGGGAGATGGTCGACTATTTTCTTCAACAAGCGACTGCAAGCGGCCATGACTTCGTGGTGGCGGTGACACCACTGGACACGGTGCTGGCTCGTTTTCCAGGCACCCGCCGCACCGGCATCCGGCTGCGCGGCGGCCCGTATTGCGGCAGCAACCTGTTCGCCTTCATGACAGACGATGCTCGACGCCTCGCCAGCTTCTGGCAACGGGTCGAAAACGATCGCAAGCATCCCAGGCGAGTCGTCGCCGGCGCGCTGGGCTTTGCGGGAATACTGCGCTATCTGTTGGGTCGGTTAACCCTGGAACAAGCGCTGCAACAGCTTTCCGACAGGTTCGGAGTGAGCCTCGGGGCGGTGATCATGCCCTTCGCGGAGGCCGCTATCGATGTCGATTCGCCGCTCGATTATCAAATGGTGGAGAGGCTTCATGCCCAGAGAAATCAATCGATACCGAACGATAGCTGATGGATCTGGGCGGCAAGAATGCCCGATCGCGCGAGCGCGGTCCGGGCACGGCGCAAGGTCAGGATCCAGGGCATGTTCCTGATCGAACGCTACGTGATCGCCGAGATCCGCCGGCCAGTGATCGTGATGGTCAGCATCCTGGTGTTCATCTTTGCCAGTTATTCGGCAGAACGGTACCTCGCTGACGCCGTCGAGGGCACGCTCGCATTGCAGGCAGTGCTGCAGATGGTGTTCTACAAGGTACTGATTGCCCTGGAAATGCTGGTGCCGGTGGCTTTGTATGCCTCGGTGACGCTTGCGGTGGGACGCCTGTGCCATGACTCCGAAATCATTGCGATAGCCGCCTCGGGGGCAAGCCCGCTACGGATCTACCGGGCTGTCCTGCTGCTGGCCATTCCGATCTCGCTGGCGGTGGCAATGCTTTCGCTCTACGGGCGCCCCTGGGCTTATACGCAAGCCTATGTACTGGAACAGCAATCGCGAACAGACCTGGACGTCAATCATCTGCAGGCGCAACGGTTCAACCTGAACAACGAAAACGGCAGGATGATTCTGGCGGAACGCATCGACCGCACTGATGGCCGGCTCCACGATGTACTGATCTATGATCCGGGTGACTCGAAAAGCCGTATATTTCGCTCCGGGCAAGCGCGGATCCTCGATCCGAATCCCGACGATCCGATCGTGGAGCTGACGCAAGGCCATTCCTATCTGCTCAAACACAATGCTTCGCGGGACATTTCGGAAACGTTCGAGCACATGCGGCTGCACTTGCTACCCATCGAACGGGCCGCCGAAGGTAAGCGCAAGGCCACTCCCAACGAAGTGTTGGAGGCTTCCAGCGCGCCTTCGGACAAGGCCGAATTGCAATGGCGCCAGACGCGGGGGGTAAGCGCTACGGTACTTGCGTTGCTCGCCATTCCGTTGAGCCGCACCCGGCCCAGGCAGGGACGATTCGCGACCCTGCTGCCCGTGACCGCGGTCTTCGCCTTGATCTACTACGCAGCGGACATCTGCAAGACGATGGTGGGCAACAGCACCCTGCCCTTGTATCCGGGTTTGTGGACCGTACCGTTGCTGATGAGCCTGGCCCTGCTGGTTTTCCTGGCGCGCGACCTGGCAAATTTTCGGTTCGGCTACCGATGAAAATCCTCGATCGCTACATTACCCGCCATGTGTTCTTCGGTTTCGCGGCGGCGGCAGCGCTGCTGCTACCGTTGTTCAGTACGCTCGACCTGGTGGGTGAACTTGACGACGTGGCGCCTGGCGGGTACCGGTTGAGCCAGGCCATCGAAGTCGTGTTCCTGACGCTGCCACGCCGTGTGGTCGAGCTTGGCCCCTTTATCGCCCTGCTTGGCGGCATTGCCGCGCTGGGTCAATTGGCAGCCACCCGGGAACTGACGGTCATGCGCGCCACCGGGCTGTCGATTGCCCGGATCGGGCTCACGGCGACGGTGGCCGGTCTTTTGCTGGCGCTGGCATGGGCGGCACTGGATGAATGGGTGGCTTCGCCCCTGCAGCAAAATGGCCTGGAACTGCGCAACGAAGCCATCGCCGCCGGTGCGCAAGCCAGCAACGATCAAGGAAGTGTATGGGCTCGACAGGACGATCAGATCGTCCGTATTGGCAATCTTGCGCACAAACGGTTGCCGGTCAATATCGAGATTTTCAGGTTCGACAATGACCGCTCACTGGTTTCCTACATCTTTGCAGAGTCGGCGGACATACTGGAGGCCGGCCAGTGGCGCTTGAACAATGTCCAGGTGAAACAGTGGGACCAGGGCACTGCAACGACGCAACAACTCGATCATATGCCCTGGCTCTCGATTTTTGGCGGAGCCCGACTGGGCGACATCACGCTGCCGACCGAAAGCCTGTCGGCTCGCCAGCTCTATCGTTACATCGCCTACCTCAAGGGCTCCGGCCAGCCCTCGGCACAATACGAAATGGCGATGTGGCAAAAGCTCGGGCGACCGATCCTGACCCTGGCGATGATCCTGTTCGCCATCCCGTTTGCCTTTGCACAACCGCGCTCGCCCAACCTGGGTGCACGGCTGGCCTTGGGTGCGCTGGTCGGATTAATGGTCTATGTCAGTAATCAGATCATCGTAAACCTCGGTCTACTGCTAAAAATGAACATTCTGGTCACCACTTTGGGGCCGGCACTGGCCTTGCTCGCAGTGGCGATCCTGATGGTGGGATACCTCGACCGGGGCAGCCGTTGAAACATCATGCTGTTCAATGGACAGGGCGTTGGCGCCCGCTCCTTCAATCAACGTGATTTGGCGCAGGCGCAACCATGAAGACTCCCGTTTACCTGATCTGTAGTTGCCCGGTGCGGCTGTGGGGCCTGACTTCCAGGGAGCGAGTGGGCCGTATGCTCGCAAAGTTTCCCAACGCCTATCTCTGCAACCCGGACGATCCGTTGCCCGCCCAGGGCGAGGTCGTCCTGCTGCGCGAGGATTACCTTTACGATGACCGCGTGCTCCAGGGGCTGCTGGCAACGCCTGAAATCGCGCTACAGGACCCGCGAACCGGCACCATCGTCGCGGCCCACACCGATGTCGAACGGCTCGCACACTCGCCCAGCCTGGACACTGATGCCGTCGCCGGATTGCGCAAAGTGGTTCCCGGTACCGTGGCCACCGCGATGCAGACACAACTGCGCAAATTCGATCCGCCGTGGGTCGCGCAAATCACCGCCACCAATCAGGCGCATCTTGAGAAGTCGCTGTTCAACGGTTCCTACAAAGGCGTCACCGACTTCATCACCCGGGCGATCTGGCCTGTCCCGGCTCGCTGGGCCACCGTCTGGTGCGTGCGGCTGGGTCTCAGTCCCAATCAGGTGACTGCGGCAAGTTATGTCCTGGCCATCGCGGCAGGCTTTCTGTTCTGGCATGGGCTATTTGGCGCGGGCCTGCTGGCCGGCTGGTTGATGACGTTTCTGGATACGGTGGATGGCAAGCTTGCACGCGTCACGGTGACCTCCACGCGCTTTGGAAACATCTTCGACCATGGCCTGGACCTGATTCACCCGCCCCTCTGGTATATCGCATGGGGATTGGGCTATGAGGCGACCTGGGACTCGGATATACCCCTCGACCCAGTGCTCTGGGCCATTTGCCTGGGCTACGTCGCAGGTCGACTGTGCGAAGCTGCGTTCAAGTTCGCCGCGCCTTTCTCGCTGTTTCTCTGGCGCCCGTTCGACTCGCTCAACAGGCTGGTCACCGCGCGGCGTAACCCCAATTTGCTCATATTGACCTGCTTGTGGGCGATGGATGCCCATGACACGGCGTTGATTTGGGTAGCCGTCTGGACCTGCCTCTCGACACTGATCCTGGGGGTTCGCTCGGTGTCCGCCATTGTCTTGAAGCAGCGGGGGCAGCCACCCCAGCCCTGGCTTAGCCGCATCGACATGGCCGCCGAACGCGACCGCTTGATCGTGCGGATGTTCGCGCCCCGCTCGGGCCTCAATGATGCATGAAGCCTGCGCGCGGCCCGGGAAAGTCGCGATTGTGCTCAATCCTTGCAGCGGCACCCTGCGACGCGCCTTGCCCAGGTTCCGCCTGCTCGCTCGCAACGTACCCGGTGCGATGGTGCTCGAAGCGACCACGGCCCAGGAGATCGCCGACGCCGTGTGCCACTTCCAGCTGAGGGAAAGTGACCTGTTGGTGATTCTGGGCGGCGACGGAACCCTGCAAGCCGCCCTCTCCATTCTGCTGAGTCGCGAGCCCGCAGGCCTACCCACCGTTCTGGTTATTCCGGGCGGCACCACGAACATGAGTGCGATCGATCTGGGCGCGCGCCTGAGCGCCGAAAAGGCCCTGACGAGTTTATCCGCCTGGCTCGCCGGGAATTGCGCCGCGCCAAAAATCGTATCGCGCGCGGCGCTTCGGGTGGATGGGCCGCCGTACCAAGGGCCGCGATTCGGAATGTTCTTCGCCATTGGTGCTGTGGTTAACGGCGTGCGCTACTACCATCGGGAGCTTCGGCCCAAGCGCGTACCCGGGGCTCTGGGACCGTCGCTGGCCTTCGGCCGAATGCTGCTCTCAGCGCTGAAAAACTTGCCACACGATCTGTTCCCGGCATTACCTGCTCGCCTGGGCACCCATCGCGGCGTCTGGGAAGGCGACTGGCTGTTGGTGTTTGCCACGACCCTGAACAGGCTCCTGGCCGGGAGCAGGCCTTATTGGGGCACCGAACAACAGCCCATTCATTTAACCGCCATTGCGCATCGACCCAGGCGACTGGCCCTCATCCTGCCGTTCCTGCTCCGGGGGCGGGCCTGCTCGATGATCAAAGAGCAGGATGGTTACTTCAGCCACAATTTCACCCGGATGGATCTCGGTGGTGCCGACGAGTACGTGCTGGACGGGGAAATTTTTGCAGCACAGGGCACGATCACGCTCGCCGCCACGGCCCCGATCCGCTTCATGACCTTTTAGGACAATTGAGATCCCATGCGAGCCTCTGATTCTGCGCCGCCCCCAGCGGACCTGCTCGAACGGGTCAGGGAGCAATGCACGCAGCCGATGCCCGGCGAGCTGGACAGGATTGTCCAGGCGTTGCACATACGCCTGGGTGACGCATTGGTGGCGCTGCTGGTCTACGGTTCATGCCTGCGCAACGGCGACCTCACCGATGGCATTGTCGACTTTTATGCGCTGGTCGACAGCTACGCTCACGCTCATCCAAAGCGCGTGCAGCAACTCGCCAATGCATGGCTCCCCCCCACCGTGATCCTCGTCAGGACGCCTGCGACCGATGGACGAATACTCCTTGCCAAATGCGCCCTCCTGTCGCTGCAGGACTTCGAGGTGGGTACCCGTTCGTGGTTTCAAAGCTACCTCTGGGCCCGTTTCGCCCAGCCCTGCCGACTCGTTTATTTCAAGGACGAGGATACGCGCAGGCGTATCCATCTCGCATTGGCTCAAGCCGTCATGACGCTGATGAGCCACTGCGTCGCCACTCTACCGGATCGATTCGACAGCTACACACTATGGGTCAGGGCACTGTCACTGACATACGGCGCCGAGCTGCGCCCCGAATCAGCCGATCGCCCCGGGCAGCTCGTCCGGCATGACAGGACCTATTATTCGCGCATTACCCGAGCCGCCGCGCCTGCTGTGAAGCACTTGGCAACCTGTGCGGGCGAAGAGGATAGTTATCGCAACCTTAGCCCAGCCGCAACGCGCCGAGATAATGAGCGAGTGTGGCGATTAAGGCGGATTCAGGGGAGAACCTTGAACGTAGCACGGCTGGTCAAATCCTTCTTCACCTTCGAAAACGGTGTCGACTACCTGATCTGGAAGCTGGAGCGCCACTTGGGTGAGTCCATCGTCGTGACCCACAGATTGCGCCGTTTTCCCCTGATCTTCGGCTGGCCATTGCTCTGGCGACTGCTGAAAAACCGCCGGTTACGCTGATGAAGTCGCTCCTTGCCAACGCGAACCACAGAGGCAACCCATGAACAGAGGTGAAGATCGCCCCAGCGCCCGATTTCCAAAGCGCAAGCAACGGCCCAGCGTGGCGCTCGGGTTGTGGATCATCAAGCGTCTGGAAAAAATCATCCTGCGCAGCCGAGCCCTGTCGGGTATAGAGGATTACCAGCCACGATGACCCGTCTCCTGCATATTTCCGATACGCATTTCGGCACGGAACAGCCCCCCGTCATGCAAGCCTTCGAAACGCACGTCAAGGCTCACGGTGCCGATCTGGTCCTTTTCTCAGGGGACATCACGCAGCGCGCCAGGCGTGAGCAATTCGCCTCGGCGCAGGCATTCATCAAGCGCATCAAGGACTACGGAGTACCGCAAGTCCTGACGATACCCGGCAACCACGATATTCCCATGTACAACCTGTTCGCGCGCATTTTTTCACCCTATGGGAATTATCACCGGTACATCGACAGCAATCTCGCGCCCATCTTCGAGAATGACGATGCCCTGATCATCTGCTTGAACACCACACACCCTAAACGCCGCAAAGCAGGCAAGGTCACCGCCCGGCAAGTCGAGGAAGTGGCTGAGCGGCTACAGAAATGCGACCCGCAAAAGCTGCGCATCGTCGTCGCGCATCAACCGTTCGGTTCAATCGTCGCCAGCGACCGACGCAACCTGCAGATCGGCGCCAGGGCTGCACTGGAACGCTGGGCCTCGGCAGGGCTCGATCTGGTGATGGGGGGGCACATACATCTTCCCTATGTGCTGGCACTCAGCACGCAATATGCCGGACTGTCCAAGGAAATCTGGGGGGTTCAGGCGGGAACTACGCTCTCGTCACGTCTACGCGGCAATGCCCCCAATTCGTTCAATCGAATCAATCTGGACAAACGAACCCGGCAAGTCACCATCGAACGCTGGGAGTATTCTGCCTCCAGCGGCGCGTTTGAGCGTGGGGTCGAATCTCATTGTGACTGTGTGCTGTCTGCGGGTGTGAGCCCAATCGGTTGAAGGGGCTTGGAGTTCCCACGTCAGGAGCGCCCGCTCTCGTCCTCAACACAGCAGGTTTCTGTGCCACGCTTGCGGTCTACCCAGGGCTTGACGAGCACTTGTGCTGCCCTGAGGTCGGCAGGATAGTCCAACTCAACCCAGCCCAACCCTTCGATTGACTGCGCGAAAACCTGCCCAGTTGTCCCTGCAAGATGATCGATGATGCTCAAGTACCACATTTGCAGGGCTTCAGGACGGCGCATGCTTTCTTCCAGCGCACTTCGAAACAGCGGCCCTCCTCCCGTCTGGAAATGCATCATGCCAATAGACTCCCCGTCGACATAATCGAGCGGGATCTGTTTACTGATGGCGCTGATTCGATCACCGACGAGTTGGACTTTCATATCGTCGCTGTCGTAAGCCGGTTTCCTGTCGACCGCGAGTGTAATTGCCCTGGCAGGTGCATCAAGTAGTCGTTCCAGGACTGGCTGGTCGAATAATGTATCGCCATTTAGCAGGATGAAATCGTCGTGCATGATTTGGCGAGCCATCCAGCAACTGGCCAGATTATCGGCAACTTCAAAGAACGGGTTATAAATCGTAGAAATGACACCTGGTCCGTAACGTTCGTTCAACACCCGTTCGACCTGCTCTGCACCATAACCGATCACCGCGGTTATCCGGCTTATACCGGCGGCCATCAGCGCATCAATCTGCCATTCTATGACCCGCTGCCCACCCACCTCGATCAGGCACTTGGGGCTGTTCGTCGTATAGGGAAGAAGCCGTCGTCCTTGTCCGGCGCTCAACAAGATTGCTGCAGTACGGGTGCGTTGTTCGAATAGACCCATTTCTCCCGGGCTCCTATTTAAGGATTTGAACTAGCAGGACCTGCGGTCATTTAAAGACTTGCTTGGTAGACTAGAACAATCCATTCGTTCAGTTAAACCTTTCGACACCCGCCCATCGCCTCGACTGAAAAAAACACCATTCGGAAACTTTATCCTCGACGCTCGTATTTCACTCTATGCTTGGGTGGTTAATTTTCCGAGGACATGCCCATGCGCCTGGAGGGTTCAGCACAGTCATCCTCAAGCATCGATACCTGCGACCCCGTCGCCGACGCGAACACTGGGGACCAGGTGGCGATCCCCCGCATCGAGCCGATAGTCCTGGCCGCCCGAGCGGGTGACTCGCAGGCACCCGCCGTGCGCATCTTCCTGGGTACCGAACCTGCGCAGTACCGTGCCGAGCGCATGTTTGTCTATGCGCTGGAGCAGGTGCGAAACCCGGACCGCCGCTATGAGATTTACCGGATGACGGGCCTGCCCGGCTTCGACCAGGCGGGCTGGCGTACTGGTTTCACCAATTACCGCTTCGCTATCCCGGACCTGGCGGGGCGCCACGGTCGCGCGCTCTATAACGACGTCGATCAGATCTACACCGCCGACCCGGCCCCGCTGTTCGACCAACCGATGGGCGAGCACGGCTATCTGGCGCTCGCGCCCAGAGAGACCGCTGTCATGCTCATCGACTGCGAGCGGATGCACCGCTGCTGGAATATGAAAGCCGCCACCACGACCAGCAAAAAGAAACTGCACGCGCTTGCAGCCGAGATACCGGGCTGCTTCGGGATACTGGATGCCATCTGGCACGCACGGGATCTGGAATACAAACACGGCGAGTCCCGGTTGTTGCATTACACGACGCTGCATCTACAGCCCTGGAGACCACTGCCCGCGCAATACAGCTATCAGATTCACCCCTACGGCGAAATTTTTCTCAGCCTTGAGGAGGCGGCAGACGCTGCCGGGTATGAGCTCTACACGGCCGTACAGCCCAGCCCCCGATTCGTCCACGCCAGTCGGGAGGTCACCTCGAAACCTTCGCTTATCCCGGAAGATGTCAAACTGCTCAGCCGCAAGCTGCAATGTGCGAAGCTCGGGCTGATCGGGCCATGGCAACAAACCGAGGCAGATGGCATGGCGGTCAGGCCGTTCGATATTGAGCAGCTTCGCCAGGTCGACTTACCGCCTCAGGATTTCATCGCGGCCCATGGTCTTGAAAAGCTGGCGCCGCAAGACCTGCCCTGGGTCCTCGATCGCCTGTTCAGCCTGGCCAGCCGATTGCTTTACATCCAGGCAAGACTCAGTGGCGATGGTTCGATGATCAGCTCTGTCAGCGGCTGGCGCCGACTCCTGCGGCGCATCGCGCGGCGCTATCCGGATCGTTGTTGGCAACTCGATTGCGAGGATGAGAAGGGTCGCACGCAGCGCTTTGTCGCGGACCATGCATTGCGGCGCAAGACGGCCGACAGCCCCAAGGTCTGGGTGCTGCTGAGCAATCATGCAGGTGACAATGCCCAGCTGATCGCCATGGCCGACGCATTGGGCTGGCCTTACGAATGCAAACGCATCACCATCCCCCCCCGCCCTTATATGCTCGACGCCCTGCTGGGCACCTGGTTGCCCAGACGGCCAGTACCGGGCCTGACCGCGCCCTGGCCAGACATGGTCTTGAGTGCGGGACGGCGCTGCGCCCAGGTTGCCCAGTGGATCAAGCATCGCTCCAAGGGCACGACACGACTGGTCCATGTGGGACGTGCCCAGCTCCCCTTGTGGCGCTTCGACCTGGTGTTGTCGACGCCGCAATATGGGCTTGCCCTGGCGGACAACGTAGTGGACCTCCCTGCCCCGTACATGAACCCGCGCACGCTGGACCAGGCGCAACTGGAGCTATGGCGAGAACGCTTCACTTCGCTGCCTCGCCCCTGGATCGCCGTCCTCGTGGGCGCAAGCGCCGCTCCTTATTGCATGGACGCCGACGCAGAGGTTCGGCTCGGCCGTGAAGCCAATGCGGCAGTCAAGGCCCTGGGTGGCTCGATTCTGTTATCAACCAGCCCGCGCTCATCTGCAACGACCACCGATACGTTGCTGTCCGCCATTGACGTTCCATGCTGGGCGTATCGATTCGGTGAGGCGCAAGACAACCCTTATCCTGCTTTTCTCGCGCTGGCGGATGGATTCATTGTCACCGGCGACAGTCTTTCAATGCTGACAGAGGCCTGCATGACCGGGCGTCCGGTGGCGGTATTTCCGTTGCCCATCCAACGCAAGGGCAAAGCCCGGCTTCGCCATGCACTGGAGCAACGACTGGGGGTCATTGACCGGACAACGGGGGCACGTGGCACACCCAAGCAACAGGAAGGCTTCAGCCGATTCTATTTCAAACTCGTGTCGGGCGGACTGATAAGGCGGGAACGACAGTTCGAGCAGGCGCATATCGCACTGGGCGTCATGCCCTTGTCACAAGGGACCTTGCAGCCACCAATGCTTTCTCCACAACTGCTGGAAAGCGCCCGCGAACGCGCCATCAACGCCATTCGCGGACTGATAACCGGCGAACGCCCGCAAAGTGATTGATCCGACTAAAGCCATGGCGGCCGCGAAGTTTGTACAGAGCAAAGCAAATGACACACCGAACCCTGCATCGACACCTGTAACGTTTCAGGTCATGACAGCCATGAAACCGGATGCGGGCAATCCTTTTCCCGCGTCCATGGGGCGTCGCTTTACATGTCGTAGCGCAGGATCAGGCCCGCGGTGCGCGGGGCACCGACATCGATGATGTCGCCACTGCGGTTGTTGGTGACGTATTCCTTGTCGAAGGCGTTCTTCACGTAGCCGGATACCGCGATGTTTTTAGTGATCTTGTATTCGGCGTTGAAGTTGGCCAGCCAGTAGTTGTCGGCCTTGCGCTCGCCGGTAACCTGGCCCGCGTCATCGAACTCGTACTCCGACGGGGACGTGCTCTGCCAGACGACATCGGTGTTGAGGGTCACACGGTCATTCCAGCGATAGGTCGCACCCAGCGCCATCTTGTACTTGGGCGAAAAGAGGAAGTCCTCGCCGCTCATGTCCCGGCCGTCGCTGGTGACGAAGTCCTTGTACTTGCCATCGGTCACCGAGGCACCGGCATTCAGCGTCAGCTGTTGCCCGAAGTCTTTTTCAACGGAGACTTCCAGGCCCTTGATATAACTGCTACCGGCATTGAATACGTCAAGAAACTCGGTTTGTGGATTCAGCACACTGACCTGCTGGTCTTTCCAGTCGGTGTAGTACAGGTTGGCGCGGGTACGCAGGGTCTGGTCCATGAACGAGGCGCGGTAGGACAGCTCGTAGTTGGTGGTGAATTCCGGATCGTAGGATTCGTGACCGCTGCCGGCACGGACGTTGACGCCGCCACCGCGATAACCTCGCTGCACCATGAAGCCCAGGTATTGGTTGGCAGCCAGCTCGTAGTCGAGTCCGAGTTTGGGCAGGACGGCATCGGAGGTCTGCTTGTCTTTGCCGGGCTGCGAGAAATCATCTTCCTTGACGTCGGTGTCGTTGGTCTCGTGGTCGTAGCGCAGGCCGGTGATCAAGGTCCAGCGCGGGGCGAAGGTCCAGTTGACCTCACCGAACACGGCCTTGTTCTCGATCGTCGTATCGCCCTTGACCGTGCCGAACGGATCGCCTTCGAAGAACAAGCGGTCGTGGAAATTGTTGGTGTTGTGGCCGTAGTAGAGGCCGGCAAAACTCTTCACCGTGTCCGAGTCGTAGTTCAGGCGCAGTTCCTGGCTGAACAGGTCGCCATACTGCTTGCGCAGCACCACCTGGTTGTCGACGGAGGTCTGGTCGAAGTCCAGGCGGGCGTCATAGTCGGAGTCGGTGTTGGCCGTGAGGCTGGTGATGGACCAGTCGTCATTGAGGCGGTAGTCGACCTTGGCACTGACGGTGTCCTGTTTGAGTTTGTCGTAGGCGTCGGTGTTGGAGTCGATTTTGTAATAACGGATCCTGTCGCCTTGGCGAACGACCGCGTTATCGCCCTTGCGGTTTTCAGCATGGGCATAGGTCAGCAGCACATCAAGATCATCGTTCGGCAGGATCAACAGCTTGCCACGGTAGTTCGCGGTGCGGGTCTGGTTGGCGTCGTTGCCGTTGAAGAGGTTGTCGATGTAACCGTCACCTTCCTGGTAATCCACGGCGATACGGCCGGCGATCTTGTCGTCGACGATCGCGCCGCCACCGGCCAGCGCGCCGCCGCGCTCACCGTAGGTACCGCCGTTGGCCATCGCCGAAAGGCTCGGTTCGAAGGTTGGATTTTTGGTCTGGATGACCACGGCACCGGCCAGGGAGTTGTGGCCCTGGGTGGTGGATTGCGGGCCGAGGAATACTTCGACCTGCTCGACGTCCCACAGCGGCATCGGGCTCAGGGTCAGTGCGCGGTTCGGCTGCACGGCGCCGTCGACGAATACCGAGACCGCACCATTGAGTGCAGCCGGGCCCTGGTCATCGTAGCCGGAGACCGGCACGCCACGGATACCCCAGTTTTCGTTGCCGGACGTGTTGTAGACACCCGGGGTGCGGGCGAAGACATCGACCAGGCTATGGTCTTCCTTCTCGCGCAGCTGCTTGTCGGTCACCACGGCGACACTCGACTGGGTCTGCTCTAGGGTGCGGTTGATTTTTTCACCCGTCACCGTGATGGGCGCAATTTCCAGTGAGCCCGATGGTTCGGCCGCCCATACGCCGTTGGACAGACAGACCGCCGAGCCCACTGCCAACGCCATTGTAGTTTTTTTGAAATTCACGCCCCGCTCCCCTGCGACAGATATTTTGTGTTTTTTCTTACGTCCAGAACGCCGTTTTCCTACAGCCCGCGGGAGTTTAATCTAAAGTAATGCTTAAACAAACACTATTGATAAAACATCTCATTTGTATTTAAAGTGCCACTTCGTAACTGATCGAATACATTTCGCTCGCCCCCCTCATGCGTTGTTTCCAGGGTTGGCAGCCTTGCATTCACAACGGTTAAGCTGACCGCTACCTTGCAGCAGCAACGGGTTGCCCGCCTCGATGACGCCCCACTGACGGAGCCGCGTGAAATGGATTTGTTGTTACTCATGGCCAGACGTTCGTGGCGCGCTTTATCGATCGCGATCCTGACGGGACTGGCCTGCGGCCTTGCAGCGGCGGGACTGATCGCCAACATCAACCACAGCCTGACGGTGTTCGACCAACTGCGACCCGCAGACGGCCTGTACTTCGCCGGCCTGGTGGTGCTGGTGGCGGTCACACGGGTGATCTCCGACATCAGCCTGCTGCGCCTGGGACAAGGCGCGGTTCACGATATGCGCCTGCACCTGAGTGCCAGGCTGGTCGATACCCCTTACGCGCAATTGCAGCGCCTGGGCAAACACCGCCTGCTGGCCATGCTGACCGAGGACACGCAGGCCATCAGCCAGGCGGTAGAGTGGGTGCCGATCCTGCTGGTCAATGCCGGCATCATTGCCGCTTGCCTGGGTTACCTGGGCTGGCTCAGCCTGCCGCTGCTGGGTTTGACGCTGTTGCTGATCGCCCTGGGCAGCCTCAGTTTCAACTGGCCGCAACGGCGGGCACTGACCTCGATCGCCCAGGCTCGCGAACTCAAGGATCAGTTGTTCGATCACTACCGCCTGCTCACCGACGGCAGCAAGGAATTGCAGCTCAACCACCCGCGCCGGCAACACTTCTTCACTCGCCTGCTGCTCCCCGTGAGCCAGCAGTACCGTCGTGATTTCGTGCATGGCATGAGTCTCTATGCCGTGGTGCTCAACTGGGGCAATGCGGTGTTCTATGTGCTGATCGGCATGGTGTTGTTCGCCGCGCCGCACTTCATCGAGCTGAGCGCCAGCCTGGTCACCGGCTACATCCTGGCCATCCTCTACATGATTACCCCCCTGTCGGAGCTGATGCATGCCCTGCCCACCCTGGGCCGCGCCAGCGTGGCACTGAACAAGATCCCCGCACTGGAAGGCCAACTGCAAGGTGCCAGCGAGACCCTCGACACGAGCACTGCGACCCGGGTTCGCCGCCTGGTGTGCCAGCAGGTCACCCACACTTACTACCGCGAACGCGAGGACGGTCATTTCACCCTGGGCCCCATCGACCTCGCCCTCGATGCCGGGGAAGTGGTGTTCATCACCGGCGGCAACGGCAGCGGCAAGACCACCCTGGGGTTGTTGCTGACCGGCCTTTACCAGCCGGAGAGTGGTGACATCGTGCTCGACGAGAACGTGTCCTCGGCTGGCGACAATCACCGTTACCGCCAGCACTTCTCGGCGATCTTCACTGACTTTTGCCTGTTCGAAAACCTGTTGGATGGCGAAGACCCGCAACGGTTGCAGCAAGCTCAGGAATACCTGAGCCACCTGCAACTGGACCACAAGGTGCAGATCGAGGAAGGCCGGTTTACGACGTTGGCGCTGTCCACCGGGCAACGCAAGCGCCTGGCGCTGCTCAGTGCCTACCTGGATGATCGCCCCTGCTATCTGTTCGATGAATGGGCGGCCGATCAAGACCCGGTGTTCAAGCAGTTTTTCTACAGCAGGATCCTGGCGGACCTGCGCGAGCGCGGCAAACTGGTGATCGTCATTTCCCATGACGATACCTACTTCGGCCTGGCCGACCGACTGATTCGCATCGAAAATGGCATGCTCGGCGATATCACGCCCCGGGCGGATACACCTCTGGCCGAGGTCTGCCGATGATCAAGGGTTTTCCCTCGGGTATCGCCAGGCATTCGCCCGTCAGCGTCTTGATTTACCTGCTGTTCACGATCCAGCTCATTTCAATGGGTGCCATGGAAATGAGCGGCCCTTTCTGGCCGGTCCATTTGCGCCAGTTGACCTCGTCCGATTCGCTGTTCAGTTTTGCCAGCATCGCGGTGTATGTCGGCCCGATGCTGGGCATTTTGCTGACCAGCGCGTTCTGGGGACGGATCGGCGATCGATATGGCCACAAGCTGATGATGATCCGCGCCCTGGCTGGCTTGGCGTTGACTCAGTTCGCCCTGGCATTTGCCAATGATATCTGGCTGATCCTGCTGCTGCGTTTCCTGCAGGGGGCCTGTGCCGGCTACATTGCCCCTGCCCAGGCTTACGGGGTGAGCATCGAAGCGCCCTCCCGGCGTGCGCGGTTGTTTGCCATCCTGCAGATCTCCACCAACGTGGGGTCGTTGCTCGGCGCCGTTGTCGGTGGCTTGATTCTCGACCTGGCCACCTTCTTCTGGATCAACATCGTAGCCGCTGCCTTATGCGCACTATGCACCCTGGTCGCGGCACTCACGCTGCCGGATGTCCCGCCGGTAAAAAAACCGTCTTCAACGGCTCATCCGCACACTGATGCGCGCAAGAGCGCCAGCCCGTGGCGCAACTCGCCACTGCTGCCGCTGCTGACCATCATGGGCATCCTCTTGCTGGCGCGGATGCTGCCGCAAACTTCGTTCTCGCTGTATGTCGGCACGGTCTTCGGGGTCAGCAACGCCGTGGTGGGACTCTGCTACGGGCTGCTGGCGCTGGGTTTCATACTGTCGGCCACGGCTTGGGCCAGGTATTTCGAACGGCGCAACGAGGCGCAAACCCTCCAGCGAATGACCGGCATCGTGATCGCCTGCATTGGCTTGACCGTGCTGGCGGGCACAACCCGCAACCCGGTGATCTTCGTGATGACCTATTTCCTCTGGGGTGCACTGCTGGGAGCCACGACGCCGGTGCTGATGGCGCTTGTTTCCCGGACCGCTGACAGTTCCACACAGGGCCATGTCCTGGGCATCGCCCAAGGCACTTCGCAGTTTGCCTCCATCGCGGGCATATCCGCCGGGGGTTTGCTCAGCCAGGTCTATGGCTTGCAATACACCTATCTTTTCGTGGCTGGGGCTTATGTCGTCGCGCTGGTGGTCCTGGTTGCCATGCGGTATCGAGCGCCTGTTGTGTTGACGGGTGACTCACCGCCGGCCGAGTAATCAGGGTTCTGGTGCCAACCACGATCCATTGTAGGAGCGAGCCTGCTCGCGATGGACGTCAACGATAACGCGTGCTGCCTGAATGATTGCGTTGTCCGGACGTTCTTCGCGAGCAGGCTCGCTCCTACAGGATAATGCGTCCGGTAATACCCGCCAGACGGGCTTGCAGGCAGGCGATGGTTTCCAATACCATCTGCAAATAATTCTCAATTAATAAAATACCCTGCCCCATGAGCGAAGCCCTGTCCGCCCACGACACCCACCTGCGCACAGTCGAGTCCCTGTACAGCGGCCACCACAGCTGGCTTTACGCAAGGTTGCGTAGAAAGCTGGGCAACGCGATGGATGCGGCAGACCTTGCACACGATACCTTCACTCGAATCCTGGCCTCGAATGTTGGCGTGGTTGAAGAGCCGCGGGCCTATTTGAGTTGTATCGCCGGGGGGATACTCGCCACCTGGTGCCAGCGCAAGGCCCTTGAGCGTTCCTATCTGGCCGCCCTGGAACACTTGCCCGAACCCGAAGTCCCTTCACCGGAACTGCGCTACCTGGTGCTGGAAACCCTGCATGAAATCGATGCCATGCTCGATACCCTGCCGCCCCTGGTCAAGCGCGCCTTCCTGCTGTCGCAGATCAGCGGCATGAAATACGAAGACATCGCCCGGCAAATCGACGTATCGCTGATCACCGTCAAGCGCTACATGAAGCAGGCCTTCCTGCAATGCCTGACGTTGGTGGAATGATGGATCAAGCCAGGCGTACCGCCGCGATAGATCCCGTTGCCCTCGAAGAAGCGGCCGAATGGCTGATGTGTTTGAGCGCAACCGATGTCAGCGATGAGGATCGGGCGGCCTGGGCGCTCTGGCGCCACAGCAGCCCCGAGCGCAATCAGGCCTGGTGCCGCGCCGAGCGGGTGATGGGCAAGCTCGGTGCCGTACCGCCCACCCTGGCGATGCACACCCTGGATCGCCCCGCCAGCCCGAGCCGTCGTGCCGCGGTGGCCAAACTGGCGGCGATACTCGCGCTGGCACCGCTAGGCTGGACCGGCTGGAAACTCACCGAGCAACAGGGTTGGACAGCGGACTACCTCTCCTCCGTGGGCGAATGTCGCGAATTGACGCTGGCCGACGGCACGCAAATCTTCCTGAATACCGATTCGGCCATCGATGTGCGCTTCGATGCCAACCAGCGCCTCATCCATCTGATTCGCGGAGAGATCCTGGTGCAGACCGCGCCCGATAACATAGTGCCTTCACGCCCCCTGCGTGTCGTTACCCAAGAGGGCCTGATGCAAGCCCTCGGCACGCGTTTCTCCGTTCGCGAGACATCGGGCCGTACGTACCTGGCCGTGCTCGAAGGCGCGGTCCGGATCGAACCCGTCAACGGCAGGAACATGCAGCCGCTGGTGGTGCAGGCCGGGCAGAAAACCGACTTCAACGCCAATGCCGTCAGTGCTGTCGCGCCGGTCGACAAGACCGCCACCGCCTGGACTCAAGGCATGCTGCTGGCGGACAAAATGAGGCTGGCGGACTTCATCGCCGAACTGGGTCGCTATCGCCGGGGCTTCATCCGCTACGAACCGGCGATTGCCGACATGCTGATATCCGGCACCTATCCGGTCGACGATCCCCGACGCGCATTGAACATGTTGGTGCAGACCTACCCGCTGACCGCCACCAGCCGCCTGAATGGCTACTGGGTGTCACTCGCCTCTCGTTGAATATCCGGCCCGCAAAAAAATATCAGCCTGAGGCTGATACTTTTTTGCGTCTCATTTGGCTAACAAGACAGAGAACCCATCAACCTTAGTCAAAAGGACCCCTCTGTCATGTCTGTTGCGAGTCGACCTTGCGGTGAGCGCGTGTTAACACTGGCCATCCGTGCCGCCATGCTGAGTTTTATGTTTGCCGCAGGAAGCGCCAATACCTGGGCCGCCACGCCCAGGCAACTGGATGCCGTCGAAACCAGGGCCTATGACATTTCGGCGGGACCTTTGGGGCGCGCACTGTCCACCTTTGCCATGGACTCGGGCATTGCCTTGTCGTTCGATCCTGCGTTGACCGAAGGCCTGGTCAGCCCGGGCCTGACAGGCACCTGGTCGGGTCGCGACGGGGTTGCGCAACTGCTCAAGGGCAGCGGGCTGGAGCTGGTCGAACGTGAAGACGGCAGTTACACACTGGCGCCTCGTCCGGCAGGCAGCGTCGACGGCCTGACGCTGGCCGCGACCAATATCAACGCCTACAACAGCGGCCCTACCGCGCTGCCGGAAGTCCTGGCCGGCGGCCAGGTTGCCCGTGGTGCGCGCCTGGGCATGCTGGGCAACAAGGATGTGATGGACACACCTTTCAGTGTGACCAGCTACACCGCCAAGACCCTTGCCGACCTGCAGACGGTAACCGTTGCCGATGCCCTGGAGCGCGATCCTTCCGTGCGTTCCACTGGCCAGACCGGCGGGATCGTCGACTCGTTTTTCATCCGTGGCTTTCCCGTAGGTGAAGGCAACCTCGGCGAGCTGGCCTTCGACGGCGTGTACGGCGTGGCCCCCAACTACCGTGTGTTCACCGAATACGCCGAACGCGTTGAAGTCCTCAAGGGACCCGGTGCCTTGATGTACGGCATCTCGCCCAACAGCGGCGTCGGCGGCGTGATCAACATCGTTCCCAAACGCCCGCTCAGCGAGGACCTGACCCGCTTCACCGCCAGCTACGCCTCGGACTCCCAAGTGGGCGGGCATCTGGATATCAGCCGTCGCTTCGGCGACGAAAACCAGTTCGGCGTGCGTTTCAACGGCAGCCTGCAGGGTGGCGATACCGCCATCGACAATCAGGAAAGAGCGGTGGATATCGGGGCCATCGCCCTCGATTACCAGGGTGAACGGCTGCGTTTGAACCTTGACTTCATCAGCCAGAAAGAAAGCTTCGACGCCGCATCGCGCCCCTTCACCATCGCGCCCGGCATCGATGTACCTTCCGCGCCCAATGGCCGTACCAATCTGCCACAGGACTGGGGCTGGTCGGACACCAAGGAGCAATCGGCCTTGCTGGGCGGCGAATATGACCTGAACGACGCGGTCACGGTGTTCGCCCATGCCGGTGGCGGCAGGTCCGACGTCAAGCGCATGTCGGACCAGGTGCCGCGAATCCTCAACGACGCCGGCGACACCACCAATATCCCGGGCTACTACAAATTCAACGTCGATCGCTCCACCGCTGACGTAGGCATGCGCGGCACGTTCGCCACCGGTCCTGTCACCCACATCACCACGCTGATGGCGACCCAATACCAGGACGAGTTGTCCCGGGGCATCAACAACGGCACGGCCATCAATTCGAACATCTACCACCCGGTGGACGTGCCCAAGCAGTACATCAACGCGCCGAAGGTGCTGCGAATTTCCGAATCTGAGCTGTCTGGCGTGGCGCTGACCGACACGATGTCGGTGCTGGACGACCGCCTGCAACTGACCCTGGGTGTGCGCCGGCAGGACATCGAGACGCGCAACTACAGCGCTACCGGTTCGGTGAGTTCCAAATACGATGACAGCGCCACGACACCGGTAGTCGGTGTGGTCGTCAAGCCGTGGGAGAACGTCTCGTTCTACTACAACTACGTCGAAGGCTTGAGCAAGGGCGACATCGCCCCGGCGACTGCCGCCAACTCCGGCGAGGCGTTCGCGCCCTACGAGACCAAGCAACACGAGCTCGGGGTCAAGGTCGAGCACGGCACGTTCATCAGTACCCTGGCACTGTTCCAGATCGAGAAACCCAGCGGAGAAGTGGGCGCCGGCAACCTGTTCTCGGTCCAGGCCGAACAGCGCAATCGCGGTGTCGAGTTGAGCATGTTCGGCGAAGTGGCACCGGGCACTCGATTGATGGGGGGCGTGACCTTCCTCGATGGCGAGCTCACCGACTCGGCCACGGCGGCGAACCGTGGCAATGAACCGGTAGGCGTGCCCGACGTCCAGGCCAATCTCTGGGCTGAATGGGACACCCCGTGGATGGAAGGATTCACCCTCACGGGCGGTGCGATCTATACCGGCAGCCAGTACGTCAATCAGGCCAACACCCAGGAGCTGGACGCCTGGACGCGCTTCGATGCCGGCGCTCGCTACGCCACCAAAATCGAAGGCCACCCCACGACTTTCCGCGCCACGGTACAGAACGTGTTCGATCGCGAGTACTGGTCGGGCGTGGCGTCGTATGGCGCGTTCTCGCCGGGTTATCCGCGCACACTGCAGCTGTCGGCCACGGTCGATTTCTGATGCCGGCAGTGCTGGCCTGAGCGTTATCCCCCCTGTTCAACGATAGAGATTCGACTATGGCTTTTCAGCGTCGTTTGAGCGCTGCCTGCTTTGCCCTCCTGTTCGCAACCATGGCGGGCATGGCGCTACTGGCGTTGCTGCCCCGTGGCGCTGTCGCCGCAGATCAGCAGCCGGCGACAACAACAGTGACCGACCTGCTTGGTCGCCAGGTCCAGGTTCACGTGCCGGTGCGGCGCGTGATCCTGGGGGAAGGCAGGCAGCTGTATCTGGTGGCCGCGCTGGATACGCAAAACCCGATGCAACGCATCGTGGGCTGGCGCAAGGATCTGATTCAGTCCGATCCGGATACCTGGTCGGCCTACCTGCGCAAATTTCCGGAGATTGCCCGCATTCCCACCTTCGGCGGTTTTGAAGACGGCACCTTCGACATCGAGCAGGCGATATCGCAACAGCCGGACGTCATCATCCTCAACATCGAAGCGCAGCACGCCACCGAAGACGCGCGATACATCGAAAAGCTGGGGGCGCTGGGCATTCCGGTAGTCTACGTCGACTTTCGCAACAACCCGATGGAAAACACCGAAGCGACCATGCGCCTGTTCGGCAAGCTGTTCGGCAAGGAAGCCCGGGCCGAGGAATTCATCGATTTTCGCGCCCGGCAGATCGCCCGGGTAACCGATGTCATCGCGGCGCACAACCCGCCGCGACCCAAGGTATTCATCGAGCGCATCGGGGGCTACACCCAGGATTGCTGCTTGAGTTTCGGCAATGAGAACTTCGGTAAATTCGTCGAGCTGGCCGGGGGCGATAACGTGGCCAAGGGCATTATCCGTGGCACGTTCGGCCAGTTGAATCAGGAACAGGTGCTGGTCTCCAACCCCGATCAGGTGGTGATCACCAGCGCCAACTGGGAGGCATTTGCCCCTCAAGGCAGCTGGATCGGCGTAGGGCCCGGGGCGGACTTGATCGAGGCGAGGCGCAAGCTCGTGCCCTACACCCAGCGTCCCGCCTATTCCGGCATCAGGGCGCAGCAAGACCAGGCGTTTCATGCCATCTGGCACCAGTTCTACAACAGTCCTTACCAGTTCGCGGCGATCCAGCAGTTGGCCAAGTGGTTCCATCCGGAGCTCTTCGCCGATCTTGACCCGGATGCCGCCTTTCGCGAACTGCATGAACGCTTCCTGCCCGTTCCCTATGAGCCGGGTTATTTCCTGAGCCTGGACAAGACCGAGGTTCGGCCATGAGCGCAGTCGATCTGAACGAGGTGGGACAACGCCACCGCTACCGTGGCCTGGTGTTGCGCAAACGCCTGATCCTGAGTGGTTTTGGTGTGTTGTTGCTGATGAGCCTGTTGCTCGACCTGGCCCTTGGCCCGGCGAACTACAGCATCGGTGAAGTATTGCAGGCACTTTTTTCACCCGATACGGCTCCCGCGCAAGTACGCGTGGTGATGTGGGAGATTCGCCTGCCGGTGGCCCTGATGGCTGTAGTGGTGGGCGCCGCGCTGTCGCTGGCCGGCGCACAGATGCAGACGATCCTCAACAACCCCCTGGCCAGCCCCTTTACCCTGGGGATCAGTGCTGCCGCCAGTTTTGGCGCGGCGCTGGGCCTGGCCTTCGGTGTCGCGCTGTTCCCGGTCATCGCGCAGTACATGGTGCCGCTCAACGCATTCATCATGGCCATGCTTTCGGCCGGGCTGATTCACCTGTTGAGCCTGCGTCGCGGGGTCACCGCCGAGACCATCGTGCTGCTGGGCATTGCGCTGGTGTTCACCTTCAACGCCCTGCTCGCCCTGGTGCAGTACTTCGCCACCGAACAGGCGGTGGCGGCGGTGGTGTTCTGGACCATGGGCAGTCTCACCAAGGCCACCTGGCCGAAATTGGCCGTGGTGACGGTGGTGATCCTCATCACGCTGCCGATCTTCGTACGGCGTGCCTGGGCTATGACCGCCCTGCGCCTGGGTGACGACAAGGCCGCGAGTTTCGGTGTCAATGTTCCGCGCCTGCGCTTGCAGACGCTGATCATGGTCAGCCTGCTCGCCTCGTTCCCGGTCGCCTTCGTCGGCACCATCGGCTTTATCGGCCTGGTCGGGCCGCACATCGCACGCATGGTGATCGGCGAGGACCAGCGATTCTTTCTGCCGGCTTCGTTGCTGACCGGCGCGCTGATCCTGTCGTTGAGTTCGGTGATCAGCAAAACCCTGATTCCGGGCGCGATCTTTCCGATTGGTGTGGTGACCTCGCTGATCGGCGTGCCCTTCTTCATTTCCTTGATTCTCGGCGGGAAAAAGAACCCATGGTGACCTTACGGCTGGAGGGGCTCGGCGCTCGCTATGGCAAGCGCGAGATCATTTCAAATATCAGCACCGGGGCGTTCTACGGCGGTCAGGTGGTGGCGGTGATCGGCCCCAATGCCGCCGGCAAGTCGACCCTGTTCAAACGCATGGCCGGGCTCATCGCCGGGCCTGGCGAGGTGGTGCTGGAGGGCTCGACAAAGGGTCGCCAAGGCATTTGCTACATGCCGCAGAATATCAACGCCAATGCGCGCCTGACCGTCTACGAATCGATCCTTTTGGCCAGCAAGCAATCGACACCGGGCTGGGCCGTACATGACGCGGAGTTGAGTCTGGTCGACGACATCCTGCACTCACTGGGCATCACCGAACTGGCGTTCAGCAACCTCGGGGAGCTGAGCGGCGGCCAACAACAGCTGGTGTCAATCGCCCAGACCCTGGTCCGCGAACCGGAGGTGTTGCTGATGGACGAACCCACCAGCGCCCTGGACATGCGTCGCCAGATCCAGGTGCTCGACTTCATGCGCTCGGTGGCCAAAAAAAAACAAGCCATCGTATTCATCGCCATCCACGACCTGAACCAGGCCATGCGCTTTGCCGACCAGGTGCTGGTGATTGCCGACGGCACAGCGCAAGGCAGCGGTCCTTGCGAGGAGATCATCACGGTCGACATGCTGCGCGACGTCTACAACGTGAAAGCACGCATCGAAAAATGCAGCCAGCAGGCCAGCCATGTGATTGTCGATGCAATCGTGTAGCGAGTGTTGGGAATGCATTCCAAATGTGGGAGCGAGCCTGCTCGCGAAGGCGGTGTGTCAGTCGCCTTGGATGTTGAATGTGCCGGCCTCTTCGCGGGCAAGCCCGCTCCCACAGGGAATCTTCAGTGAACACAGGATTTGAGTGCGGCAGAAATCAAATGTGGGAGCGGGCTTGCTCGCGAAGGCGGTGTGTCAGTTTCTATAAATGTTGAATGTGCCGCCCCCTTCGCGGGCAAGCCCGCTCCCACAGGGAATTTTCTGTGTGCACAGGGAGGTGCTCAACCGTCCTGATAGATGTAGTGCAGGTAGCTCACCTGCTCCGCCACCGGCAGGCGATGCAGCTTGGGGCAGGATTCGCACAGCACCGGCGGCTCGCCTTCCACAGGGGCATGCAACTGGTAATGCAGGCAGCAATGCCGACGCAAAGGCAATCGAGGGACAATCTGCGGTGCCGGTGATTCGACCATGCGTTGCAGGCCCCGCAACTTCAGGCGGCCATCATTGACGATCGCCTGCTCCAGCCACTGGTGCGCCTCGGCGAACCCGTCCCTCGACAAGTCGGCATCCATTCTGGCGAAGGCGCCGTCCCAGATGGCGACCATGTTGCCCCACAGGATTTTCGGGGCCAGGCCTCCGGCGGCGGCCAGGGTGACGAACAGCGGCGCCAGGTGCTCGTGGATCAAGCGCGACCAATAGGCCGCGCGGTCTTGCGGGGCCAGTTTCGCTGGCTGGACAGCCAGTCCCACGGCCTGGGGTTGACCCTCATCGTGCAACAGCACCGCCTGCCCTTCCCAGAAATCGATCCCGCCCTGGCGGGTAAGGACACAGGCGAATGCAGCCGGCAGAACGATGCCCATGTAGTTCATCGACCACTGCGAAACCACGGCAGCACGGTTCACCCCCGGATAAAGCAGGGCGAACCGGGTCAGCAAGGGTTGCAGCACGGCGGGGTCGGCAACCCGGCTCAAGGCCAATGCAGGCTGATCACCCGGCTCATTGCAGATGACCCGCTGAATCGGCGGCCAGGCCTGGGTCAGCCATTCTGGAAATTCGATAACGGGACTCCCGTGACTATCCCTGTTTAATGCAAACGATTAGCATTGGCCGATCCTATCCGTCCTCTCCCGCAAACTCAACGTCATCAGCGACCGGGCTCACAAAGACCTCATGCAAACACTCCGCAACTTCTGGCGTCTGGCAAGGCCTTTCTGGGCATCCGAACAAAAGTACCCGGCCTTGCTGCTATTACTGGGCACGGTGCTGATGACCCTGTGCCTGGTGGGGGTCAATATCCTCACCAACTTCTGGAACCTGCACTTCTACAACGCCCTGCAGGACAAGGACTACGAAGGCTTCCTCCTCGGCGGCGTGCAGTTCCTCCTGCTGCAGGTAGGCACCGCGGCGTTTACGGTCGCCGCGTTTCACTTCCAGCAAAAGCTGACGTTGCGCTGGCGCCGTTGGGCGACCCGCAACATGCTCGGTCAATGGCTGGGCCACCAGCGTTACCAGAAGCTGAAGCTGACCGAGACCGACGTCGACAACCCTGATCAGCGGATCGCCGAGGACATCGACCTGTTCATCGTCAAGTCGCTCAAGTTGAGCCTGGGGTTGCTGACGTCAGTGGTGTCGCTGTTTTCCTTCCTGCATATCCTCTGGCAGGCTTCCAGCCTGGTCAGCGTGCCGTTCGCTGGCCAATCCGTGGTCATCCCGGGGTTGCTGGTGTGGATCGCCCTGGTCTACGCGCTATTGGGCACGGGCCTGGCGTTCTGGCTGGGGCGCGCATTGCCACGGCTCAATTTCATGCAGCAGCGGCGCGAAGCCGACTTTCGCTTTTCCTTGATGCGCTTGCGGGAAAACGCCGACTCAGTCGCCCATTACCGCGGCGAAGCCATGGAAAATGCCCGGTTCAAACAACGCCTGGAAGCGGCGCTGGAGAACTTCTGGGCGCTGGTGAAAAAGCAGAAGCTGGTCATGGGCTACTCGACCTTCTACTTGCGCAGCGCCACGGTTATCCCGATGTTCATCATGGCGCCACAGTTTTTTGCCGGTGCGTTTCCTCTGGGTCGCCTGACCCAGATCAGCGCCGCCTTCGGCGAAGTGCATGCGGCCATTGCCTACCTTGTCGAGGTGTTCCCGGAACTGTCGGCCTGGAAATCGGTGATCGACCGGCTGATCGGTTTCCAGGAGCGCCTGGACAAGGTCGACGTCAAATCGGGGGTCAGCCTGAGCCAGCAGTCCGATGGCCTGCATATCAAGGACCTGGACATCTGGCTGCCGAACGGCCGGACCTTGCTCCAAGGTTTCAACCTGTCACTTGAACCCGGTGACAGCCTGCTGATCAGCGCGCCGTCAGGCCACGGCAAGTCGACACTGATTCGTGCGCTAACGGGGCTTTGGCCCCATGCTCGCGGTTCGACCCGTTACGACCGGGCGCGCACCCTGACCCTCTCGCAAAAACCTTATCTGCCCCTGGGCAGCTTGCGCGATGCGCTCTGGTATCCCCTGCCAACCCATCGCGATCACGACGTCGAACTGCGCCTGGCCATGCAGCAAGTCGGCCTGCAACACCTGGGCGAACAACTGGATGAGGAACAGGACTGGGCCCAGACCCTGAGCGTCGGCGAACAACAACGTTGTGCCTTCGTACGGGCACTGATGGTCCGCCCCTCCGTGCTGTTTTTGGACGAGAGCAGTTCGGCGCTTGATCATGCGAACGAAACGCGCTGCTATCAGTTGCTCAAACAGACACTGCCCGGGACGATCCTGATCAGCGTCGGCCACAATGCCTCACTGGAACGCTTCCATCGGCACGTGCTGGAACTGCAAGGCGAAGCCCGGTGGTTGCATCGAAAGGTGGTGCAGCCTGTCTGACTGCGCGGGGCGCGCAACCGCTGTCCGACGCTCAGGGGAAACTGCCCCCACATATGGGTTTTAGTACCCGCTTCGGGCCCGGTGTTTCCCTGGCGAGACAGTTGCCAGGCGCACCGCGCAAGCGCGGCATTGCATTGGCATGGATACTGCTGTTCACCCAGGGCTTGGTTGAGTGGTTGAAGCTGCTGGAATGCAGCATACCCTGGAGTACTCCCTATGCCTGCAATCGACGTGCTGTATAAATGTTTTCGCCCTGGAACAGTTGACTCGATTGCACCCACTCAACAATTCAATCTCCTGCGCTGGTTTTCGATTGCCAGCTTCCTTCTCGTCAGTGTGATTGCATTTGGGCTGGGCTCTTTGTCGACGAGTTTCCTGGTCGCGGAAAGCCTTGAGCGCGATGCCCTGACGTCAGCACAGTTCATCCAGACCATCGCAAAAGGTGACATACGCCATAACGGACTGGCGGGTATGCAGATCCAGGAGTTGCTGGCATTCACCCAACAGAAGACGATGCCGCAAGACATGAAGCCGATCACACAGCCCATCAGCTTCGAGTTCCTGGACTATCTTGCGCAGCTCCCGAACTCGCTCCTGATCAATATCTATTCCCCACTTCGAACAGTGGTCTGGTCAACCAACAAGAAGCTGGTTGGGCGAGCATTCCTGAATGACGAGCTTGAGCAGGCATTCAGTTCCAAGGAACGGATATCCACCAAATACAGCAATGTCGATGCAGATCGCAGCGAACAGAAATTCCTGCACCCCCCGAAAGAATTCTTCATCGAAAGCTACATCCCGATTGTCGATGACCAGGGGAAAATTCTGGCGGTGGTTGAAATCTACAGGGAGCCGGTCGACCTGATTGAGCGCCTCAACCACGGGCACTGGATAATCTGGTTGTCCACCATGGGCGGTCTGCTGGTTTATTTCGGGATTTACTGGATTGCCCGACGAACATCGATCCAGCTGGCGTCAAAAGAAGCTCAAGTCGTTGCCAACAAAACCTACGTTGGCTTGGGCGAAGTGTCCACGGCCATTGCCCATAGCCTGCGTAACCCACTGGCCTGCATCCGCTCAAGCGCAGAGTTGGCAAATGACATGGACGGCCAGCCTGCAAGGAAGCACATCGACGATATTGTCGGTCAGGTGGACCGGATGGCGCGGTGGGTACAGGAACTGCTCCTGTGCCTGGGCCCGATCCGCGGCGAGGCAGAGCTGGTGGATCCGATGGAGATGGTACAGGTCGCACTCGACAGCTTCAGCGCACAACTGAGTGCATCAAAAATCCAGGTGGCGTTCAAAAATGAATCCACGCCCCGGGTTATCAGCAATCCGCTGTTGCTCTCGCAGATTTTAAGAAGCGTCATTGCCAATGCCATCGAGGCGATGCCGAGCGCAGGAAACCTGAACATCGAGGCTCGCCTGGATGATGCCCAACAATGGCTGAACCTGACCATTGACGACACCGGGGGTGGATCTTCCCGGCACCAGCAAATGATGGCCTTCAAATCTTTCTACACCACCCGACAAGGCAGGCTGGGTATTGGCTTCATCATGGTGAAGCAGATCATGGAATGTTTCGGCGGCGACGCGCGCCTGACAATCCATGAAAAACAGGGAACATCGGTGCACTTGAGTTTCCGGGTCCAGGACGCGCGAGCCATCGCACCGCACTAGTCCTTGGCCCGTGCACGCTGCAACACCGCCTCCCCCGCCTGGGGCGGCAGTCGCAGGTTGTCCAGCAACGCGAGGGCCGCAATCACCGCCACACACAGGAATGTCAGCTGGAAGTCGACCGTCTCGGCGTGCCCTGCGGTGCCGTGGATGTTCATGGCCAGGCGTAGCAGCAACGCGCCGATGGCCACCCCCATCGCCATGCTCAACTGGAAGAACATGCTGAACAGGGTTGAGGCGTCGCTCATCTGCTCCTTGGGGACTTCGGCAAAGGCCAATGTGTTGAACACGGTGAACTGCATGGAGCGTGACAGGCCACCGACGAACAGGATGAACAGGATCAGCGCCGGACTCATGCGCTCATCCAGCAACGCACACGCCGCGATCGCCAGGACGCCAAGGATACCGTTGACCATCAGCACCGGACGAAATCCCCAACGCTGCATCACCCAGGTGGTGAAGGGTTTCATCGCCAGGTTGCCGGCAAACACCGCCAATACCAGCAGCCCCGCATCGAACGCGGAAAGTCCGAAAGCCAGTTGAAACATCAGCGGCAGGAGAAACGGCAAGGTGCTGATGGCAATCCGGAAAATCGAGCCCCCGCACAGGCAGACGTTGAAGGTACGAATAGCGGTTACACCCAGCGCCAGCAGGGGTTGCGCATGCCGACGCATATGGCGCCAGGCGAAAATACCGAGAACCACACCGGTGCCACTCAGTGCCAGGCCTTGCAGCACATCGTCACGGCTTTGCCCGAGCATCTCCACGCCATACAGCAAGGCAGCGCTAGCGATCCCCACCAACAGAAAGCCAGTGAAATCGAACGTCCTCGCACTGGCGTCGTCCCGTTTGGGCAGCAAGGCCAGCGCGGCAATCAGGGCCAGCACGCCCAATGGCAGATTGAGGTAGAAAATCCACGGCCAGGAAGCGTGGGTGACGATGAAACCACCCACGGGAGGCCCGAGTACCGGAGCGACCAGGCCGGGCCAGGTAATGAAGGAAATAGCGCGCACCAGGTCCTTCTTCTCGGTGCTGCGCAGCACCGCCAGGCGCCCCACCGGTACCATCATCGCGCCGCTGATGCCTTGCAGCACGCGAGCGGCGACAAAGGTTTCGAGGCTGTCACTCAACCCGCACATCAACGAAGACAGGGTGAACAGGACGATCGCCGAACTGAAGACCCGGCGCGAGCCGAAACGATCAGCCAGCCAGCCGCTGATGGGAATGGACACCGCCACGGCGAGCATGTAGGCGCTCATGCCAATGTTCAGGTCCACCGCCGCGACGCCAAACGTCCTGGCCATGTCAGGCAACGCGGTAGCAATCACCGTGGCGTCGAGGTTCTCCATGAAGAACGTGACGGCTACCAATAGAGCAATCCATGTTGAGCGGCGTTGGGACATCGGTCATTCCTGTTTGACGGCGTGGTTGCTCTTCTGAGTAACCTGGGCACTTTGCGTCATGTAAATGGCAAGGTCAAAAGCGCCGGATTTCCAACGAAGCGCGCAATCCTCCCTCTAAGCGGTTCTCCAGCCTGACCTGCCCGCCCAGACGATCGGCAATGGCCCGAACGATGGTCAGCCCCAAGCCTGCTCCCTGGTCATTTGCCCGGCTGTAGAATCGCTCGAACAGCCGCTCGCGGTCCTCTTCCTTGATCCCCGGCCCCTCGTCCTCCACGGACAGTTCATAGCCCTGTTCCGTTTTGGCCAGCCTGACAGTGATCAGCCCATGCGCAGGGGAAAAATTCGCCGCATTGGTCACCAGATTGTTCAACGCAATATCAATGGCAGCGGGATCGACTTTTACCTGGCCGACTTCGCCGCTGACATCGAACACCAGTTCCAGGTTTTTGCCCAACAACCAAGGGGTCAGCTGAATCAGGCTGTCACGAACCGTGGCTTCCAGGTCAATGTATTCAGGCGGTCGAATGCCTGCCTGGGGTTCGATGCGCGCCATCGTGAGCAATTGGTTGACCAGTCGGCTGGTACGGTCCACACCGGCGATCAGGTGTTCCAGCGATGCGCGACGCTCCTCCTCGCTCCCCGCCTCCATCAGGTTCTGCGCATGCACCCTGAGCACCGCCAGCGGCGTGCGCATTTCGTGGGCGGCATCGGCGATAAAACGTCGCTCACGCCCCAGTACTTCCTGAATCTGCGCGAGCACGCGGTTGAGCGCCGCTTGCATGGGCTCCAGCTCGTTGGGCAGTGGCGACAGGTGCAACGGCTCCAGTGAGCCGCTGTGCCGTGCACGCAAGGTCGCCGCCATGTTCGCCAGCGGCTTGAGACCCCAGCCGATGGCCAGCCAGACCATCACCGCGAGCATCAGGCTGCCCAACACGTTAGGCCAAAGGGTATGGCGCACGATCCGGTCGACCAGGTCCGCCCGTACGTCGTCCCGTTCACCGACCCAGATCCGCAGGTGATTTTGCTTGTCTTCCAGCAGGAACGCGCGCCAGTGGCGGTTGTTCAGGTCCATCACATCGCTGAAGCCGGGCATGGAGGGGGCAACAGTGAAAGAGGGAGCGCTGGCGGTGTGCACCAGCACTTCGCCCTGGGGATTGAAGACCTGAAAGGCAATCTTCCTTTCATAGGGGTGGCCGTCACCCCTGGGCACCGCTTCGCTCAAGGCTTTGTTGAACGCCTCATACAACTCGGCGTGCTCCTTGCTGGCCAATGGCATGCGCAGCACGCCTTGCAGCAATCGCGCGTTTTGCGCGAGTTGGGCGTCGTAGACTTCGGCAATTTCGTGATGGCTGTCGTACAGGTTCAAGGCGCTGATCACACCGAGACCCGCGAGCATCAGGCCGATGATCAGCGTCAGGGTACGACGACGGATCGACGTCACCGACGCTCCTCCACCAGATAACCGACGCCGCGAATGGTGCGGATCAGGTCGGTGGAGAACTTCTTGCGCAGGTGATGGATGTGCACTTCCAGGGTGTTGCTTTCAGCCTCCTCGTTCCAGCCGTAGAGCAATTGCATCAGATGGTCGCGGGTCATGACCCGGCCCGGCGGCGAAAGCAGTTCGTGCAACAGCTGATACTCCTTGGGCGTGAGCGCCACCGGCTCGCCCTGGTAGCTGACTTGCTGGGTGCCAGGGTTGAGCCTGATGCCAGCGTGCTCGATCAACACCTGCGCGCGCCCGGCGCTGCGCCGCAACAGGGCCCGCAGGCGCGCCTTGAACTCGGCCAGGTCGAACGGCTTGATCAAGTAATCGTCAGCCCCGGCGTCGAGCCCGGCAATGCGGTCTTCGGTGGCATCCCGGGCCGTGAGAATCAGCACCGGCAGGTTCGAGCCGCTGTCGCGCAGGCGCCGCAGCACTTCGAGCCCGTCCATGCGCGGCAGGCCAAGGTCAAGCACCGCCAGGTCAAAGGTTTCGCTGAGCAGTGCATGCAGGGCGCTGCTGCCGTCTTGCAACCAGTCGACGGTATAGCCTTCGCGACCCAGGGCTTGATGAATGCCTTCGCCGAGGGCCACATCATCTTCAATCAGTAGTAAGCGCACGCGGATTCCTGTCAGCCAAGTTTCTTGTTCACGTCCACCAGCAGCGTTTCGATCTCTTTGCGACGCCCGGCATCGGCGGTTTCCCGCCCGGGACGCGGGGCTGCCAGCAGGGCTTTTTGCAACGCGGCCCTGGCCTCAGCGTAGCGCTTTTGACGGTAGAGGTGGTCCCCCCAGAAGTACAGGCTGTCGATGCCATTGGGGTTCATCTGCAAGGCGACCTTGAGCAGTTGCTCGGCTTTGTCGGCGTCACCGAAACCGATCGGCCAGCCTGGCACGCGGTCGTACAACGCACCGAGGCTGGTGTAGGCAGAACCTTGCAGGGCCTTGGGGTCCAGGGTCAGGGCTTTTTCCAGATACGCCTTCGCGTCCTTGACCTTGCCCAGGGCCCCGAGGCCCCCTTGGGCCCCGGCCCAGCTGCTGGTGACGATGCCGGACCAGATCCAGGCCTCGGCCACCGACTGGCGTTCCTGGGTAAACGCGGCTGCCTGGGTGGCGAGCTTTTCGAAGGCGGCGGTGCGTTGCCCCTCGGGCAATTCGTACTGAATATGCGCCCAGCTCTGCTGGATGCCATTGAGACGTTGCTGATCGGCGGCGTCCAGGGCCCACACGCTCTGGCTCAAGATGCCCAGCAGTAAACACGCGGCAAATTTTTTCATGGCTCGAGGTTCTCGTTGTCTGGCTTTTGACTCAGGCGGCGAATCAGCGGCAATTGCTTGCGCAACCCCCGATCCACCAGGTTGGGCAACAGGCTGTTGAGGCGCACGAAAAAGCGCTCCGGCCAGCCCAGGTACAAGTCGCGGCGGTCGCCGGCAATGGCGTGGATGACCGCCGAGGCGACTGTCTGGGGGTCGTCGACGCTGGATTTGAGTGCGTCATTCAAGGCCTGCGCCGCCGGGCTGTTCATGCTCGTGCGGGTGGCGCGCGGTGCGACGTACAACACACCGACCCGGGTGTCCGCCAATTCCCGGCGCAGGGCTTCGGAAAACCCGCGCAGGGCAAATTTGCTGGCGCAATAACTGGCGTAACCGGCATAGCCAATCGAGCCGTAGGTGGAACCGACGTTCACCACCATGGCGCTGTCGGCCTGCTTGAGCAGTGGCAGCAAGGTTTTGGTCAGGCACACCGGCGCGCTGATGTTCACCGCCAGCATCGCGTTGATTTCGCTGTCATCGAGTTGTTCGAGCATGGCGAAGTGGTTGACCCCGGCCGCATTGATCAGCAGGTTAATCGCGCCCAATACTTCGGCGGCGGCCAGCACCTTGCGCCGGTCGGCCTGCACTGTCAGGTCGGCGCCCACCCAGAACAACCTGTCCCGATAGCGTTCGAGCAAGGGTTCCAGCACCTCCCGATGCCGGGCCACAGCCAACACCGTGGCGCCACTGGCGCACAGGGCGGTGGCGATCGCCAGGCCAATGCCGCCGCTGGCGCCGGTCAGTACCACGCGAGCCTCAGACAGGCGCATGCGGGTTCTCCCCGTCCCGTGGCAGGCCACGGAACATGTCGGCGTAAAGCTGGTAAACCACTTTGGAGGCGTGGATGACGGCGGCCTGATCGCCCGGGTCGTGCAGTTTGTTCATGAGTCGGCGGTAGGTTTGCATATGCTCGATGTCCAGCGAGCCGTGGGAATCGAGGTAGCTGAAGGCGCTTTGCGGCAGCCCGAGACGCTCGCGAATGCTGCCGGCGGCATGGGTGGCCAGGGCGATGCTGGTGCCTTCCAGCACATTGACCATGCCGAACAGCCCCACCGGGTTGCCCCGGGCAATCAGGTCGTAGAGAAAGCTGACCATCAGCTCGATGGCCAGCGAAGGCTGGCCGTCGCGCACCGCTTCCTTGTCACCGCCACAGGCCTGGATGTCATCGAGTACCCATTGTTCGTGGCCGTACTCATCCTCGATGTACTCACACACGGCTTCACGCAGCCACTCCAGACGCGACGGCAAGCGTGCACCGCAGGCCATCATCAGCGGTACGGTGTGGCGCACGTGGTAGTAGGCCTGGGCCAAAAAGGCCCGGTAGCTCTCCAGGCTGACCTTGCCTTCGAGGGCATCGACGATGATCGGCAGATTGAACAGCGTACTGCGCTCCTGGTGGGTGGCCTCTTGCAGCGTGTCGAAAAAGCTCATGATGCGGGTTCCTCGAAAAGTACCGACTCAGTCAGCTGCGTCCGGTAGCGCTCGACGATGGCGTCGCGGCGCGGTCGACCGTTGGCCGTCAACAGGCCATTTGCAGCGGTGAAGGGTTGGTCCAGGCGGGTCCAGTGCCGGACCCGGGCGTAATCGGGCAAGGCCTCGTTGACCTCGGCCACGGCGGCGGCCAATTGCTCGTCCGGGCAGTCCGCACGGTGCGGCCAGAGCAATGCATGGTTACCCGGCAGGGCTTCGCCATGGACAAAGGCCTGGGCGATATGACGGCGCTGGGTCAGTTCGGCTTCGACCCACTCGGGGTTGACGTTGCGCCCGAAGCTCGTAACGAACTGATGTTTCTTGCGGCCCTTGAGGTAGAGAAATCCCTCCCTGTCGAACTCGCCGAGATCACCGCTGGACCACCACTCATCAGCCTGCGGCGCCTCCCCCAGATAACCCAGCAGGGTCGAACCCTTGATCAGCACTTCGCCGTCGTCGGCCAGGCGAACCTGCGCATGGGGCAAGGGCCGGCCGACACTGCCAGGGCGGCAGGCTTGCGGCGTATTGAGGCACACCACCGACGCACACTCCGACAATCCATACCCTTCGTAGACCGGCACGCCTGCGCGTTGCGCACGATGCAGCAAATCCAGGCTAACCCGCGCACCGCCCACGGCGGCAAACCGTAGATGTTCTGGATCGAAGGCTTTCTGCTCCGCCGCGCTGACCAGCATCAGCAGCAACTGCGGCACCAGGATCAGGCTCTGGGGCGATCGCTTGGCCAGGCACCCCAGTAGTTGCGGCACATCCACCCCACTGGCGCCCTGGATTCCCAGGGTTTCCTGGCTGGGCAGGCTCAAGGTCGCGCCGGCATACAACGCGGCGTAACAACCGATGTTCTCCAGCAAAATGGCGAGCGGCAGCAGCGCCAGATGATGCTGCGGGTTGGCGCTTCGACTGGCCTGATCCAGTTCGCGGGCGACCCGCAGAATGCTCTCGGCGCTCAAGCACACGCCTTTGGGTGTCCCCGTGGTGCCGGAGGTGAACGTCAGCTTGGCGGTGCCTTCGGGCATGCGCTTCGAGTCACTGAAGGTGCGGCGCCAGAATCCAGCGGTATTTTCATAGTCATAGCCGGCCGCTTGCAGCTGCGCCGCCAGTTGCGGTTCGGCGATCACCCTCTCGGCCTGGCTTTGTTCCAGGCAATGACGGCGCTGCGCCGGGCTGAAGAAAGACGGCAGCGCGACACAGGTCAAGCCTTCGAACAGCGCGGCCAGGTCCCAGAGCATCGCCTCGACGCCATTGTCCAACGCCAGGGCAAGCACCTTGATGTGCTCATCACGCAGTCGTTGCTGGCGGTCGATCACTTCGGCGTACAGGGTGGTGTAGTCCAGTTTCAACTGATCGCCCCACAAGGCAATGCCATTGCCCTTGCGTGCGGCGTGTTCGCGCAGCGTCTGTTTGAAACCCTCGACTTCAGGCGACATGGCAGCAACCCTCGATGGACGAAGGCAAACCCAGTCGACTGAACAGGCCTATGTTGCGTAAATGAACGAACCCGCTGCGGATATTGCCAACGTGAACCCAGGGTTTGCTTTCGTAGTAACTGCCCCAGGCATGGCGGTCCTCGCCCAGGCGCGCAGGATCGGCGGCACACAGTGTCACCGGCTTCAAACCCAGGCGATGGAAACTGTTTACCAGGCCAATATTGCCGGTGAACGCCACCCACTCCAGACCGCCCATGGCCAGCACGTAGGTCATCGCGATGATGCTCATGCGCGCGCTGCCCGTGTCGGCGGCCGCCAGATTGCCGACTTCGACGATGGCGCAGCGCTCTACGGTCCGGTCCGCTGCGGCGCTGATCAGCGGCTCGATCGGCTCGTCCAGATAGCCCTCCAGAAACAGCGGTTGCGTGCCTGCCAGTCGCACCCCGGCCACCGCACACAAGGCACCGGACGCATCGCTCATGCCAAACAGTTCTGGCATGAAATGACGGATGTCGGCGCCGTGGGCCTTGCGAAAACGCTGCTGGATGAAGCTTTCGAAAACGGTCCGCTGCGCGTCGCCGGGCAAGGCCCTGAGCAGGCTCATGGGCGGTGTTTCGGCTTGGCCGAAATACAGCGGCAACTGTACATTCCAGTTGAATTCGGACATTGGAAAACCCCTCCCCCGGATCAATTGGGGAGCAGTATCAAAGGGATTTCTTAACGAAGTCTGAAGGTGAAGAGGCTATTGATCGCTACGCTTGGCTCAAGGCCGGTTGATTTTTATCAGCTGCCGGCTCCAATTGGATCGGCCCCCGGGAGATTGGCCATGCTGGCTGTCACGCTGATCAATGCACTGGTGGTGATCCTCGCCGTCGTGATCCACTACGAATGCCTGCTGCGTCTCAACGACTGGCTGCCCCGGCTCAAGCTGTGGAGCCGCTTCAGGATTGTCGTCGGGGTATTCGGTGCCCTGCTGGCCCACGCGATAGAGGTCTGGTGCTTCGCGTTGGTCTATTACCTGATGGTGCACTCCGGCAAATGGGGCAGCCTGACGGGCAACTTCGACGGTTCGCTGATGGACTGCGTGTACTTTTCCTTCACCACGTACACGACCATTGGCTTCGGCGATATTTCACCGCTGGGCGACCTCAAGTACCTGACCGGGCTTGAGGCCCTGACCGGGCTGGTACTGATTACGTGGACCGCGTCCTTCCTCTTTCTGGAAATGCAGAAGTACTGGAAGCGCAAATAATCACGTTTGCCAGGCGTAGCAGGCACTGTGCGATCAATTCACGCCTCCATTCGATCTAAACCGCAAGAACGCAGCACGGCACTTGATACAGGATATGCTCGGTGGTGCTACCCAGAAGTTTGCCCACCCCATGGGACTGGACCCTGCCCATCACGATGACATCCACGTCATGCTCATTGGCGAACTCGCTAAGCGCCGAAACCGGATGCCCCTGGATGAAATGTCGACGATCAGAGGGAACACCGAAGTGGCCGGCCAACCTCAGGAAGGACTTTTCCAGATCTTTGCGTAGCGTCCTGGTGAGGTCGCCGAGCGCCAGACCGCCCATGTCCGCCAGGTAATCAGCCGCGATATCGCAGGCGTACAACAGATGCAACTCGGCTTCACACTGCAGGGCAAGGCTTGCGGCCTGCTTGATGATCCGCTCATTCAGTGCGTTGTCGGCTGACTCACTGTCCGACACCTCGACGGCTGCCACCACCCTGCGTGGCAATACGGCGCCACTGCGACGCAGCAGAAACACCGGTACTGGACAATGGCGCAACAGATGCCAGTCCAAAGGCGTGAAAAAGGCCCTTTTTAGCGCCGATTCATGCTCAATTTCCTTGACCAACAGGTCGGGTTGCAGCTCTGCGACGTGATCAAGGATGTCCTGTTTCATATCCTCGGCCCAAACTACCTCGGTGGTCACATCGATACCTGCGCCCCGCAGATGTTTTGCCTGGGCCTCAAGCCAGTCGCGATGGTCCTGCAGATAACGCTCCCGAGCCAGTTTTCGATCGCCTTCTTCAAGCAGCGATAGCCATTTGAATGAGGGAATCAGCGCCGCAACATGCAGGCTCGCGCCACTGGCCTTGGCCAGCTCTGCAGCACTGTTAATGGCTGAGGGATGGCGCAGGGCCGGGTTGATGATAAGCAGTAACCGCTGATATTGGCTCATGACAGGTCTCCAGTCAGATCATTATTCAAAGCTGGCACGCTGCCTGACCGCCAGCAGGCTTCCCGGCACCGAGTACAGTGCCCGCTCCGTATTGCTGCCGATCAGCCGTTCGAGCCCCACCCGGTGCACAGTGCCCATCACCACCACATCGGCCAGGAACTCCTCGACGAATTCACTGATCACCGGCACCGGCAGCCCCATGACGAAATGGCGTCGCTCTGGCGGCACGTCGTAGCGCTCCGCCAGTGTGATAAACGCCTGGTGCAAGGATTGGCGCATCTCCTCGACGCAGTCCACGCCCCAACCGCCCCCGGCCATTGACGCGTCGCTGTTGAACATGGGCGACAAGTCATAGGCGTACAACAGGTGTAACGGCGCATCGCATTGCAGCGCCAGGGCATTGGCCGTCTGGATGATGGTGTCATTCAACCCGCTGATTTGCGCCGTCGAATCGTACGGGTCCACTGCTGCCACGATTCGGTGGGGCAAGCTATAGCGGACGTGGTTGACCAGGTGCACGGCAACCGGGCTTTCGCGCAACAAGTGACAATCGAGTGGCGTGATGAACACCCGCTTCAACGCGGGTTCAAGGGTCACATCCTTGATCAGCAGGTCGGGCTTCAGGTCTTCCACCGTCTTCAAGATGTCCAACAGCGGATGGGTGGTGAAGACGACCTTGACCGTCACCTCCAGATCCAGGTCGCTGAGTCGATCGAACTCTTCGGCCTCCCAGCGGCGGTAACGACGCCAATAGCGCTGCTGCTCTGCGTCGTCGACTTTTTCCTCCCACAAACGCGCCACTGGCGCCGGTTCGACAAAAGCCCGCACATCCAGCGCAGCCCCGGCGGCCTTGGCCAGGGCGACGGCACGCTGCATGGCGGGGGACTGCCGCAGGCTTTGATCGGCGATCAGCAACAACCGTTGATATTGGCCCATCACACACCTCCGTTCGATCCCGGTCATCACCTGCCGGCATGCTTCAACATTGCGCTCTTGTACCTCGTGCGAATTGATCTGGATCAAACTCCAGTGCAGACAGCGGCGTAGAAAGGAATCAAACACGGTCGTTTTTTTCCGCTTGGCACCCTTCAAACCGCACTGGAGGAATACCCCATGCTCACCGTCAAAGACCACAATGATCGGGCCGCGGCCGCCTACGCCGCCGTCGACGGCCACTACTGGATCGAAGCGCTCAAGGATGGCCGCCATGTGCTGATCCGGCCGCTGGCGCAAAAGGATCGTGAGCGTGAGTATGCTTTCATCAAGCGCCTGTCTCCCGAATCCCGGCACATGCGCTTTCTCGCGCAGGTCAACGAGCCTGGCGCTGCGCTGCTCGACCAGTTGATGGACACCGACAACCAACAGCGCGTGGCCTTCATCGCCCTGGCCCACGACAACGGTGAGCTGGTCGAGATCGGCGTCAGTCGTTACGCGGCCACCGGAGAACATGAATGTGAATGCGCCGTCACGGTCGCCGATGACTGGACGCATCTGGGCCTGGGCCTATTGCTGATGGCGCATTTGATCAAGGCCGCCCGCCGCAACGGTTACCGCCAGATGTATTCGGTGGATGCCGCCAGCAATACTCCCATGCGCGACCTGGCCAAAGTGCTGCACTTCGAGACGTACAATGATCCCCAGGACAGCCGCCAGGTCATCCATCGTCTTTACCTGTAAAAAATCGCCCCGCGATGGTCCGGTACAGGGTCCATCGCGGGGCGATCTTCGCGATTGCAGCATTCATTCGGGCTTGAGCGCCCCGCTGCCCCTTACGCCCTCGTGGCTTTCTCCATATTCGCGCGCAAAGGGTTGATGGCTAACGATGGCGCCACGGCGGCACTCTCTACCGGCGCTGCCTCGGGCGCTCGGTCTTCGGCGTCGCCATTGAGGGCCTTGTGCATTTTTAGCGTATCCAGCGCTCCGACCCATTTGGCGATGGCCATGGTGCCCACGCCATTGCCGATGGTGTTGGTGATCGCCCGCGCTTCCGACATGAACCGGTCGACACCCAGCAGCAATACCATGCCCGCTACAGGAATGGTGCCGAGTGACGAGAGCGTGGCCGCCAGGATGATGAAGCCTGAGCCGGTGACGCCCGCCGAGCCCTTGGAGGTAAACATCAACACCGCCAGCACGATCAACTGATCGGTCAGGGTCAGTGGGGTGTTGGTGGCCTGGGCGATGAAGATCGCGGCGATGGTGTAGTAAATCGCCTGGCCGTCCGGGTTGAAGGTCAAGCCCGAGGGAATGATCATCCCGGCCACGGGCTTGGAAACACCGGCCTTTTCCATCTTGGCGATCATCTGCGGCAACACCGATTCCGAAGAGCTGGTGCCGAGCACGGTGAACAGTTCTTCCTTGATGAACTTGAGGAACTTCCACAGGCTGAAACCGCTGTAGCGGCAGATCGGCCCCAGCACAAAGATCACGAACACCGCGCAGGTCAGGTAGACGCAGGCCATCAGTTTGCCAAGGGAGAACAGCGAGCCGAAGCCGTACTTGCCGATGGTGAACGCGATGGCGCCGAATGCACCGATGGGCGCCAGGCGCATTACCATGTTGACGATGCGGAACATGCCCTGCATCAGGCTATCGAGGGTGTCGACGAAGACTTTTCCGCGTGGCCCCACATACGCCAGCGCGACACCGAGCAGTATCGAGAACAGCAGGATCTGCAGGACATTGCCCTTGGCAAAGGCGTCGACAATGGTGTCGGGGATGATGTTCATGATGAAGTCCATGAACGAGGCGTGCTTGACCGCGGTGGTATAGGTGGCGAGGCTTGAGGTATCGAGGGTGGCGACATCGATGTTCATGCCGGCGCCAGGCTTGAAGACATCGACCACCACCAACCCGACCACCAGGGCCAGGGTGGAAACCACCTCGAAATAAATCAAGGCGCGAAACCCGACGCGACCCAGCTCCTTCATGTTCTCCATCTTGGCGATGCCGGTGACCACGGTCAGGAAGATCACCGGGGCCAGGAGCATCTTGATCAGTTTGATGAACGCGTCGCCCAAGGGCTTGAGCGCAGTGCCGGTCTCGGGAATGAACACCCCGACGATGGCGCCGAGAATGACGGCGATGAGCACTTGTACGTAGAGTTTGCCAAATATTCTTTTCATGACAGGGCCCTGATTTTTTATTGTTGTCAGGAAATGCCGAGGAGTCGGACCCAGTGGTCCGCCCCTCGGCGTTGTGCCGCAGTACTCTTTGAATCGCTGGAAAATATCAGCGGTTGATCAAGGCGATGATGGCCTCGGTGATCTGTCGGGTGGTGGCGGCACCGCCCAGATCCGGGGTATGCAGGCCGCTTTCAGTCACGGCTTCGATGGCCGACATCAGCTGCTTGGCCGCAGCGGGTTCGCCCAGGTGTTCGAGCATCATCGCCGCCGTCCAGAATGTCGCGATCGGGTTGGCGACACCTTTGCCGGTGATGTCGAAGGCCGAGCCGTGGATCGGTTCGAACATCGACGGGAATTTGCGCGACGGGTTGAGGTTGGCGGTCGGCGCGATGCCCAGGCTGCCGGACAAGGCAGCGGCCAGGTCGGAGAGGATATCGGCGTGCAGGTTGGTGGCGACAATCACGTCCAGTGTCGACGGTTTGAGCACCATGCGCGTGGTCACGGCGTCGACCAGTTCCTTGTCGATCTTCACGTCTGGGAAGTCCTTGGCGACTTCATAGAAAATCTCGTCCCACAACACCATGCCATGCCGCTGGGCGTTGGACTTGGTGACCATGGTCAGGTGCTTGCGTGGCCGGCTTTGCGCCAGTTCGAATGCGAAACGATGGATGCGCTCCACCCCGGCACGGGTGAATACCGAGACCTCGGTGGCGACCTCCTCCGGCAAGCCCCGGTGCACGCGACCGCCGTTGCCGGAGTATTCGCCCTCGGAGTTTTCACGCACCACCACCCAGTCGATCTGGTCGCCGTTGTGCAGCGGGCTTTTCACCCCGGGCAGCACGCGGGCCGGACGCACGTTGGCGTATTGATCGAAGCCCTGGCAGATCGGCAGGCGCAGGCCCCACAGGGAAATATGGTCAGGTACGTTGAGCGCACCGACGGCGCCGAAGAAAATCGCGTCGAAGGTTTTCAGTTCTTCCAGCCCGCCTTCGGGGATGTAGTAACCGTTTTTCAGGTAGTTGTCCGAGTTCCAGTCGAAGTGCTTGAAATCCAGTTCGAAGCCGGATTTTTTTGACAGGGCCTGCAGCACCTCGACACCCGCCTCGATTACTTCAACACCGATGCCGTCACCTGGAACCGCAGCAATTTTGTATGCGCTCATCATCAACTCCACTCTCTTCATGTTTTTGTTGTGCCTGTTGAACGGGGTGTTCAATCAGGGGGTGAGCGGAGTATATGTAGTGAGTAAATGAGCGTGAGTTACCCAAAATAACTACATAGATGAATTAGAGTTACGAATGGACCAGACCCTGGATTTGTCTTTTTTCTACCTGCTGGCCAACAAAGGCAGCCTGGCAGCAACGGCTCGAGAGCTGGGCGTGACGCCGCCGGCCGTGAGCAAACGCCTGACCGCCCTGGAAGCACGGCTCGGCACACGCCTGGTCAATCGCACCACGCGGTCGATGAGCCTGACGTCGGAAGGCGAGCTGTATTTCTCCCACGCCGCGCGGATCCTCACCCAGATCAACGAGCTTGAGCAGTTGGTCAGCAGCAGCCGCGCCACCCCCAAGGGGCTGATCCGGGTCAATGCCTCCCTGGGCTTTGGCCGACGCTACATCGGCCCTGCCCTGGCGGCGTTCTTCGCGCAATACCCGGAGGTGGAAATACAGCTGGAAATCAGCGACCACCCGCTGGATCTGGCGACCCACGGATTTGATTTGGGCATACGTTTCGGCACCCTTCCGGACGCCGCCTTCCATGCGCGCAAGATCGCCTCCAACCGCCGCCTGTTGTGTGCCTCGCCGCTCTACCTGGACAAATACGGCACGCCCAAAAAACTCGCCGAGTTGCAGGATCACAACTGCATTTTCATCCGCCAGAATGAGTCACCCTATGGCGTCTGGAGCTTCAACAACGGCGGGCGCAAGGACAACATCAAGGTGCATGGCGCCTTGGGTTGCAACGATGGCGAGGTGGCGCTGAACTGGGCGCTGGATGGCTTTGGCATATTGCTGCGGGCCGAATGGGACATCGCACGTTATGTGCGCAGTGGCCGCTTGCGCCTGGTGCTGGAAGACCAGACACCGACCCGCGCCGACGTGTATGCGGTCTATCCGCAACAGCTGCATTTATCGGCGAGAGTGCGTTGCCTGATCGACTTTTTGATCGAACGCTTCAAGCACATCGATAACATCGAGGAAAACTAGAAACGGATGGAAAGGTCTTGGATACCACGACCTTTCCACCCGAAGGCACAGCATTTTTTGTCAGCGCGCACTCATACAGGCTGTCGCCGGCCTTGCAGCCGTTGTTTACCCACCTGTTGCTCATGGCCCTGGCGCAGACGCAATGCAGCCAATGCCGCGACGACCAGGATAACCGCCACGATCTTCATGCCATTCATGGCATTGCCGGTACTTTGCTCGATCAAGCCCATGACCGACGGGCCGACAAAACCGCCCAGCAGGCCGCACGAGTTGACGAACCCCAACCCTCCAGCGAGCGCTGCGCCCTTGAGTCGCGACGCAGGGTAGAGAAAGATGATCGACTGCACGACGAAGAACATCACCGCCGACACGCAGAAGCCCAGCAGGCTGATCACCGGCCCCGCCAGCGAGGCGATCGCCAGTCCCGCGGCCATGGTCAGCAAACCCGCTACCAGCATTTGCCGGGAACGCGCCGGCGTGGTGGCGAATCGGGGCAATGCAATGGCGCCCGCTGCCGCCGCCAACCAAGGCAGGGATGTGAGCAATCCAACCTGCAATGTACTCAGGTCGCCGTACTTGCCGATGATGCCGGGCAGGAAAAAGATCACCGTGTAGATCGTGATCTGGTGGCAGAAGTAGACCAGGATGGCCAAGAGGATCTGCGGTGTCAGGCATTGTTTGAACGAGTGCCCACCTTTGCCAGCGCCCTCCTCCGATTCCGCTGCCAAGCGCTGTTCGATCTGCTCGGCTTCAGCGGCACTCAGCCAGGGCGCCTTGCTTGGACGGTCCGGCAGTTTTTTCCACACCACCATGGCGAAGAACACCGCCGGCAAGCCTTCGAGCATGAACATCCACTGCCAGCCACGCCAGCCCCACACACCGTCCAGCTGCATGAGCACGGCACCCAGTGGCCCGCCAATGATGTTGGCGAAACACACACCTAACAGGAAGTAACCCGTCGCCCGGGCCCGTTGTTCGCGGCCGAACCAGTACGTCAGGTACAGCATGACGCCGGGGAACAGGCCCGCTTCGGCGATGCCCAGCAACAAGCGCAGCACGTAGAACGACGTTTCGCCCTGGACAAACGCCATCGCCGCCGAGAGCAAGCCCCAGGTGACCATGATGCGCGCAATCCAGAACCGCGCGCCGACCTTGTGCATGATCAGGTTGCTGGGCACTTCCGACAGTGCGTAGGTGAGAAAGAACAGCCCGGCGCCCAGCCCGTAGGCGGCAGCGGAAATGCCCAGGTCGACATCCAGGTGATGCTTGGCCAACGCGATGTTGGTCCGGTCGAGAAAGCTCAGCACGTAGGCCGCAATCAGCAACGGCATGAGTTTTACAAACATCAACCTGTTCAACGTCGCGGAGTCGCGAGGTTCGGAAAGCGCGTCGGTTTTATTTATTATTGTCATCGGACTAACCTTTTCGAGTTGTCATGAGCCAGTCTCGAGCGCGAGCGCTCAAGACTGGAAGCCGAGCCAGAGCGGTGCGATCTTAAAAGTCGACCTGGTCCTTGCCCTTGAGGTCGAGCATTTCCCGCGCCTCATCCGGGGTCGCCACGCGCCCGCCCAGGGCTTCGATCACCGTGCGAATGCGCTTGACCTGATCGGCATTGGACGCGGCCAGTTTACCCGGCCCGTCCCACAGCGAATCCTCAAGGCCGACGCGCACATGACTGCCCATCGACAGGCCCATGGTGCCCAGCGGAATCTGATTGCGCCCAGCCCCCAGGATCGACCATTGGTAAGCGTCGCCGAACAGACGGTCGGCCGTGCGGCGCATGTGCGCCAGGTCTTCAGGATGTCCACCGATGCCGCCGCGCAGACCGAACACCGACTGGATGAAAATCGGCGCCTTGAGCAACCCGCGCTGCAGGAAGTGCGCGGCGGTGTACAGGTGGCCGATGTCGTAGCATTCGATTTCAAAGCGCGTACGGTTTTCGGCACAGGCGTTGAGGATGTGGGCGATGTCGCGGAAGGTATTGCGGAAGATCCGGTCATCGCTCTCGGCCAGATAGGGGCGCTCCCAGTCGTGCTTGAACTCGGTGAAGCGGTCGAGCATTTCGTACAACCCGAAGTTCATCGAACCCATGTTCAAGGACGCCAGCTCCGGCTTGAGTTGCGCCACCGGCTGCAGGCGTTCCTCCACGCCCATGGTCGGCGCGCCGCCGGTGGTGATGTTGATCACCACGTCACTCTTGGCCTTGATTTGCGGCAGGAACTGACGGAACAGGTCGACATCCTGGCTGGGCCGGCCATCGATAGGGTCGCGGGCATGCAGGTGAACGATCGATGCGCCAGCTTCGGCGGCACCGATGGCGGCGTCGGCGATTTCCTGCGGCGTGATCGGCAAGTGCGGCGACATCGAGGGCGTATGGATGGCGCCTGTGACGGCGCAGGTGATGATGATCGGGCGATTTTTGGACATGAGTGTTCTCCGTTCTTGTTCTTGGCGAGAAAGTTATTGGGGTCACTCGACGCGGACGTTTGTCCGGCCGTTGTTGCGATCGGGGTCGAGGTGCTTACAGGTACTCGACGTTGCCATCCACGCTGATGGCCTGGCCGGTCACGTTGCGTGCGGCGGGTGAACACAGGAACAGTGCCATGGCGGCAACGTCCTCGGCGGTGACCATGCGCTTGAGCGAGATCTTTTTCAGGTACTCCTCACGCATCTCGGCTTCAGGCACGTTCATCTGCTCGGCACGGGCGCGGATCACACCGTCCATGCGCGGCCCTTCGACGATGCCGGGCAGCAAGGCGTTGACGCGGATGTCGCTTTCGCCAAGCTCGGATGCCAGGGATTTCATCAAGCCGACGATGGCCCACTTGGTCGCGGCGTACGGCGTGCGCCAGGCATAACCCAGGCGGCCGGCCACCGACGCGATGTGGATCAGGTGCGCGTTGGGTGACGCTTTGAGCAGTGGCACCGCGTGATGGGCAAAGCGGTACTGGGCAGTGAGGTTGATGTCGATGGTGCGCTGCCATTCTTCTTCGGTTATCGCATCGATCCCGGCGGTCGGCCCGGCAATACCGGCGTTGTTGACCAGGACATCGAGACCACCGAACTGTTCGCGCTGAACCTTGAACACCGCTTCGATCTGCACCGGGTCACCCACGTCCGCGCGGGTGGCGACGCTGTCTGGATAACGATCGCGGAACGCTGCGAGGGCCGCTTCGCTGACATCACACACGTGCACCTTGGCGCCTGCTTCCATGTAAGCCGCCGCCAGCACCTCGCCGATGCCGGCTGCGCCGCCGGAGATCAGCACCCGCAGGCCGGTGTAGGGAATCAGTCGGTTGAGAACGCTCATGCCTTTTTTACTCCAGTGACAGGCGACCGTGAACGGTCGCTCTTGACGATCAGGCGCGCCAGGGAATCGGCGGCCTGCATGATGTCGTCGGTGACCGCCGCCCGCGCCGCGGCCCCATCACGCGCGGCCAGGGCCTCGACGATGCGGTTGTGCGCTTCCATCGAGCGCTGCAGGTGCGCCTTGTCAGGTGCCACGAGCGCAAAGCAGGGCCCCATGTGCAGCCAGAAATTCTCCACCGCCGCAACGGTCAGGTCAGCCTTGGCAACCGCATAGATGCGCCGGTGGAAGGCAAAGTTGGTCCACAGGTAGCGGGCCACATCGACACTGTCGGCGGCTTGCTGCATCTGGTCGCACAGATGGCTGATGTCCTTGAGGTCGGTGTCGTTGAGCAGGATCACCGCTTTCTCGGCCAGCAGGCCTTCGAGCGCAACCCGGGCGTCGCGGATCTCGCGCAGACGTTCGGGGGTCATCATGCGCACACGCAGGCGGGAGGTTTCGGTGACTTCGAAGGCGTTCTCGGCACTCAGGCGGTTCAGCGCTTCACGCACCGGCATGGGGCTTGAGCCGAGCGCCTCGGCAAGACCGCGGATGGTCAGCTTCTGGCCTGGCTGGAAGCGGCCGCTCATCAGCGCTTCACGGATCTGGCGGTAAACCTGATCCTGCAGGGTATCGCGGGACACCTGGCGCATGGTGGGCAGGAGGATCGGATGATCTGTCATGAGTAATGGCTCACATTGGACGTTCTTATGGGTCCAATATGTGATCACAAATAACATATGTCAAATTTTTTTGAGGATGCGCCTCGACATGCCCTCCCCTCGATTCAGCTAATTCATTGCTTCACACCGCTCCTCCAGCAAACGCACGAACATGGTCAGGCTCTGCGACACCGTACCCCTGCGCCACACCAGCCAGGTGCGCAAATAACGGAAGGACTCGGACAACGGCCAGACGCTGACCGTGCTGCAGCCGGGCATGCTCTGCAGCATGCTGCGGGGCATCAGGGCCAGGCCGGCGCCGGCGCTGACGCAGGCGAGCATGCCGTGATAGGACTCCATTTCGAAGATCTTGCCCGGCACTGCCGCGTCCTTGGTGAACCAGCTTTCGAAGTGGTGGCGGTAGGAGCAGTTGGAGCGAAAGGCATAGATGTTCTCGCCGTTCACGTCCTGCGCGCGATGGATCGGACTGTGGTTGAGCGGTGCAATCAGCACCATTTCTTCTTCGAACGCCGGCACGCCCTCCAGCGCCGGGTGCAGTACCGGGCCATCGACAAACGCGGCGGTCAGGCGGCCTGCCAGCACCCCGTCGATCATGGTCCCGGAAGGTCCGGTGGACAGGTCCAGTTCGACCTTGGCGTACTGCTGGTTATAGGCCGCCAACAGCTCGGGAATCCGCACCGCCGCGGTGCTCTCCAGCGATCCCAGGGGAAATGTGCCCTGGGGTTCTTCACCGGCCACCGTGGCGCGTGCCTCCTGGACCAGGTCGAGAATCCGCCGGGCGTAGTCGAGGAAACTCCAGCCGGCGGGCGACAGGCGCAGACGGCTTTTTTCGCGGATGAACAGGTCCACGCCCAGATCCTGCTCCAGTTGCTTGATCCGCGTGGTCAGGTTCGAAGGCACCCGATGGATATGCTGCGCGGCCACACTGATGCTGCCGTGCTCGGCGACAGCCTTGAAAATCTCGAGCTGAACCAGATCCACATCATTCTCCAAACGTGAACAAGACGCTCATTATTATTCAGTTTCAAGAAAACATACAGCACCGTAACCTGAGCGTATTCCTACCCGCAGGACGGTGCCATGACCAACATATCCAGCCTTACCCACGCCATTTCGATCAACCCGGCCACCGGTGAACAAATCGGCCATTACCCTTTCGAATCCGCAGCGGCATTGGACGCCGCCCTGTCGCGTTCCGCCAGCGGCTACCGCGCCTGGCGCCGCGAACCGGTTGCACAACGCGCGCAGCGCTTGATTGCCCTTGCCCAGGCATTGCGCGATAACGCCGAAGCCATGGCCACCATGATCACCCTGGAAATGGGCAAGCCGATCGCCCAGGCCCGTGGTGAAATTGAAAAATGTGCGCAACTCTGCACCTGGTATGCCGAACACGGCCCCGCCATGTTGAGCGCTGAACCGACCCTGGTCGAAGGCGGCAAGGCACGCATCGAATATCGCCCGCTGGGGCCGATTCTCGCGGTCATGCCGTGGAACTTCCCGATCTGGCAAGTGCTGCGCGGTGCGGTGCCGACGCTGCTGGCCGGCAATACCTACGTGCTCAAGCACGCGCCAAACGTCATGGGCAGCGCCTACCTGCTGCTGGATGCCTTCAAGCAGGCGGGCTTTGCCGAAGGCGTGTTCGAGGTCATCAACGTCACGCCGGACGGTGTTTCCACGGCGATTGCCGACCCACGCATCGCCGCTGTCACCCTGACCGGCAGTGTGCGCGCCGGCATGGCCATCGGCGCCCAGGCCGGCGCGGCGCTGAAGAAGTGCGTTCTGGAACTGGGCGGTTCCGATCCATTCATCGTGCTCAATGATGCCAACCTCGACGACGCCGTCAAAGCGGCCGTGATCGGTCGTTACCAGAACACCGGGCAAGTCTGTGCGGCGGCCAAGCGGCTGATCGTCGAGCAAGACATAGTCGAGGAATTCACCCGGCGGTTTGTCGAGGCCACGCGCAAACTGCTGGTCGGCGATCCACTGTCCGCCGAGACGTACATCGGCCCGATGGCCCGCTTTGATCTGCGCGATGAACTGGATCAACAGGTGCGTGACACCCTGGAGGAAGGCGCGACCTTGTTGCTCGGTGGCAAGAAGGCCGAAGGCTCGGGCAACTTCTATGAGCCTACGGTGCTGGCCGGTGTCACTGACCAGATGACTTCGTTCAAACAGGAGCTGTTTGGCCCGGTGGCTTCGATCATCACCGCTCGCGACGCTGCGCATGCGCTGGAACTGGCGAACGACAGTGAGTTCGGCCTGGCGGCCACCGTCTACACTGGCAATGTCGAGCAGGCCGAGCAGATGGCCAGTGAACTGGAAACCGGCGGGGTGTTCATCAATGGCTACTGCGCCAGTGACCCGCGCGTGACCTTCGGTGGTGTGAAGAAAAGCGGATTCGGTCGCGAGCTGTCGCACTTCGGCGTGCGTGAATTCTGCAATGCACAGACGGTGTGGCTGGACCGCCACTGATCTAATCTGCGCAGTTGATCCAATGTGGGAGCGACCCGTGGCGAGGGGATTCATCCCCGTTGGACTGCGCAGCAGTCCCATTTTTTGGGCCGCTTCGCAACCCAACGGGGATAAATCCCCTCGCCACAAGGCCCGCTCCTACAAAGTGCCTGGACTTAGGCTTTGCAGTCCCAGGCACGGTCGCCGTGCTCGTCCTTGATGCGGGTCGGCAGGCCCATCACGTCCAGCGCCTTGAGGAACGGCTCGGCTGGCAGCTCCTCGACGTTGACCATGCGCTGCACGTCCCACTCACCGCGGGCTACCAGCAGGGCTGCGGCTACCGGTGGAACACCGGCGGTATAGGAAATGCCCTGGCTGTCGGTTTCGGCAAAGGCTTCCTCGTGGTCCGCTACGTTGTAGATGAACACTTCACGCGGCTGGCCATCCTTGGTGCCCTTGACCAGGTCACCGATGCAGGTCTTGCCGGTGTAGCCCGGTGCCAGCGAGCTTGGATCAGGCAGCACGGCCTTGACCACCTTGAGCGGCACGACTTCCAGGCCTTCGGCGGTCTTGACCGGCTGCTCGGAGAGCAGGCCGAGGTTCTTGAGCACGGTGAACACATTGATGTAGTGCTCGCCGAAGCTCATCCAGAAACGCACGTTGGGCACGCCGAGGTTCTTCGACAGCGAATGCACTTCATCGTGACCGGTCAGGTACAGGTTCTGCGAACCCACTACCGGCAGGTCGTCGGTACGCTTGACTTCGAACATGGTGTTGCTGGTCCACTGGCTGTCCTGCCAGCTCCACACCTGTCCGGTGAACTCGCGGAAATTGATTTCCGGATCGAAATTGGTGGCGAAATATTTGCCATGAGAACCGGCATTGACGTCGAGAATGTCGATCGAATCAATGCGGTCGAAATACTGTTGTTGGGCCAGTGCCGCATAGGCATTGACCACACCCGGGTCGAAGCCCACGCCGAGGATGGCGGTGACGTTCTTCTGCTGGCATTCCTCGAGGTGCTTCCACTCGTAGTTGCCATACCAGGGCGGCGTCTCGCAGATCTTGCCCGGTTCTTCGTGAATGGCGGTGTCCAGGTAGGCCGCGCCGGTATCGATGCAGGCACGCAGCACCGACATGTTGAGGAAAGCGGAGCCGACGTTGATGACGATCTGCGATTCGGTTTCACGAATCAGCGCTTTGGTCGCCTCGACGTCCAGGGCATTGAGGGTGAATGCCTTGATTTCAGCGGGCTGTTTGAGGCTGCCCTTGGCCTTGACGCTGTCGATGATGGCCTGGCATTTGGAGATGTTGCGCGACGCGATAGCAATACGACCGAGTTCGTCGTTGTGCTGCGCGCACTTGTGGGCCACCACCTTGGCGACACCTCCTGCACCAATGATAAGTACGTTCTTCTTCAATTTTTCTCTCTCTCCTTCTCAGCCAGCTTACGAGAGGCTGGACATATAGTCGTTGTAACCGAACTCACGAACCACCTCGACACTACCGTCGAGTTGTTTCACTACGATGGACGGCATTTTCAGGCCGTTGAACCAGTTCTTCTTGACCATGGTGTAGCCCGCGGCGTCGACGAACGACAGGCGGTCGCCGATGGCCAGCGGACGATCGAACTGGTACTCACCGAAAATGTCGCCGGCCAGGCAGGATTTGCCGCACACCATGTAGGTGTGCTCACCCTCGCTCGGGGCCAGCTTGGCATTCAGGCGGTAGATCAGCAGGTCGAGCATGTGCGCTTCGATGGAGCTGTCCACGACCGCCAGGTGCTTGCCGTTGTAGAGCGTGTCAAGCACGGTGACTTCCAGCGACGCACTCTGGGTGATGGCCGCTTCGCCCGGCTCCAGGTAAACCTGTACGCCGTACTTTTGCGAGAACGCCTTGAGGCGCGCGCAGAACTCGTCCAGCGCGTAGCCTTCGCCGGTGAAGTGGATACCGCCACCCAGGCTGACCCACTCGACCTTGTGCAACAGATGGCCGAAACGCTCTTCGATGGTGCACAACATTGCATCGAACAGGCCGAAGTCGCCGTTCTCGCAGTTGTTGTGGAACATGAAGCCGGAAATCTGCTCGATGACCTGCTCGATCTTTTCCGGGTCCCACTCGCCCAGGCGACTGAACGGGCGTGCCGGGTCGGCCAGCAGGTAATCGGAGCTGCTCACCTGCGGGTTGACCCGCAGACCACGGACCTTGCCTTCAGACGCTTCAGTGTAGCGCTGTAACTGGCCGATGGAGTTGAAGATGATCTTGTCGCAGTTTTCGAGCATCTCCTCGATTTCGTCATCGGCCCAGGCGACGCTGTAGGCGTGAGTCTCGCCCGCGAACTTCTGCCGTCCAAGCTTGAGCTCGTAGAGCGACGACGATGTGGTGCCATCCATGTACTGCTGCATCAGGTCGAACACCGACCAGGTGGCGAAGCACTTGAGTGCCAGCAGGGCCTTGGCCCCGGACTGCTCACGCACGTAGGCAATCTTTTCCATGTTGCCCAGCAGCTTTTGCTTGTCGATGAGGTAGTACGGCGTTTTGATCATTTCGAGGCCTCCGGCAAGGCCAGCCAAAAAAAGGATGCGCATTGTGCCCGCACTGGCCGCATATCGAAAGAGCAGAAGTGCAGTTCGTCGGACAAGGAACCGCGCGGCAACCCCTCAAAATCGCACTCACAGGCGACAAAAAGATGACGTCACGGCCAATTGCCATCTTTTTTGCGTCCTGGCCGACGACCGGTCTAACGCTGCACCAAAACCGACTATTGTTGTTAGTGACAGGTCCAAAACGGACCATAAGTGCGCTGATGGAGTTCTCATGAATAGAACCAGTCTTGCTGCTGTTGTCACTTCCCTCCTGGCGGGCGTCGCCCCCCCTTTCACTAGCGCAACACCTTCTGAAGCGCCTGTTTTTTCCGCCGGCTTGTTGGGAAGTTACAGCGAGCTGGAGTTCACAGGCCGTAGCACCACCAGTACAGAGCACATCCCGGAAGCCGGACTGTTCCTGAACTTCGGCAACAAGATGACTGGCCGGGGTGGCCTTGTGTATCAGGCCGAGATCACCGGGCAGTATTCCGAAGAAAAACATCAGCGTGTCACCGATGGCCAGGCCGACCTGGACCTGGGCTGGAGGATGGCCCTGGATGCCGACAATTTTTTAGACGTTTTGATCGGAGGAGGCTATAAGTGGAACCGGTATGACCCGGACTTTAACAAGCACGACATCAATCTCACCAATCGCACGCCCTTCGCTAAATTGGCAGCCGGATACAACCACGCCTTCAGCAGTTCAACCTTGCGCCTGGAAGCAGGGGTTCGCAAGGTCATCAATGGTGACTCGCAGCTGCAAATCCACGGCGTGAGCAGCCAGGAACTGGACCTTAAAGACACCACCAATCCTTTTGTCGAGTTGAACTGGCTGTTCAACCAGCAAGGGTCGGTTGCCTTTATCGCCGGCCTCTACTACAACCGTTTCGATTATGACCTGGACGGTCAATTTCAATTTACCGACTTCGACAAACAGACCCGGGAAGAGTACGGCGCAAAGATCGGCATCGTGTTTTAATCCGCCCGCGGCCTTGCCCATAACCTTTCGTCGTAAATGAAATCGCCTCGGGTAAATCCCGGCCCTCTCTGGCGTGGGGATTGCACCGGCCCGCGTTAGCCATCGCGAACGACATAAAACTGACGCGATGGCCATCCAATCAACGCTAAAGGACTCCAGCAAAACGCTTGGTCAGTCACCGGAGATGTAACGTGTCAACTCTCAACGAAATCGCAGCGAACCACGCGAGAATGGCTAAGGCAAAGGAACAAGAGTCGACCGGACTGAGCGAGCGACAACTGCATATTGTAGGAAGCATTGAAATTCCCTCCCCTGTCGAGCAACCGCATGTCCCTTTGCACCTCGTTGCGGCAGCCCAGGACAATAACCTTTCGCAGGTTACAGCCTTCGTGGCCTGAGGGCGCTCGACGACAGCGAAAAGGCGGGATGCCGCTAACCGCCCCGGCCTGATTTCAAGTGAATACACCGATCGTTCCCACGCTCTGCGTGGGAATGCATCCTGTGACGCTCCGCGTCACCGTTGCGCATGGCTCAGGTCCTGCGTCGTCAGCGGAACGCGGAGCGTCCCTGGCGGCGTTCCCACGCAGGGCGTGGGAACGATCACATCGGGGACAGGTCGGCTGTCAGGCCGCCATTGCGCCATGAGTCACAGTGCACGCCTTACACAATCCTCAACCAAGGCCAGCGAACCTGATAACTTTTCGCTTTCTGGTCAAACAGCTCAGGCCTGGGGTTTGCCGGATTGATGCGTAGCACGCCCTGCTCTACATCCGCCAGGCCGTAGGGGGCATAGACCTCGCCGGTTGCGACATCCAGGCCGATGCAAGTGCCCGCCACCAGGTAGCGATCAATCCCGTCCCTGGCCGATTCAAGCCTGGGGTAAGTCCCGCCAAAGCGCTGACCGTACCAAAGGTGCACGCGCGCCTGGTTCTTGAACTCGACGTTAACCCCAAGGTCCTGGAAGAGATGTTGAGCCCGGTGGATGACCTCGTTCTCGGCCTCCCAGGACAGGTCGGTGTCAAAGTAGAAAACGTCGTAATCCTTGATGCTCCACGCAGGGTCTCGTTGCGCCTGTTGATTCCATACCGCCTGGAACAGGCAGCCCGCCGTGAGCAGGCATTGGTCCAGGCCGAGCGCAGGCAAGCGTGAGGTCAATTGCGCGTTGATCGGGTTGGTCATCGCGATGTCAACCAAGCGTTGGGCCGTCAATGTCATGGTTCATTCCTTGCCAACCGATTCAGTCCTGGCGCCCAAGTTACAACAAAACCATGACAGGACTGCACTCAGGATTGCATCTCGGCCACGAGCAGCTTCACCAACGCCGCGGCTGGCAGTTCCCGCGCCAGCGGTGCCCCGTCACATCCATTGCACGAAGAAATCGGTATTGGCCCGGCGCTGATGACGCGCGTCTGCTGCGCGCGCGGCACTGGCGTATCTCAAGAGACGAATTATCAAGATCACCGATATCTTAATTACAGACACCACTATTCATTACACGGTGTATCAACTGTAATGCCTTGCCAGCGGTTTATCTTCAAGCCGCCGCTTTTTACAGTGGCGGATGACGTTCAAGCCCACCGAGTTCCTTTCACTCCACGAGCGAACCTTCATGCCCCACGACTTCAATCATCTTGATGCCGCGCTGGCCGCGTACCCACGGGTGGCCCTGCTCGAAGGCCCGACCCCGATCCAGAAACTGTCCCGCTTGAGCGGCTTGCCCGAACTCAATGGCTGCCACCTCTACGTCAAACGCGACGATCTGACCGGTCTCGGCGGCGGTGGCAACAAACTGCGCAAACTGGAATTCCTGCTCGGCGAAGCCTTGGCCGAAGGTGCCGACACACTGGTGACCTGGGGTGGTTTCCAATCCAATCATGCGCGGCTGACCGCGGCCGTGGCGGCCCGTCACGGCCTGGCCTGCGAGCTGATCCTCACACCTTCGGCCGTGCGCACTGACGATGACTTTTGCCACAACGGTAATGTGCTGCTGGATGCACTGTTCGGCGCGAAGGTCCATCGGCTGGCTCGGGGTGTCTTGCCTGATACCTATGCGGCGCAGTTGGTCGACACGCTCAAGGGCCAAGGCAGGAAGCCCTTTGTGATGCCCCTCGGCGGATCCAGCCCCCGGGGCAGCCTGGGTTATGCCGCCTGCGCGGGCGAAATACTGCGCCAGGCCGATGCGCTGGGTGTGCATTTCGAGCAAATCATCGTGCCCAATGGCAGCGCCGGTACGCACTCGGGGTTATTGGCCGGCGTCACCCTGGCTGGCACATCGACGCAAATCATCGGCTACTCGGTGCTGGCAACCGAGGAACAGGCCACGACCACGACCCTGGAAAAAACCCGACAGGTTCTACAGCTGCTTGACCGGTCCACAACGCTGGCCGATCAGTCGGTTCGCGTGGATGGCAGCCAACGTGGCGATGCCTATGGTGCGCCGACTGAAGCGATGCTCGAAGCGGTGCGCCTGCTGGCGTCGCAGGAAGGCTTGCTCACTGACCCTGTCTACGGCGGCAAGGCCTTTGCCGGGCTGCTCGCGGCTGTACGTCGGGGCGATTATCAGGCGGGCAGCAATCTGCTGTTTGTGATGACTGGCGGTATGCCGGGGTTGTTTGCCTACCGCAGTGCCTTTGACTGAGGGTCACGCCATAGCCTTGTTGTTTCGACTTGGCCGCGGGTGAAAAACCTGTAGGAGCCCGGCTTGCCGGCGAAGGCGTCATCGCTGCCGATGATTGTCTTTCAGGTGTACATATCCATTCCTGCGGTAACGGCCACTTAGGGTTCCACCCTGACAGCGGGTGCAACATCTGTAGGAGCCCGGCTTGCCGGCGAAGGCGTCATCGCTGCCGATGATTGTCTTTCAGGTGTACATATCCATTCCTGCGGTAACGGCCACCTGGGGTTTCGCCCTTACGGCGAGTCACTTGGAAAAGCCCCAAGTAACCAAGGGCTCTTGCCCCTGGCGTTCGGTGCCTCGCTAAGGCTCGGCATACCCT
>NZ_JAAVXC010000047.1:0-81717 GCF_013416725.1 Pseudomonas sp. SbOxS1
CTCTCGATGGGGCAAGAAAATCAAAAACCAAAGCAAAGCGAGGCGGCCTTAAAGCCGACTTGATTCCAGGTCTGTCCGCGATGTGATCGTTCCCACGCTCTGCGTGGGAATGCCGCCAGGGACGCTCNNGTCACAGGATGCATTCCCACGCAGAGCGTGGGAACGATCAGGTTGGGGGTAACCGGAAAGGTCAGGTCGGCTATAAGGCCGCCTCGCTTTGGCTTTAGATTTGGGTGCCCCGTTAAACCACGCTGGCCGAACGCAGGCATTGCGCAGTGGGGAAACCGGCNNCAGGGATGGCCCATCGCGGCGACCCACGGAGCAATGCCGGAGTGAGGGCATGCCGAGCCACAGCGAGGCACCGAGTGGTGGGGCAAAGCCTTTTCCTTCCTTTTTGGCGTTTGAAAAAGGGAGTCGCTGTAAGAGCGAAACCATAAGTGGCCGTTACCGCAGCAACGGATATGTACTCAGACAACCATCTCCCAGAAGCTTTGACACGGTATGGACCAACGTTGGTAGAGGTCCCGATGGAGGTCGTCACAGGTTGACGGACAGGCTCAGGGCGTGAGGGGGCAAGAAAATCAAAAGCCAAAGCAACTGCAAAGCGAGGCGGCCTGGTAGCCGACCTGATCGGGAGCCGTACCTGTAGGAGCCAGCGGTGCGGCGATCCGACTTGCCGGCGAAGAATGATAACGCGGTACAACAGACACACCGCAGCGCCTGGTTCGCGGGCAAGCCACGCTCCTACAGAAGAAGGATTGCCGTTCTAATAGATACACCGCGGTGCATGGTTTCCAGAAGGACCCAGGCTTACGGAGATTGGGCCGCGCATCGCACAGCCCGGGCATTTCAGCACAACGCTTGCTCATCGGCCGCCCGCAGGTATGCTGGTCACCTGCCGAGGAGATTGAAAATGGCCTACGATTTTGACCTTTATGTGATTGGCGCCGGTTCTGGCGGTGTGCGGGCGGCCCGGTTTGCGGCCGGCTTTGGCGCGAAAGTGGCGGTGGCCGAGAGTCGTTACCTGGGCGGCACCTGTGTGAACGTTGGCTGTGTGCCGAAAAAACTGCTGGTCTATGGTGCGCATTTCGCCGAGGATTTCGAGCAGGCTTCGGGGTTCGGCTGGAGCCTGGACGAGGCGCAGTTCGACTGGGCGACGCTGATCGCCAACAAGGATCGCGAGATCAATCGCCTCAACGGCATTTACCGCAACCTGCTGGTCAACAGTGGTGTGACGCTGCACGAAGGCCACGCCAAGATCGTCGATCCGAATACCGTCGAGATCAATGGCGAGCGCCACACGGCTAAAAACATCCTGATCGCTACCGGCGGCTGGCCGCAGATTCCCGAGATTCCCGGGCACGAGCACGCGATCAGTTCCAACCAGGCGTTTTTCCTCAAGGAGCTGCCCAAGCGCGTGCTGGTAGTGGGCGGTGGTTACATCGCCGTCGAATTCGCCGGCATCTTCCACGGCTTGGGCGCCCAGACCACGTTGCTGTATCGCGGTGAGTTGTTCCTGCGTGGCTTCGACGGTTCGGTGCGCAAGCATTTGCAGGAAGAACTGACCAAGCGCGGCATGGACCTGCAATTCAATGCCGACATCGAACGTATCGACAAGCAAGCTGATGGCAGCCTGAAAGTGACCCTCAAGGATGGTCGCCAGCTGGAGGCCGATTGCGTGTTCTACGCCACCGGTCGACGTCCGATGCTGGACAATCTTGGGCTGGAAAACACTGGGGTGAAGCTCGACAAGAAAGGCTTCGTCGAGGTGGATGACCTGTACCAGACGGCCGAGCCGTCGATCCTGGCCTTGGGCGATGTGATCGGCCGGGTGCAGCTGACGCCGGTGGCGCTGGCTGAAGGCATGGCGGTAGCGCGACGCTTGTTCAAGCCTGAACAGTATCGCCCGGTGGATTACAAGATGATCCCGACCGCGGTGTTCAGCCTGCCCAATATCGGCACGGTCGGCCTGACTGAGGAAGAAGCACGCGAAGCCGGCCACGAGGTGCAACTCTTCGAAAGCCGCTTCCGGCCGATGAAGCTGACCCTGACCGAATGCCAGGAGCGCACGTTGATGAAGCTGGTGGTGGATGCCCAGACCGACAAGGTGCTGGGCTGCCACATGGTCGGCCCGGAGGCTGGTGAAATCGTCCAGGGCCTGGCCATCGCCTTGAAGGCCGGCGCCACCAAGCGCCACTTCGACGAAACCATCGGTGTGCATCCGACGGCCGCCGAAGAGTTCGTTACCCTGCGGACACCGGTCGGCGCTTAGTCGATTCTGGCGACGTCTGGCGCTGCTGTAATGGCAGCGGCCAGGCGCACGCTTTCTTCCAGTTCTGCCCGGGTTTTCTGCAGTTCGATGTCCAGTGACTTGTTGACCTGTGCTTGTTCCTCGACGCTCTGTTTGAGCGCCTGGCTTTCCAGCATGGCCACGCGCAGGCGTTCCTGGAGGAGGGTGCGGTCGCTGTCGACGCGATTGGCCTGGTCGAACAGTTGATCCTGGCGGGTGTTGCTTTGCTTGAGCTGTTCTTGCAACAGGCTCAGCTCGCGCTGTGTGCCGCGGTTCTCGGTCAGCAGGCGTTCGTTGTCGCGGTGCAGCTGGGTGATTTCGTCCTGGCGTACCAAGGCGCTTTGTTGTGCCTGGCGCACCTCCATCTGCAGTTGCTGCACCTGGCTTTCGTGGCGGTTTTGCTCTTGCTCGCGCTGCTCCTTGACCGCATTGCGGTGTTGCTCCAGGGCATCACGGCTGTGCAGGTGTTTCTCTTCGAGCGAGCGAATCTGCTCGTCCTTGTCTTGCAGGCGCAGGTCGAAATCGGCCAATGCCTGTGTCAGCCCGGCGTTGCGGGTTTGTTCACCCTGCAGCAGGGCAAGCGTGCTTTGCAGCGCCTCGGATTCCTGGGTCAGTGCCAGGCTCTGCAGTTCATAGTGTTGCTGCAATTGGGTATTGGCTTGCTCGGCTTGTTGCAGCTGCGTTTCCAGTGCCTTGCGTTGTTGCTCGTATTCCTCGCGGGCCTGGTCAATGGGTTCCTGTGCCTGTTCCTTGAGGCGCTGCGCCAGGCGCGTTACCAACGCCAACAGCTCTTCGTCGATCGGCTCGGGTGGCGCCTCGTCGGTGTCCGGGGTGCTATCATCGAGCTCCTTCATAATGCGATGGATCGTGGTTTTCGAGCCGGTATTGCCCATTTCAATCCGTACGGCATCGATGCTGGGGTTTTCGCCACGGGCAAGGATCGCCAATCGCGCCGCTTGCACCACCTGTTTGTTCACGCCGCCACGGGCCATGGAATCTCCTAGTATTTGCTGTGTGGTACGTACCACGAAAAAGCGCATTGTACCCGTTGTGGCCGTAATTCGGTTTTCTTCTATCAATACTATTGGTTAATAGCGAAAGCCAATCAGCGGCATGAGGTTTGCCAATGAGCCAACCGTCCGTCGAGTGGGTAAAGTTCTCTCCATCAACTTCTTAACCCCTGACGGAGAGTCAACGATGCCTATCATCAACAGCCAAGTTAAACCGTTCAAAGCTGACGCATTCAAAAATGGCGACTTCGTAAAAGTCTCGGACGCTGACCTCAAGGGCAAATGGTCCGTGGTGTTCTTCTATCCGGCCGACTTCACCTTCGTTTGCCCGACCGAGCTGGAAGACCTGGCTGACAACTACGACGCCTTCCAGAAGCTGGGCGTCGAGATCTACAGCGTTTCCACCGACACCCACTTTGCCCACGCTGCCTGGCACAACACTTCGCCAGCGATCGGCAAGATCCAGTACACCATGATCGGCGACCCGACCCACGCCATCTCCCGCAACTTCGACGTGCTGATCGAAGAAGCTGGCCTGGCTGACCGTGGCACCTTCGTGATCAACCCTGAAGGCCAGATCAAGATCGTTGAGCTGAACGACGGCGGTGTTGGTCGTGACGCTTCCGAGCTGCTGCGCAAGATCAAGGCTGCCCAGTACGTCGCTGCACACCCGGGCCAGGTTTGCCCAGCCAAGTGGAAAGAAGGCGAAGCCACTCTGGCGCCGTCCCTGGACCTGGTTGGCAAGATCTAAGTCTGTGACGCGCTTCATCAGGGCGGACTCCCGCACCTTCTAAGCAAGCTGCACCGCCCAATAAAAACGCCCGGGCGAGATTCGCTCGGGCGTTTTTTTTGTCTAAAAAATTCAAGGAAATCGCCCGTATGTTGGACACCAATCTTAAAACCCAGTTGAAGTCGTACCTGGAACGGGTCACCCAGCCGATCGAGATCGTTGCCTCCCTCGACGACGGTGCGAAATCCCGGGAAATGCTCGAACTGTTGAAAGACGTTGCCAGTCTTTCCACCCAGATTACCTTGCTCGACAACGGTGATGACGCACGCAAGCCATCGTTCTCGATCAACCGCCCCGGCGCCGATATCAGCCTGCGTTTCGCCGGTATCCCGATGGGCCACGAATTCACGTCCCTGGTGCTGGCCTTGCTGCAAGTCGGCGGCCACCCTTCCAAAGCCAGTGTTGAAGTGATCGAACAGATCCGCTCGCTCAAGGGCGAGTTCAACTTCGAGACGTACTTCTCGCTGTCCTGCCAGAACTGCCCGGACGTGGTCCAGGCGTTGAACCTGATGGCAGTGCTCAACCCCAATATCCGCCACGTCGCCATCGACGGCGCGCTGTTCCAGGCTGAAGTCGATGAGCGCCAGGTCATGGCGGTACCGAGCATCTACCTCAACGGCGTGAATTTCGGCCAGGGCCGCATGGGCCTGGAAGAAATCCTCGCGAAAATCGACACCAGCGGCATCGAACGCCAGGCCGAGAAGATCAGCGCCAAGGAGGCCTTTGACGTGCTGGTGGTGGGCGGTGGTCCAGCCGGTGCCTCGGCGGCGATCTATGCCGCGCGCAAAGGCATTCGCACGGGTGTCGCGGCTGAGCGTTTTGGCGGCCAGGTGCTGGACACCATGGCCATCGAAAACTTCATCTCCGTGCAGGAGACCGAAGGGCCGAAACTGGCGGTCGCCCTGGAAGAGCACGTCAAGCAATACGACGTGGACATCATGAACCTGCAGCGCGCCGACAAATTGCTGCCCGGCAAAGCGGGCGAGCTGCACGAAGTCCACTTCGCCAGCGGCGCGAAACTCAAGGCCAGGACGGTGATCCTGGCCACCGGTGCGCGGTGGCGTGAAATGAACGTGCCCGGTGAGCAGCAGTACCGCAACAAGGGCGTGGCGTACTGCCCGCACTGCGACGGCCCGTTGTTCAAGGGCAAGCGCGTGGCGGTGATTGGCGGCGGCAACTCCGGCGTCGAAGCGGCCATCGACCTGGCCGGTATCGTGTCCCATGTCACGCTGCTGGAGTTCGACGTACAGTTGCGTGCCGATGCGGTATTGCAGCGCAAGTTGCACAGCCTGCCGAACGTGACCGTGATCACCAGTGCGCAAACCACTGAGGTGACGGGCGACGGGCAGAAGGTCAACGGCCTGCGCTACAAGGATCGCCAGAGCGAAGAATTGCGTAGCGTGGAACTGGAAGGGATCTTCGTGCAGATCGGTCTGTTGCCCAATACCGATTGGCTTAAAGGCACCATCGAGCTGTCACCGCGTGGCGAGATCATCGTCGATGCCCGTGGCGAAACATCTGTGCCTGGCGTGTTCGCTGCCGGTGACGTGACCACCGTGCCGTACAAGCAGATCGTGATCGCAGTGGGCGAGGGCGCCAAGGCTTCCCTGAGCGCATTCGACCACTTGATCCGCACCTCGGCGCCGGCATAAATCGGACGCTGAAAACACGAAACCCCATGAGTGATCATGGGGTTTTTTGTGTCTGTCACATGATCGTTCCCACGCTCTGCGTGGTAACGCCTCCTGTGACGCTCTGCGTCACGCTTTTTGGGGCGCGAAGCGTCCCGGGCTGCATTCCCACGCAGAGCGTGGGAACGATCAGTGGCAGCCGGCTTTTTATAACGGGGCAGGCTGGATGATCTCGACCCAGTAGGCATCCGGGTCCTTGATAAACGCCAGGGTCTTCATGTGGCCGTCATTCAGGCGCTTCTGGAAGTCACAGCCCAGCGCTTCGAAGCGCTCACACGCAGCGACGATATCCGGCACGGAAATGCAGATGTGGCCGAACCCGCGTGGTTCGGTATTGCCGTTGTGATAAGCGAAGTCCGCATCGTTCTCGCTGCCGTGGTTATGGGTCAGTTCGAGTATGCCGGGGATCGATTTCATCCATTGCGTACGCTCAGCGGCATCGGCCGGAATCTGGCTCTTGTCGATCAGGGCGAGGAAGTACAAGCTGAACTTCGCTTCCGGAAAATCGCGTTTCTCTACCAGCGAGAAGCCGAGAATGCGCGTGTAGAAGTCCAGGGACTTGGTGATGTCCTTGACCCGCAGCATGGTGTGGTTGAAGACGAATTGCTGGGTGGCGGTGTCGGGCTGTGCGGTCACGCCGGGGAAGGTGTTCAGTTCTTGCAGGCTCATGGGCCCTCCGGAAAATAAATGGGGCTGGCGACAATGATACGCATGGGTGGCGACATCACCAAACCCAAAGCGACTGCTATTGCCTGGCCGCCGGCCGAAGATCAAACTTCAGGGCTAACTGGCTGGGTGTTCATGGCAATGGTTCGATTGTGCAAGGCGTTGATTATCTTGAGTGGCGTGCTTTCGGTGTTTGCCCGGGCCTACGCCGATGAGCCAGTGGTGGAGTGGCCGCCGGGCTGGGAGGTCGAAGCCATTGCCCAGGGCGAGGCCGGCTCCGGTGTGAGTCGCCAGCGTGCGATCAAGAATAATGCGCAAGGCGAACCCTTGATGGTGATGGAATTGACCATGAGCCGGGTGCAAAGCGGTCATCAGGTGAACCTGGAAGCGGTGTTGCTGGAGATGCGCAAGTCGGTGCAGAAAGACTTTTTCCAAGGTGGCTATCAAAGTGTCTGCAACCGGATTCACCCGACCACGTTGAGCCGCTTGCCGGCCCTTGAAACCACTTGCACCATCACGCAGAACGGGCGGCATGTGCTGTCTCAAACATTGGTCGCCGCCGTGGATGCCGATAAGGCCTACGTACTTTCCTACGCCGGGCAGGCCGACGCTTATAAGGCCAGTCAGAATGAAATAGAGGCAGCCCGTAACGGCTTGAAACTTTAGTTGAAGGCTTCAATGAGCGCCGATTTCATGCCTGTGCCGATAGTGTTAGATAGCCAAAAGGATTAAGCACAAAGTTGCCTGGAAAGTACCGGGCAGGCTTGTCTTTAGATGCCGTCAATGAAAAAAGCCCTGCAGGTGCAGGGCTTTGTTTTTTCAGTGCGAGGGTTTAGCCGCGCAGCCAGGAATCAACGGTGGCGGCACCGTATTGTTCCTTCCAGGCCTTCAGTCCACGGTGGTTGCCGCCCTTGGTTTCAATCAGCTCGCCGGTATGCGGGTTCTGATAAACCTTGACCACGCGGGCGCGGCGGGTTTTTGGGGCGGCCTGTTGCAGACCGGATTTTGCCGGGTTCGGGTCGAGGATGGCGATAATGTCGCGCAGGCTCTTGCCGTAGGTTTTCATCAGCCCCTGGAGCTTTTCTTCGAATTCGATTTCTTTCTTGAGCCCGGCATCGTTCTTCAGGGATTCCAGCTGCTTGAGCTGCTCTTGAAGGGCCTTTTCAGCTGCACGAAATTCAGCGAGTCTGGACAATATCTTTACTCCAATAGTGTGTGTGGCTGATACCAACCGCAAACAAAGCTATAAGCCAAGAGCCTTGAAGCGACTCGGTGATAAATGGCTCACCTGCCAATCTGGTGCAGGCATGAAAAATTGTAGTAGTTAATGGATCAAGAGTAAATCATGACTTTTTCTTCATGTAACAAGAGTTGTACCTTGATTCAAATGGAGGAGGGCGGCGTGTCGTTGAATCGCTGCTAAAGGCCACTAGTTAATCATCACTTAATGCATTAATGAAGTCTGCCGCAGGCATCGGTCGGCCAAACAGATAACCTTGCAGGTAGTTCACTTTGTGGGCCGTCAGGTAGTCACTTTGCTCCGGGGTTTCCACACCTTCTGCAACCATTGCCAGGTCGAGCTTGACCGCCAGCTCGATGATGCTGTCCAGAATGTGGCTGGACAGGGTATCGATGCCGATCATGGCGACGAAGCTCTGGTCGATTTTCAGGAAGTCCACATTGAACTGGCGCAGGTAGCCGAGGCTCGAGTGGCCGGTGCCGAAGTCGTCGATGGCGATCATCACGCCAAGCTCATGCAGTTGCTCGAACAGTTGAAGGGTGATGGCCGTGGGCTCGATCAGTTTGCGCTCGGTCAACTCCAGTACCAGGTGGATGGAGCCGGGGGCAAAGGCGTCGAGGAACTGGCGGCAATCCTCGACCAGTGCAAGGTCCTGGCAATGATTGGCGGTGATATTGATGCCGACATGAAACGGCTCGTCAAAGGACGCCGACCGCGGTGCCAGCAGCCTGGCGGTTTGTTGCATGATCGAGCGGGTCATCGGCACGATCAGTCCGCAGTGTTCGGCAAACGGAATGAACAGATCGGCGCGGACCAGGCCTTCCTTGGGATGGTTCCAGCGCATCAGCACCTCGACCCCCGTGCATTTCTTGCTCTGCGCCTGCACTACTGGCTGGAAGTACGGTACGAACTCTGCCGCGTCCAGTGCGCGCTGCATCTCCAGGGTTGGCGACGACGAACGCTTTTGCAAGACGTGCCCGATCAAAGCGGAAATCACCCCGAAGAACAGCAACAAGCTGAACAGTGGCGGGTATTCGCTGCGCATGTAGCGCCACACTTCGCCTTCGGGGAAACCGGCCGTTACGCTGAAGGGATAACGCGAGGATGCCAGCCTGTTTTCTGCGACGGGGAACCTGGGTGGTTCGCCCTCGTGAAAGCTGCCGTCGGCGGACAACCAGGCAGGCCCGACCTGCAGCAACAGCAAGGTCCGACGCCCGATCAGGCGCATGAGATTACTCAGGTGGTAACCGTCCAGTGTGCTCATGGCGCCCCGTTTGCCGTCGCCGAGTCGATAAACCAGCAACGCGGTGTCGGGCGTCACGAGGTTGCCCTTCATCAACAGCAACTGGCCGTTGGCATAATCTCCAGAGGCAATTTTTTCGTGATAGTCACCGAACAATGAGCTGCAATAGATGGTGTCGTCCCACAGCAGGGTGGTCGAGCGCACGAAGGGACGCCGTGTCACCTGCTCACGCAACGCCAGGTTGACGTCAATGCAGCTCTGGCCCGCCAACGGCAACAACTCGCGCGCCGCCTGGGCGGTGTTGTCGAGCATCAGTTCGAACTGGCGAGTCGCTTCTTCGGCGGTGTGTTGGGTGCTGAGCCTGAGTACACGTTCAGCCTGCATGTAAAGAATGGCAAAACCCAGCAGGACCGGCAGCAGTCCACACAGCAAGGTCACGGCGAGCCGCATGCTGCGCGGGCGGGTGTTGGTTTTCAGTGGCATTGGCGAAACCTGTATCGATGAAGTCGGGCTATCAACGGCTGGCAGGTAGTGATGCCTCCCATGAAGCGTTCAAGTACGAGGCAGGATAGTTGGCCCCTGGCACTTACGCCCCCAAGGGTATCCCAGGCGCGGCGATGAGCGGTCATCGGGGGTAAAACAAACCCTTGCGCGTCGGGGGAAAAAGGGGATTTGATACAAGAGGCGGACAAAACGATTTACGCTGTGTAGAATCAGGTTACGCATACAATAATAATCGTCTTCTGGCAGCAGAAGCCTCGCCCTCAGAGCCTTGGGTCGACAATGAAGATATTCGGGTTTCAATTGATCTACGGTGATTTCCTCGCCCGCAGCGTGCGGGGCATCTCCTGCGCGCCACCCGCCGGTCTCAGCATTGCTAGCAACTAACATTCGTTAATTGATAAAGATGATGAGGCGCCAACCATGGCAGATTTATACGAAAACCCAATGGGCCTGATGGGCTTTGAATTCATCGAGCTCGCATCGCCGACTCCCAATACCCTGGAGCCGATCTTCGAGATCATGGGCTTCACCAAGGTCGCGACCCATCGCTCCAAAGACGTGCACCTGTATCGCCAGGGCGCGATTAACCTGATCCTCAACAACGAACCCCACAGTGTCGCCTCGTACTTTGCCGCCGAGCATGGTCCGTCGGTGTGCGGCATGGCGTTCCGGGTCAAGGATTCGCAAAAGGCCTACAAGCGCGCCCTGGAACTCGGTGCCCAGCCGATCCACATCGAGACCGGCCCGATGGAGCTGAACCTGCCGGCGATCAAGGGCATTGGTGGTGCGCCGCTGTACCTGATCGACCGTTTCGGCGAAGGCAGCTCGATCTACGACATCGACTTCGTGTTCCTCGATGGCGTTGACCGTCACCCGGTCGGCGCTGGCCTGAAGATCATCGATCACCTGACCCACAACGTGTATCGCGGTCGCATGGCCTACTGGGCTAACTTCTACGAGAAGCTGTTCAACTTCCGCGAAATCCGCTACTTCGACATCAAGGGCGAATACACCGGCCTGACTTCCAAGGCCATGACCGCGCCGGACGGCATGATCCGCATCCCGCTGAACGAAGAATCGTCCAAGGGCGCCGGGCAGATCGAAGAGTTCCTGATGCAGTTCAACGGCGAGGGCATCCAGCACGTGGCGTTTCTCAGCGATGACCTGCTCAAGACCTGGGATCACCTGAAAAGCATCGGCATGCGCTTCATGACCGCGCCACCGGACACCTACTACGAAATGCTCGAAGGCCGTTTGCCCAACCACGGCGAGCCGGTGGGCGAGCTGCAGGCGCGTGGCATCCTGCTGGACGGTTCGTCCGAGGCGGGCGACAAGCGCCTGCTGCTGCAGATCTTCTCGGAAACCCTGATGGGGCCGGTGTTCTTCGAATTCATCCAGCGCAAAGGGGATGACGGATTCGGTGAAGGCAACTTCAAGGCGCTGTTCGAATCCATTGAGCGCGATCAGGTGCGTCGTGGTGTGTTGTCCACCGACTAAGCCGATTCAGATGTAAAGAAGCCCGATCTGCATCCATGCAGATCGGGCTTCTTCGTTTTTGCCCTTGTAGGAGCAAGGCTTGCCCGCGATGAACGATAACGCGGTTCAGCAGGTTTACCGCAGCGCGTCCATCGCGAGCAAGCTTTGCTCCTACATTGGTTTGCGGCGTTGTCGAACCAGATGCTTGAACCCTTCGAACACCAACACCACTACCGCCATCCAGATAGGAATATAGGTCAGCCATTCCCCGGGCTTGATGCTTTCCCCCAGCAACAACGCCACACCCAGCAACAGCACCGGCTCCACGTAGCTCAATAACCCGAACAGGCTGAACGGCAGCAAGCGACTGGCGATGATGTAGACCACCAGCGCCGAAGCGCTGATCAGGCCCAGCAGGGGGATCAGCCACGCCAATGCCGGGTGCTGGTCGAAGACGCCGAAGCCTTGTTCGCCGCTGCGCACGAACCAGTACGCGATCGGCAGCATCAGGGTCATGTCCACCCACAGCCCGCCGAGGTTGTCAGTCTTCAACCACTTGCGCACCACGAAATACAGCGGATAACCCACGACCACCACCAGTGTCGCCCAGGAGAAACCGCCTACCTGATACAGCTCATTGACCACACCCAGGCTTGCGAAGAACACCGCGACCTTTTGCAGGTACGACAGGCGTTCGCCGTAGGCGATGCGCCCGGTCAGCACCATGGCCAGCGGCAACAGGAAATAGCCCAGCGACACATCGAGGCTGTAGCCATTGAGCGGTGCCCACATGAACAGCCAGAGCTGAACGCCCAGCAACGCCGCCGAGACGAACAGGATGCCGATCAACTTTGGTTGGGCGCTGAACCGACGTAGCAGATCGACCACGCGCCGCCATTCCCCCGACACCACCATGAACAGGGTCATGCACGGCACGGTCAACAGCATGCGCCAGCCGAAAATCTCCACGCCGCTCAACGGCTTGAGCAGTGAGGTGTAGTAATACATGACGGCAAACAGCACAGAGGCCGAAACCGATAAAGCGATACCTTTTGACAAGCTGTCCTCGCGAGGTTGAACGTAAAACCGGGTGCGGAGGATACGTGGTTTTTGTGCTGAATATTGGCCGGATGATCAATATTTACAACATCCCTTGTAGGAGCGAGCCTGCTCGCGATAGCGGTCTTTCAGTCAACATCTCTGTTGAATGTAGTACCGCTATCGCGAGCAGGCTCACTCCTACAGTGGCTTGGTGTTACTTCAGCTGTACGGTGTGCGGCCAGGAACGAAATGGCTCACATCATTGAACCCCGGCGTCGACGCATGCCCCGGTGTCACCAGCGAATCGATGAAGGCTTCATCCTCAGCCGTAATCTGCACCGCCTGCGCCTTGGTGTAGGCATCCCACTGTTCTTCAGTACGCGGGCCGACAATGGCCGACGTCACAGCGCTGTTGTTCAGCACCCAGGCGATGGCGAACTCGACGATACCCACGCCGCGCTCCTGAGTGTATTGCGCAATTTTCTGCGCAATGCGCAAGGACTCGACGCGCCATTCGGTTTCCAGGATGCGTTTGTCGGCGCGTCCTGCACGGCTGTTGGCATCCGGCTTGGCGTCCGGCGCGTACTTGCCGCTGAGCACGCCGCGCGCCAACGGACTGTAGGGCACCACCCCGAGGCCGTAGTTTTGCGCGGCAGTGAGCTGTTCGGTTTCCGCCTGGCGGTTGACGATGTTGTACAGCGGCTGGCTGATCACCGGCCGGTCGACACCGAGCTTGTCGGCCACGCGAATCACCTCGGCGATGCGCCAGCCACGGTAATTCGACAGGCCCCAATAGCGGATCTTGCCCTGGCGAATCAGGTCGCCAATGGCCGACACCGTGACCTCCAGCGGCGTGTTGTGGTCTTCGCGGTGCAGGTAATAAATGTCCAGGTAGTCGGTACCCAGGCGCGTCAGGCTGGCCTCGATGCCGTTGAAGATGTGCTTGCGACTCAGGCCGCTGCGGTTCGGCACACCGTCCACCGGGCCGAAACCGACCTTGGTGGCCAACACCCATTCCTGGCGGCGACTGGCAATGGCCTCGCCGACGATCTCTTCGGACCGGCCGTTGGTGTAGACGTCGGCGGTGTCGATGAAATTGATGCCCTGGTCCCAGGCCTTGTCGATGATGCGCAGGGAATCTTCGGTATTGGTCTGCTCGCCAAACATCATGGTACCCAGGGTCAGGGTGGACACCTGCAGGCCCGAGTGGCCCAGCGTGCGATAGCTCATGGGGAAATCCTTTTGCCGGAGGGAAAGGCTCAATCAAATACCAGAATGGCACAGCGGGGCAAACGCTCTGTGACAGGCTGGCGTTCTTTATCATGATTTCTTGCGATGCACAGGGTAACGTTGATCGCCCAATGAGTTTCGACCACCCCACGTTTCAAGGAACCCCGCTATGTTCGAACTCGATCACGACCTGGCCCAGGACATCGTCGACCGGGCGATGGCCATCCTGCCGTACAACGTCAATGTCATGGACAGCCAGGGATTGATACTTGGCAGCGGCGAACCGGAACGCGTCAACACCCGGCATGAAGGCGCGCAACTGGTGTTGGCCAACGGCCGCGTGGTGGAGATCGACGCGCAGACCGCGATCCACCTCAAGGGTGTGCAGCCGGGTATCAACCTGCCGCTGATGCTCGACCAGCGCTTGATCGGCGTACTCGGCCTTACCGGCGAGCCCGAGCAATTGCGCACCTACGCCGCGCTGGTGCGCATGACCGCCGAGATGCTGGTGGGCCAACGCAACCAACAGGTCGAACAGCAATGGCGGCGCCAGCGTTGCGATGACCTGCTGGCGTTGCTGCTCAGCGACGGCGGCAGCTCGCCGCGACTGATCGACGAAGCGCAACAGCTCGGGCTCAAGCCGCACCTGACGCGGGTGCCTTGCCTGTTCGAGTTGGGCGTGGAGAAGGGGCCGGGGCACACCGTCGAAGCGCTCAGTGCCTGGCTGACAAGTCGTTACCCGGACAGCTGGTGCGTGAGCTCGGCCAAGACTTCGTTGTTGTGGTGCCGACCGGCGAACCAGGCCGTGGAGAACGAGCGACTGCTGGAAAAACTCGATGGCCTGGGCTGGAACATCCTGCGCATGGCCGTGGGCGGGCAGGCGGATGGGCTGCCGGGGTTGCGTCGAGGCTATCATCGGGTCGGCGACTTGCTGGCCTATGGGCGCGACGTGTTGCCCCAATCCCGCTTGCTATCGCTTAACCGCTATCGGCTGCCGGTGTTGCTGTGGCGCCATCGCAACGACGATGCACTGGACGAGCTGCTCAACCCATTGCGTAAAGTCATCGCCAGGGACAACAACGGCCAACTGCTGGCGACCCTGCGCAGTTGGTGTGAGCACGATGGCCAGAGCCAGGCCTGCGCCGATGCGCTGGGCATTCATCGCAACAGTTTGCGTTACCGGATGGAGCGGATTGCCGAGCTCAGTGGCGTTGATCCACTGAAGCTGGACGGGATGCTCGCCCTCTACCTTGGCGTGCAGTTGCTGCCCCAGGCAGACACCCCTGCGTGAGCCCCGGGTTTTGTGGAAATGAACAATAATCCCCAGTGCCGCTTGTGCAGCAGCCTGGCGTTATTGTTCATGGCGGCTGGCAGCATGGGTGGCATTGGAACTGGAGAACCCCCATGAAAATCGTCATTGCCCCCGATTCGTTCAAGGACAGCCTCAGCGCTCAAGGCGTCGCCGATGCCATTGCCCTGGGCTTGGCAGAGGTCTGGCCTGAAGCGCAATTAGTCAAATGCCCGATGGCCGACGGCGGGGAAGGAACGGTCGAGTCGGTGCTGGCGGCCTGCAATGGCCAATTGCGCCGGACCCCGGTGCGTGGGCCTCTCGGTGCAACGGTGAATGCAGCCTGGGGCTGGTTACCCCACAGTCACACCGCGATCATCGAAATGGCCGAAGCCAGCGGTTTGCAGTTGGTGCCGGTCGAACAGCGCGATGCGTGCGTCACTAGCACCTACGGCACCGGTGAGCTGATCCGCGCCGCACTCGATGCCGGGGCGCAGCGCATCATTCTGGCCATCGGCGGCAGTGCCACCAACGACGGCGGTGCGGGGGCGATGCAAGCCTTGGGTGTGGAGCTGTTAGACGCTCAGGGCCAGCGCCTGGCAGCAGGTGGTCTCGCACTCGCGCAACTGTTTCGCATCGACCTGAGCAACATCGATCCGCGTGTGACGCAGGTGCGTTTCGACATTGCGGCGGACGTCAACAATCCACTGTGTGGCGCTCACGGGGCCTCAGCGATTTTCGGCCCGCAAAAGGGTGCCTCAGCCGAGCAGGTCGAACTGCTCGATCACGCCCTCGGACACTTTGCCGATCACTGCGCCAGCGCCTTGGACAAGGATGTGCGCGACGAACCGGGCAGCGGCGCGGCGGGCGGCCTGGGGTTTGCCGCCAAGGCGTTCCTGGGGGCGCAGTTCAAGGCCGGGGTTGAAGTGGTCGCCGAGCTGGTTGGCCTGGCCGATGCGATCAAAAATGCCGACCTGTTGATCACCGGCGAAGGGCGTTTCGACGCACAAACCCTGCGCGGCAAAACTCCGTTCGGTGTGGCGCGTATTGCCCGGGAACAGGGTGTGCCCGTCATCGTCATCGCCGGCACGCTGGGCGAGGGGTACCAGCAATTGTATGCCCACGGCATCGACGCTGCGTTTGCCTTGGCAAGCGGGCCGATGACACTGGCACAGGCGTGTGCCGACGCACCGCGATTGTTGCGTGAACGGGCGACAGACATTGCTCGGCTGTTGCGGATGGCCTCCCCCAAACACTGAGCTCCTGTTGTGATGGGATTTCCTGTGGCGAGGGGATAAATTCTCTCATCACAGTCAATCCATTCACCGTAAGGGAAGGGCTACTCAGGCAGATCGATTTCATCCAGCACCCGGTTCGCCGTGATCTTCGCCCCCAATTCATTCCCGGCAATACATGCTGTACAGATCACCACCTGTCAACTTTGACAGTATCGCACTTTTTAAAAGCTGTGTTTACTTCGCTCAGGCTGTATCAGCCCTGCAGCGCGACAGCGGCCTTTGCGCAGTACCTGAGCCATGAGTCGAACTGCCAGAACATGATTTGACGGCCATGGAAACGTCCGTGGCTGAATTCAATCGGTCGTGGAGAGATAACGATGGCAAGTTCATTCAAAGAGCAACGCCTCACGGCGCAGCAGGTGCGCGATAACTACCGTCTAAAGTTCGGCAGAGTTGCAGATCCGTTGCTCAAGGCAGTTATCGTGGACGCAATACCCGGCGACGTGGATGGTTTGATGCCCATCGAGAAAATAGGTACGGCGTTAAAAGTGCTGATTCCATTATGGACTGACCGCACGGAATTTGATGGCTTCCCGGACAAGCTGGTGCTTGAGTATTATCATTCGGGTTTGCCCGATTTCATACCGCTGGGCCCTGAAGAAGACATCGATTATACCGTTCCTGATGGCGATTTTCCGCTCCCGCGTGAGATCCCCTTGGATATTTTCAGAAGTTTCGAGGGTACACTCCAGTTCAGGTATCGAGTAACCAGCTGGAACTCTGACCAGCGCCAAGCACCTGAGACGCCTATTACCATTGACAGAACGGGGCCTATCAGACCGGAATCCCCCAAAGCTATTGATATTGTCAAACCGCTTATTACTGACAAGGTTTTAGCCGACGATGGCGGTGTGAAATGTGTTGTTCCGGATTTCGTGGAGAATAAAAAAGATTTTGTCAAAGTGGCTGTCGGCTGGATGTCAACGTTACCCGAGGATGAATCCGAATTCCCTGACCTGGTGGCTTTTTTTGATCTGCTGCCTTCCACTCGGGAAATACTGGTGCCCGCAAGATTTATTATAAACATTGGGTCGAATACGCATTATGTGGTGTACTTCCTGTACGACAAGGCGTTTAATCGCAGTGAAATGTCGTTACCGAGAAGTGTCCAGGTGGCCCTGGGCGAACTACCCTCGGCGTTGTTACCCTGTACCGTGCCGCTGGCAGCTGATGGCCTGATTGATCGGGCTGACGCCGCGTTTCCGACCACCGTTCAGATTGAGCAATACACCGGCTGGGACAGGAATGACGGACTGGTAATCCAGTGGGGTACCAAGTTGTTGGCCCGAACCTCGGTGGGTGCCCATCTACCATTCCCGCTGCAAATTCACATGCCTTGGTTGCATATGCGGGAAGAGTACGATTTTACTTCGACCACCTATGTCCAGGCTGTGGATGTGGACTATAGCGTATACCGCGGCGATTACCCGACACCTTCGCCAGGCAAAATTTCTGTCAATACCAACTTCGCCATTGCCGGGCCGGATAATCCGGATCCTGAGCCAATCAACCCCGATTTGAAGCTGATTGTTTTCGAGAGTTCCGAAGGCAGTGACAAGGAACTTACACCGGATGACTTTGGCAAGCCGGCGACGGGGCATATAGCACTATTTGATACTCCGGCGCCGGTGATTGGTGATGCGCTGACACTTTACTACAACGGTAACGCGGTCAGCCCGCCTTATGTGATCAAGGCGGGAGACGGGGCGGGTACGGTTATTCCAATTACGATTCCGTGGGTCGTTATCGAGCCTTACCAGGTCATGGATGATTTGCCGATGTACTACACCCTGACGCGCCCGGGCATGGTGTTCGGGTCGCACTGCGTGACGAGACGCTCGTGCGTGTCGGCGATGGCAAGCAGCAGCAACTGAGCGCCTACCAGTACATCAATCAACCGGACAACCTTTTCGAGCACGGCAGAAAGTTGCAGGACAGCGTCACGCTCAACGATAAGACAACGACAACCGCATACGTTTACAGCAAGACCCGCAATGTCCGAAACGGTGAGACCGTCCTGCACACCATCACGACCCTGATCGGTTTTGACGGCGAGAAAAAGGTATTCACGCTGGAACATTTGCTGCGCAATGGCGATCCACTGCTCAACCGTGACGACAACGACGTGGAAATTGCCTACGAGTATGACCTGCTCAGTCGCGTCACCAGGGAAACCGTGGCACCAGCAACGCCTTACGAAGCAAGCCGCAGCTACACCTACACGCTGTCCAGCACAGTCGACAAACAGGCGCGGCAATCCGCCTGTGATGTGAAGGGGGTCACCACCACTACCTGGGTGGATGGTTTCAATCGGGTCATCCGGGAGACCCGGCAGGATGCCGACGCGCCGGGTTTTGATGCTGCCGCGGATCCCCGCGACATTTACGCAGCCACTTACGATAACCGTGAGCAATTGCTCAGTGAAACCCTTATCGACTGGGAAGGTCCAAAGGATGTGCACCTGGCCAGCCATTTCAAATACGACAACTGGGGCACGCAGTGCAGCGTGAACCGGCCCGATGGTGTCGAGGAACACGAGTTCACCGACCCCGTCCTGCGAACCACCACGCAATGGCTCGAAGTCGAGGGCAAGGCCATCACGGGCAAGACGGTGACGCTCAACAATCTCTTCGACAAGCCCGACAGCATCAAGCGCTACTTGAGCGGCGTCGATCCGACCGCTCCCGGCGCCCCGTGGTACAGCGAGCATACCTACGGCTACGACGGTATCGGCCGGACCGCGGAAGAACATGACGCCGTCGGTAACAGAACGGCTTACGAATACGATGTATTCGATCGCATGATTAAAACCGTGCTGCCGGACTACAACGAGGTCGCCCGGGAGTATGCGGCGCACAGTAGTGAAGACTTGCCAGTGACGATCAGTGTCAACGGAGTAGAACTGGGGACCCAGGCGTTCGACGGCCTCGACCGCATGACCGTGTCGGTGACCGGCGGTCGCAGAAGCGAATATCGCTTCGATCCGGGGCAGCAACAGCCTAAAAGCGTGCTGCGTCCCAGCGGCGTGGAAACGGCGTATCTCTATCGGCCTGAACTGGGCGAGGACCCGGAACGACGGATCGCCACCGAGAGTACCGCGGTCTACACGTACGACCCGCAAAACGCGCGCCTGCGCACCACCAGTGAAGTCGATGAAAACGGCGTCACACATCTGCTCGAACGCGAATACTTCAGCACCGGCGAAATCAAGAGCGAGCGCCGGGGACAAACGGGTGAAGAGTCACGTGTCATGTATTACCAGTACAGTCGGCAGGCGCGACTGCTCAGCTACATCGATGTACTCGGACAGACCCAGGGTTATGAGTACAACCCGCGTGCGCAGTTAGTGACAACACGTCTGGGAGCTACTGAATCGACCTTCACCTACGATGACCTGGCGCGAGTCGCAACGATCACGACCGTCGATGGCGCACAGGCACTGCAGACCCGTCTTGAGTACGACGACTTCGGCAGGGAAGTGTTGCGCACATTCGATCTGGGCCAAGGTATCGTTCAGACACTGAGCCAAGTTTATGACGAAGTCGACCGGTTGATTAATCGAGTATTGAAACAAGGCTCGGAAGTCTTGCGTGACGAGAGCTACGCCTATGACGAGCGCGGGCGTCTGGTGGACTACAACTGCAGCGGTAGCGAGTGCCCTGTCGACCCCTACGGAAAAACCATCAAGAGCCAGTTATTCGGCTTTGATGCCCAGGACAACATCACTTACCTGGAGACGACATTCGAGGGCGGACGCCATTCGATCTATTTCGAGTATGAGAACGCTGATGATCCATGCCAGTTGACTGGCCTCACCAATGAGTTGGTGCCTCCTCGCCCGGGTGATCCTGTCTATCCGTCCAGACTTGACTTCCCCTATGACGCAGAAGGCAATCTGTTAAAAGATGAAATGGGCCGTATCCTGGGTTATGACAGCCTCAGTCGCCTGGTCAGCGTCAGCGCCTTACCTGGCGAAACAGCCATCGGCTACGATCACGACTCCTTGGACACGCTGAGGGGAACCAGCGCTGGGGGCGCCGATGAGAGAAGGTTTTACCAGGGAGGGGAGCTGGCAACCCTCCTACAGGATTCTGACAGCACCAGTATCCTTCGAGTGAAAAATATTTTGCTCGCCGAGCAACAGGAAGGTGCCCGCCCAAAGTCCTGATGCTGGCCAGTGACGACAAGAACAGTGTGATGTTCGAGGTTGATTCGGGAGATCGCCAGGACATTGCCTACTCACCGTACGGACATTCTGTGGCTGGCTCGGGCGCTTTGGGGTACAACGGCGAGCTGCGTGAAGCGCGAACCGGCTGGTATTTGTTGGGGAATGGATACCGGGCATTCAATCCGTTGTTAATGCGGTTTCATAGTCCGGATAGTTGGAGTCCGTTTGGGGCGGGAGGGTTGAATACGTATATGTATTGTTTGGGAGATCCTGTCAGGCATAAGGATGAAACGGGGCATATGGTTAATCCTGCAAAGACACTAAGCTGGATTAAACAAGCGAAGTTAGATGCGGCAGCAGAAGTGGCCGGTACGGCATTCAGTAGTGCCGCTACGGGTACAAGAACAGTGGCGACAACAGTCGGTGAGGCAGTTGAAAGTACAAGTAGGTCAAAGGGGTTTTCTCGCCAAATCGACAATGTAAGCCGCGTTGCACCTCCTACACCCGAAAAGCCTCCAACTCTACCACCGAAACAAAAGTCATCTGCGGTTCCTAGTGTCAATTCTGGAAAAGCCCCAATCTATGAAAATTATAGCATTCCGAGTACCTCGAAAAATCTCCAGAAAAACAATGCTAATGTAGTAAAGGCTAAGAGTGCGAATGATGTTCAGTTGAAAAAAATGCAAGTAGAAAAGGATCAGGTTGATAGTGGAATTAAAGAGCTTAATGCTGTTAGGAGGCGCACTAAAGAGTGGGAGGATGAAATTACAGGCTTGAGACAAACCAGCAGTGACTTGAATGTTCTGATAAAGGATCTGAGGCAAAATGGAGCCGGCACTGCGCGAAGATGAATTTGTTGTGTTCAATCTCCGCCATTAGCTGATTAATCCACTCACCCGTGCAAACTCCACCAACCCACCGTCATGGCCAAGTCCCAACTTGTCCATGGCGGTGCGTTTTTGCCGGCTGATGGTTTTTTCGCTGCGGTTCAGTTGCGCGGCAATCTGTCGTCCGGACAGTCCCTGGGCAAATAACCGGACCACTTCGATTTCCCGGTTCGAAAGGTTCACCGAAGGTGCGCTGAAACCAGAGGCAGGCAAGGACTGGATATCGAGGATCTCGGCAAAAGTGGGGCAAAGGTATCGACGTCCTTTGGCGACGGCGATTACCGCCCGTTTCACCTCGTTCAAGGCGCTGCGCTTATCGAACAGACCATTCACCCCAATGTTGAGCAGTGCTTGCAATAAAGACGGGTTGCGCAACATGGTCACTACAATCAGGGGCCGCGGGGCAAAGTGCCGTTTGAGGTAACCCATCAATGCCAGTCCATCGGGAAGCCGTCCATAAGGCATCGCGTAGTCGCTGATCACCAGGTCACAGGGCGTGCGCTGCAGATGATGGATCAGCTCATCGGCATTTTCGGCCTTTGCGACCACTGAGCAGGTGGGATCGGCAAAGGAGGAGAGAGCCATTTCGATGCCGGTCAGCACGACCGGGTGATCGTCGGCAATGATGATTCGCAGCGCTTTTTTCGGGCGGTGCCCATGGGACACTGGCGTATCGTCACAGGCACTGGCGAGGTCTAGCAGTTGCGATCGAGGTGCGGGGTCCGGGTTCATGAAAAGTCTCAACAGGGGTCAATGACAGGCCGACCGCTGCGCAGACGTGGTTCAAGGTGCCTGGATCAGACCTCGTTCCAGCGCCATCACCATGGCGATCCAGCGCGACCTCACGCCGAATTTTCGGCGGATATTGCAAAAGTGGTAGTTCACACCCGCCTCGGTGCATTGGACGATCTGCGCGATTTCCCAGGACGATTTACCAATGGCGGTCCACTGTAAAAGCTCCTTTTCCCGAGCCGTCAGCTTGATCGCTTTAGGGGGTGGGCACTCTTGTGGCTGGAAACTGGCCTGGGCGGGCGTTGATCGAGCCGATACGTTACTGGCACGGTACATAGTTGAATCTCCCATTCATCATCATTGACGGCGTGGGCGCGGCGGAATCTTCCTACAGCTTGATGGCATGGTTCGCGCGGCCGTCCTTCAGGCACCTGGTTTGAGGGCTGGAGGCTCGGTTTCCTTATAGCGCGAATCACCCTGCTTGGAACCTGTCACAAATTACAGGTGGTGAACTTTAATCGGACTCCAGGGAATTGGCTGTCAGCAAAGGAACCCAGGGTTGTAGGAGATATCGCTGATTTTCCGTCGCCAATCCGTTCGTCGATTTCACGGCGGTAGTGGCGCGTAGCGCGATTTGAGATAGGGTTGACTCAGGAACTCGCGCGATTGGAGAAATACATGCGCTATTCAGGTTTGACCCAACGCATCGCCGGTGAAGGCGCCGCGGCCTGGCAGATTCATGACCGCGCGCTGCAAATGCGCAAACAGGGTGTCGACGTACTGCTGCTGTCCGTCGGCGACCCGGATTTCGATACACCCAGACCCATCGTCCAGGCCGCCATCGACAGCTTGCTGGCCGGCGACACCCACTACTCGGAGGTGCGCGGCAGCCGGGGTTTGCGCGACAGCATTGCCCACCGGCATCGGCGTCGCAGTGGCCAGGTGGTGGATGCCGACCATGTGATCGTGATGCCCGGCGCGCAATGCGCGGTGTACTCGGTCGCGCAGTGCCTGCTTGATCCGGGGGACGAGGTGATCGTCGCCGAGCCGATGTACGTGACCTATGAAGGCGTGTTCGGCGCGTGCGGGGCCACAGTGGTGCCGGTGGCGGTGCGCCCGGAGAACGGCTTTCGGGTCGATCCGGCGGATGTGGCGGCGCGCATCACCCCCAGGACCCGGGCGCTGCTGCTCAACAGCCCGAACAACCCCTCCGGCGCCAGTTTGTCGCTGATGATCTGGCAGGAGCTGGCCTTGCTGTGTGTACGCCACGACCTGTGGTTGATCAGCGACGAGGTCTACGGTGACCTGCTGTACGAGGGCGAACACATCAGCCCGGCCAGCCTGCCGGGCATGGCCGAGCGCACCGCGACCATCGACAGCCTGTCCAAATCCCACGCCATGAGCGGCTGGCGCGTGGGTTGGGTGATCGGACCGAAACGCTTGAACGACCATCTGGAGCATCTGTCGTTGAGCATGCTGTTCGGCATTCCGGAGTTCGTTCAGAGGGCGGCGCAGCTGGCACTGGATGCAGACTTGCCGGAGGTGGCAATGATGCGCGAAGAATATCGTCAGCGCCGCGACCTGGTGTGTGCGCGCCTGAACCAATGCCCGGGCATTCGCGCCATTCGGCCGGACGGCGGGATGTTCGTGCTGGCCGACGTGCGTCAGACCGGGTTGTCCGCCCAGCATTTCGCCGAGCGGCTGCTGGAGGGGTATGGCGTGTCGGTGCTGGCAGGTGATGCGTTCGGGCCGAGTGCGGCGGGGCATATCCGCATCGGGTTGGTGGTGGATCAGCGCAAACTGGCGGATGCCTGTCGGCGGATTGCGTTGTGTGCGATGGACCTGCTGGAAGCGCGGCGGGCCTGACAGGTTTGTGTCGTGCGGACCGGCCCCTTCGCGGGCAAGCCCGCTCCTACAATTGATCGCATTTCAACTCGGTCAAATGTGGGAGCGAGCCGGCTCCGGGCGGCGTTCCGACGATAGCTATCTGACAAACACCAAATCCCTCAAGCGTTCCACGCCCGCTCGTTCACCAGATTCTTAGGCCGTTCACCCGCCAACGCCGCCAACAGATTGTCCACCGCACACCGGGCCATCGCCTCTCGGGTCTCATGGGTCGCCGAGCCCATGTGCGGCGTTGCCACCACGTTGTCCATCTGCAACAACGGCGAGTCGAGGTTAAGCGGCTCACGCTCGAACACATCCAGCCCCGCCGCGCGAATCTGCCCCGCACGCAAGGCGTCGATCAACGCCGCTTCATCCACCACCTTGCCCCGGGAGATGTTGATGAAGATGGTTTCGGGGCGCATCAGCGCAAACTGTTCAACACCGATCAACCCTTCGGTTTCAGCGGTCAGCGGCAAGGTCAGGCACACGAAGTCCGCCTGCTGCAACAGCTCGCCAAGGCTGCGGTATTGCGCATTGAAACGCTTCTCGACCGCCGGTTTCGGCGAGTGGCTGTGGTAGATCACCGGCATGCCGAAACCGAAATGCCCACGCTGGGCGAGTGCCTCGCCGATGCGGCCCATGCCGATGATGCCCAAGGTTTTGCCGTGCACGTCGCTGCCGAAATGCGCGGGGCCCAGGTTACGCCTCCATTGTCCAGCGCGAACCATGTTCGCCAGTTCCACCACGCGTCGGGCGGTCGCGAGGATCAACGCAAAACCGGTATCGGCGGTGGTTTCGGTGAGGACGTCCGGCGTGTTGCTCAGCAGGATGCGGCGCTCGGTCAGGTAGTTGATGTCGTAGTTGTCGACGCCCACCGAGACACTGGCGATGGCTTCAAGATGGGGCGCCAGGTCGAGTAGTTCGGCATCCAGCTTCAAGCTGGCACCGAGCAAGCCGTGGGCGCGGGGCAGGGCATCGCGCAATCGGGCCAGGCCATCGGCGTCGAGGTTTTCGATCAGCGTCACTTCGGCCTGCTCGTGCAAGCGAGCCATCAGCAGCGGCGAGAGTTTCTTGTACAGAACAACCTGCTTTTTCATTGTCGTCATCCAGTTCAGGAATGTGCAGCGGTGCGGGTTAATGCGACCGTGGGCCGCTCCCGGTCACTGGCGCCGGGCTTGAGGAAAATCGTCAGCACCACCGAGAGCATCAGCGCGCCGCTCATCAACAGGTAAGACGCGCCGGGCGAGCCGGTGGAGCTGTTCAGGTAGCCGACCAGGTAGGAACCGCCGAACGAACCGAGGGCGCCCATGCTGTTGATCAGCGCCATGGCGCCGCCGGCGACGTTGGCCGGGAGGATCTCCGGGATGATCGCGAAGAACGGCCCGTAAGGTGCGTACATGCAGGCACCGGCAATCACCAGCAGGGTGTAGGACCACCAGAAATGCTCGGCGCCCAGGGCGTAGGAGCCATAGAACGCGAACGAGGCGATCAGCAGCGGCGGCCAGACGAAGCGTTTGCGCTTTTGCAGTTTGTCCGAGCCCCAGGACACCAGCAGCATGCCGATCACCGCCGCCAGGTAAGGCAACGCCGACAGCCAGCCGGCCTGCACCATGTCCATCTGTGCACCGGCCTTGAGGATCGAAGGCAGCCACAGCACGAAGCCGTAGACGCCGATGCTCCAGCAGAAAAACTGCAGGGCCAGGATGATGACTTTCGGCGATCGGAAGGCTTCGGCGTAGTTCTTCACCGCCTTGATGCCGACCTGTTCGGCGGCCAGGGCGCTTTCCAGGTCCTGCTTTTCCTGGTCGTTGAGCCACTTGGCCTGGGACGGACGATCATCGGCCAGGCGCCACCAGATGAAGGCCCAGAGCACCGCCGGCAGACCTTCGACGATGAACATCCAGCGCCAACTGTAATGCTGCACCAGATACCCCGAGACCACCGACATCCACAGCATGGTCACCGGGTTGCCGAGGATCAGGAAGGTGTTGGCCCGCGAGCGTTCGGCGCGGGTGAACCAGTGGCACAGGTAGATCAGCATCGCCGGCATCACCGCGGCCTCGACCACGCCGAGCATGAAGCGGATGACGATCAGCCAGTAGGCATTGGAGACAATCCCGGTCAGGGTCGCCAGGCTGCCCCAGAGAATCAGGCTGACGAAAATCAGCTTCTTCACGCTATGTTTCTGGGCGTAGATTGCGCCCGGTACCTGGAAGAAAAAGTAGCCGAGGAAGAACAGCGCGCCGAGCATGGATGACAGGCCCGGAGTGATCATCAGGTCGGCGGCCATGCCGGAGGCGGCGGCGAAGCCGTAGTTGGCGCGATCCAGATACGCCAGGCTGTAGGTGATGAACACGATGGGCATGATGTACCACCAGCGGCGGGTGGCGAGCGTTGCGGTTTTCATGGTGGTGCTCCTGAGCTTGTTGTTTTTGTCGCAGCAGGTTTTCAGATGATCGTTCCCACGCTCTGCGTTGGAATGCCTCTAGGGACGCTCCGCGTCCCCTGTGACGCAGAGCGTCACGGGCTGCATTCCCACGCGGGAGCGTGGGAACGAGCGGTACTCTGCGGACATCTCGGCCCGGGTCGGCAACCCCTCCATGTCCCCACGGCTCTGCACCGCCCGGCTGCCAATCCAGTTGGCGCGCTTTACGGCCTCGGCAAAGCCGTGGTTCTCCAGAAGGGCGCTGATCATGCCGACGGCAAAGCCGTCACCGGCACCCACCGTGTCGACGACTGTTTGCACCGGCACCCCGGCAACAAAACCCTGGTCCTGATGCGTGCGGTAATAAGCACCCTGCGGACCCAGTTTGATCGCCACCGCCTCGGCACCCTGGTCGAGGTAAAACCGGGCGATGTCGGCGGGGTCTTCGAAGCCGGTCAGTAACTGACCTTCGCTCAACCCCGGCAACACCCAATGGGCGAGAGCGGCAAGGCGGTTGATTTCGCTGATCATCTGTTGCTCGCTGGCCCACAGGCCCGGGCGCAGGTTCGGATCGAACGAGACGCTGCGCCCGGCCTCGCGCATGCGGGTCATCAATTCGAATGACATCTCCCGTGCGGTTGGCGACAGGGCTGGAGGAATGCCGGTGGCATGCAGGTGCCGGGCCTTGAGCAATTGGGGCACGATCGAGTGTGGCGACAGGTGGCTGGCCGCCGAACCGCGGCGGAAATACTCGACGGCAGGGTCGCTGCCATCCTCGGTGCGGGACTTGAGCTGGAAACCGGTGGGATGGGCAGGGTCAATGTCGACGTGGCGGCAATCCAGGCCTTCCTTTTCCAGTGTGTCGATGACAAACCGGCCCAGGGAGTCGGCCCCCACCCGACTCAACCAGGCCACCTTGAACCCGAGGCGCGACAAGCCAATGGCGACATTGCTGTCGGCCCCGGCTATGCGCTTGTGAAAAGCGCTGACACTGGACAGATCACCGGCCTGCTCGGCGACGAACATCGCCATGGTTTCGCCGAACGACAGAATATCGATCTCAGACATGGGCGTTCTCCCGCTGCGATTGGCCCAGGTGGGCGAGGGCGGCGACGTGTTCGCGGGTCAACTGCACCAGGTCAACGCCTTGCAGCGGATATTCCGCCGCGCGCATGACGCCTTGGGCCATGTGCCGCAGCAGCTCTTCCCACTGTTGCAAATCGCTGGCGGCAGGCGGGATGGCGACCAGTTTGCCGTCGGCGCGACGGCTCACCGCCTTGCAGTGCACATAACCCACATGGCGCCCGAGCAATCGCGCGGCGCTGGCAGGCGACTGGTCCTGCCAGTGCCAGTTGCCGATGTCGAAGGTCATCTTGATCGGCAGGTTGTGCTGTTCGACTTGCGCGAAGAAGCGCTGGAAGGGTTCGATGCGGCCGCCGTGCAGGGTCTGGTCGTTCTCCACCAGCAACTGTACGGCACTTTCGCTCAGTACCCGGGCGAGGGTTTGCAGGTCGCTGTTGTCGGTGAAATAGCCCAACGACACTTTCAGCCATTTGGCGCCGAAAGCCTGGGCCCGTTGCAGGGCGCCGATCAGTTCAGGGTTGGGTTTGGACTGACCGGCCAGCCACAGCTCCATGGGTGAGGAATACACGCTTTGCAGGCCTTCGGCGTGCGCCGCTTCGGCCAGTTGCGCAGGGTTTTCACCGGTCAGCAATTCTTCGCGCCATTCGATGCGCGTGGCGCCTGCGAGGGCCAGGATTTCGATGAAGCTGCCTTGACCGCGTTGGCGGACAAGGTCGGCGCCATAGCTGGACAGGCTGATGGAAACGGCGGGTCTATTCATTGTTTTTTTACCTCTGAAACCGGTTTCATTTTTGTTCAAAAAAATAGTCGGTGATCTTCAAGCCGTGTCTATGTAGGAGCGAGGCTTGCCCGCGAAAGGGCCTTCATGTTGGAACACCCAAGGTTGTCGACCCTCGTACAATCAACTGCGCCGAAAAATCCAGCGTCCGCACCGGGCCAACATCGCCGCGCAAACGCCTGAGCAAACACTCAAACGCGCTGGTGCCCATCTCGGTGGTTGGTTGGGCAAGAGCGGTAATGCCACTGCCCACCAACGGATACCAATCCAGGTCATCGAGGGCAATTAAACCCACGTCCTCGAACAGGTTGTACCCAAGCTCTCGCAATGAGTGGGTGCTGGCCAGCGCCGCAATCCCGTTCGCGCAAAACAGCGCTTTCGGGCCGGGGCCAGGTGTGTCGAGGAAGGTTTTCAGATTCGCCGTCAGCTCGCTGCCGGTTTCCGTGATTGCCCCGCGAAGTGAAGGCCGTTGCTCGATCCGCGCCTTGAAGCTGCTGACCCGTTCGATCCGCGAACTGGTGCCGTCAAACGGTTCGGTTACCAGCATCAGGTCGCGGTAACCACGTTCTTCAAGGTGGGCGAGGGCCATGTCGACAGCTGCCGGATTGTCCAGCCCGACCATGTCACTCTCGAGGTGCTCGACTTTGCGATCCACCAGCACCAGGGGCATTTCCCGATGCAGTTCGTGCAATTCGTCGCGATGATGGCCGAGGGTGTTCACAATCAGGCCTTCGATGTTGTACGAGCGCAGCAGGGCCAGGTGCTGGCGTTCCTGCTCGTCGTCGCGGTCGGTGTTGCACACCACCAGGCTGTAGCCGTGCTGACGGCAGGCGGTTTCCACCCCGTGCATCACGGCAATCGAATAAGGGTTGCGGATGTCGGCCACCAGCATGCCGATCAGGCGCGTGCGCCCGCGTTTCAAGCCGCGGGCCATCTGGTTCGGGCGGTAGCCCAGCTCGCTGATGGCCTGCTCAATGCGCAAGGCAATGGCATCGGACAGCAGGGCGCGGTCTTCGCCGATGAACCGCGACACGCTGGCCTTGGAGACACCGGCACGTTGGGCGACATCAAGCATGGACACGCGGCTGCGCTGAGCGGTGGAAAAACTGTTCACGGGGCACGACCTTGATTTTTGGATTTATTGGGAAGCAGCGGCTGTGAGATTTCGCTGAAACCGGTTTCAGGAGACACCAAAAGCCGGTCGGTCGTCAAGCGGGGAGGTGAGAGAAGATTGCCAACGGGGGCCAGCAATAGCACACAAAACGCGGAACACAACTATCTGATCTGTTAGTGGCGCTCTATGTAACTGCGAACTTTACTGTGTGGCATGAAACACCCGCCCGGAGATTGTCCCATGCCCTCAACTTCTACGGTGCTTGAATGCCCTGACGTTATTGATGGCGTGCTCGACTGCCGCCATCGACTGACTGCCGCGTTGGTCCAGGTGGTGTCTTGGGCAGAGCTTGCTGTCGGAAAGAATGCCACTTTGACGTGTAGCGGAATTTTGGTGGACGGCTCAGAGTCACGATTGCAACTGCACGAGGTGGAGTCACTCGATGAAGCCTCGCGCAAGGATGAGTTGCGGTTTGAGATCCCCCTGCATTATTTGAATAGTTTGAGCGACAAATCGACGTTACAGATAGCGTTGCTGACTGATGATGTGCAGACCATTAGTTCGGCAGTATTCAACGTGCTGACACTGGCGCAGCCGTCTGGAATGTTGGCTCCCACAGCTCTCCAGGCTTTATACTTTGATTCACATTCGCCAACTTCCTTTAGAGTGGTATTCACGTACTACTACCCCTACATAAGATTTGTGTTTGAGTGTTGGCGCGAATACCCGTCGCCAGTCCTGATTGGTGAGTACGAATCGGTTGCTAAAGCATATACCATTACAGGACTGCAACCTCAAACCCGGTATTATATCCTTGCCCGCGTGGTGACCAGTGGTGGAGAGCTGGACTATCGGCAGGCTTGGGTCGATACCCGACCCGGGGCGGAGCGTCCCGCTGCACCCACCGATCTCAGTGCTCGGTCTTCAAGTTACACAGTGGAATTGACCTGGAGGGCGTCCGCGCTTGCGACAGGTTATCGAGTGAAATATGGGTTACACCCCAACGGCCCGGTAATCAATACCCTACCTTTTACGACTACGACTGCAACAATAGGTGGACTAAGCTCTGGCACTGCCTATTACTTTGAACTTTGGGCATTTAATGCTGCTGGTGAATCACCATCAATTCCTACTACTGCGACAACGTTGACAGTGCCCGTGTCGCCTCTAAATTTGCGCGCAAGTCCGGCGATTAATACAATGGATCTCACATGGTCCGCTTCAGCGGGCGCCAATAGATATATCATTCACTATGGGGTCGAGCCGGGCGGTGCAATTCAGAACGTGACGGTGTATTCGACAAGTCATCAATTGACAGGCCTGTCAAAAAACACGCTGTACGCTATTTTCGTGAGTGCAGCGAATAGCAATGGTGCGTCATTACCGACACCCATTACCCAAAAGACCCTGGATGGACCGCCCATACCGTCAACCCCGTCCGTTGGGTATGCAGAAGTCAAGTTCGATACGATCCAGCTTGTGTGGAACATGCCTACTGAACCAGAATATACAGTCACTCACGGCCTGGCCGAAAAGTGGCCCGAAGCTATCGAAACCCAGTCGACTAAATATTTGAATTACACGGTCAAAAACCTCGCTCCTGATACCCTGTATTTCCTGGAAGTTCGCGCCGTCAACGCCAGTGGGTGTTCTGAACCCAGGTATATAGAACGCAGAACGGGGTCCGACACTACACAACCACGCAATTTACGCGTTCCGGGCAGAACTTTTTGCGAGGCCTGGCTGACCTGGGATGCGCCGGCCGACCCTTCTTATTTGATCTATTACGAAATTACCTGCACCGGGCGCGCTTCTGTAACGACCACCGAAACCAATTACATCGCTACAGGCCTGAAACCTGAAGTTGAGTATCAGTTCCAGGTGTTGGGCCGCAGGAATGGAGGGCCATTTCCTGCGTTACCTTTGTCGACAAAGGTGGTAACCCATGATCGAGAGCCCCCCACAAGGCCGAGAAATTTGAAGCTCACCGCCCCTACACAGGGTAATGCAACACTTGAGTGGCGTGCGTCTGAAGACAATGTGGGCGTGACAGGTTATCAAACGCGTCGTAATGGCGGGGCTTGGGTGCCTGTAAGTGGTACCAGTCATCCTGTCACTGGTTTGATAGAGGGCGTTGTCGTACGATTTGAAGTACGTGCCAGAGATGCTGCCGGAAACTGGTCTATTCCGACTGGCGTGTCTTCCAAGAGACCAGGTGCGCCAAGTGCTCCACAAAACTTCCGTTATTCACAATCGGGGTTAATATCAATACTGGAGTGGGATGCTCCGATAGATATGATAGATTTAACCAGTTATCAAATTGTATTGACCGGTCCACAGGGAGGTGAGCTTCCTTATAGCTCACATGACCCGATTCTGAAGCCGCTCCTGTTGTCACGGACTCGCTACGGCGTGCGGATTACAGCGCGAAATGCGGTTGGGGAATCACTGCCGTTAATCGCTGAGATGACGACTAAATAACGCGACGTTAGCCAAATAGCCCCGCGGCAATATTGATCGAAAACCCCAATATAGCCGTGTTGAACAAAAATCCAATCAACGACTGCGCCAGCACAATCTTGCGCATATCCCGAGTCGCCACCCCGACATCCGAGGTCTGCACCGCCACCCCGATGGTGAAAGAGAAGTACAGGAAGTCCCAATAGTTGGGCGTGGTCAGGCCCTCGGCGAAACGCAGCGCTGGGTCCTTGCCATCCCAGGTGTAAAACAGTCGCGCGTAGTGCACGCTGAAGATTACGCCGATCAGCAGCCAGGAGCCGATCACGGTTAAAGCCGTGAAGCCGTAGTGCAACAACTTGAGGGTGGTTTCCAGGTCTTTGCTGCCGGCCAGTTCGAAGGCGATGGTCGCCAGGCTGGCAATTGCCGCGATGCACACCACCAACAGTACCAGCCCGGCGTTTTCGTCTTCGATCTCGGCGATGCGTTTCACATCGGTTGCCTTGGAGCGCACGGTGAGCCAGAACATCAGCAGCAGATAGGTCCAGACCCCGGCGTTCCAGCCGATGAGGATTTTGCCGAGGATTAAGTCGGAGGGGGCCAGGATGCCTGCCGCGACACCGAGGGTGGTGGCGGCGGAGAGGCGAGGATGGGTGTGGGTGAGGTAGGGCATGGAGGCTCAATGAGTTAGTGCGTTGAAAGCACCTTAGTCTAACGCCGTCAGGTGTGACCACAATCCTGGATCCGATCACATCCACTGTGGGAGCGAGCCTGCTCGCGATGACGTCATCACATCCAACATCAATGTTGCCTGAGACGCCGTCATCGCGAGCAGGCTCGCTCCTACAGGGGGAAGGTGTCGGCTATAAGTGTTTGTGGCGCTTGCGCACCAGCTTCATCACCACCACAAAAAACACCGGCACGAATATCACCGCAAGGGTCGCAGTGATCATCCCGCCGATCACCCCGGTGCCGATGGCTTGCTGGCTTGCCGAGCTTGCGCCGGTGGCGATCGCCAGCGGCACCACGCCGAGGATGAACGCCAGGGACGTCATCACGATGGGTCGCAAGCGCAGGCGCGCCGCTTGCAGGGTGGCGTCGATCAGGTCGTGGCCTTCGTCGTACAGGCTCTTGGCGAACTCGATGATCAGGATCGCATTCTTCGCCGACAGGCCGATGATGGTGATCAGCCCGACCTTGAAGAACACGTCGTTGGGCATCCCGCGCAACGTCACGGCCAGTACCGCGCCGAGCACGCCAAGTGGCACCACCAGCAGCACCGAAGTCGGGATCGACCAGCTCTCGTAAAGCGCCGCCAGGCACAGGAACACGATCAGCAACGATAACCCCAACAGGATCGGCGCCTGGCTGCCGGACAGCCGTTCCTGTAGGGACAGGCCGGTCCATTCCTGGCCCAGGCCCATTGGTCCCAGCGCCACCAGCCGTTCGATTTCGGCCATGGCCTCGCCGGTGCTATGCCCAGGTTTCGGTTCCCCGGAAATGCTGATCGCCGGGTAGCCGTTGTAGCGGGTCAGCTGCGCCGGGCCCTGGGTCCATCTGGCCTGGACGAAGGCCGACAGCGGCACCATTTTTCCAGCGTTGTTGCGCACGTGCATTTTCAGCAGGTCGGCCACCTGGCTGCGCTGGTCGCCTTCGGCCTGGACCACGACCCGCTGCATCCGCCCCTGATTGGGGAAGTCGTTGACGTAGGTCGAGCCAACGGCGGTGGACAGCACGTTGCCAATCTCGGCGAACGACACGCCCAAGGCGCTGGCCTGCTTGCGGTCGACGATCAGTTGCACCTGCGGCGCTTCGGCCAGGGCGCTTTCGCGCACGTTCATCAGGATCGTGCTTTTCTCTGCTGCCTCAAGCAACTCGGTGCGTGCCTGCATCAGCGTGGCATGGCCGAGGCCGCCGCGATCCTGCAGGCGAAACTCGAAGCCGCTGGAGGTGCCCAGGCCGTCCACCGGCGGTGGCAGCACCGAGAACGCCATGGCATCCTTGATCTGGCTGAGGGCGATGTTGGCACGCTCGGCAATCGAGCTTGCCGAGTCGTCGCTGCCACGCTCGGACCAGTCTTTCAACGTGGTAAACGCCAACGCCGCGTTCTGCCCGCTGCCGGAGAAACTGAAGCCGAGAATCACCGTGCTGTCGCCAACCCCCGGCTCCCCGGCGTTATGCGCCTCGATCTGCTCGACCACCGCCACCGTGCGGTTCTTGCTGGCACCCGGCGGCAGTTGCACGTCAGTGATGGTGTAGCCCTGGTCTTCCACCGGCAGGAACGAGGAGGGCAGGCGAGCGAAGCAAATCCCCAGGCCGATCAGCAGCACGCCGTAGATCAACAGGTAGCGCCCCGTGCGCTTGAGCGCATAGGCGACCCAGGATTGATAACGCGCGGTCAGTCGTTCAAAGCTGCGATTGAACCAGCCGAAGAAACCGCGTTTTTCATGGTGCTCGCCCTTGGCGATCGGCTTGAGCAAGGTCGCACACAGGGCCGGGGTCAAGGTCAGGGCGAGGAAGGCCGAAAACAGGATCGAGGTGGCCATTGACAGGGAGAACTGCCGGTAGATCACCCCGACCGAGCCCTGCATGAACGCCATGGGAATGAACACCGCCACCAGCACCAGGGTGATACCGATGATTGCCCCGGTGATCTGCCGCATTGCCTTGCGCGTCGCCTCTTTGGGCGACAGGCCTTCGGTGACCATGATCCGCTCGACGTTTTCCACCACCACGATCGCGTCATCCACCAGGATGCCGATCGCCAGGACCATGCCGAACATCGTCAATACGTTGATCGAGAAACCCAGGGCCAACATGGTGGCAAAGGTGCCCATCAGCGCAACCGGCACCACCAGGGTCGGAATCAGCGTGTAGCGGATGTTCTGCAGGAACAGGAACATCACCGCGAACACCAGCAGCATGGCTTCGCCCAGGGTGTAGACCACCTTGGTGATCGACACCTTGACGAAGGGCGAGGTGTCGTACGGAATCTTGTATTCGACGCCGGCCGGGAAGTAGCGCGCCAGCTCATCCATCTTCGCCCGCACCAGGGTCGCGGTGTTCAGGGCGTTGGCGCTCGGCGCCAGTTGCACGCTGACGGCGGTCGAGGGTTTACCGTTCAGGCGCGTGCCGAACTGGTATTCCTGGCTGCCGATTTCCACCCGCGCGACATCGGCGATGCGCACGGTGGAGCCGTCGGGATTGGCCTTGAGCACGATGTCGGCGAACTCTTCCGGGGTCGACAGCTGGCCCTTGACCAGGATGGTCGCGGTGATTTCCTGGGTGCCGCGGGTCGGCAGGTCGCCGATGCTGCCGGCCGAGACCTGGGCGTTCTGCGCGACGATGGCGGCATTCACATCCGCCGGGGTCAGGTTGAAACCGATCAGCTTGCGCGGGTCGATCCAGATGCGCATGGCCCGTTCGGCGCCATACAGCTGGGCCTTGCCGACGCCGTCCAGGCGCTTGATCTCGTTCATCACGTTGCGTGCCAGGTAATCGCTGAGCGCGGTCTCGTCGAGCTTGCCGTCGCTGGACGTCAGGGTGATCAGCAGCAGGAAGCCGGAGGAGACTTTTTCCACCTGCAGGCCTTGCTGGTTAACCGCCTGGGGCAGGCGCGACTCCACCACTTTCAGGCGGTTCTGCACATCGACCTGGGCCAGTTCCGGGTTGGTGCCCGGCTGGAAAGTGGCCTTGATCGTCGCGCTGCCCAGGCTGCTCTGGGACTCGAAATACAACAGGTTGTCCGCGCCGTTGAGCTCTTCCTCGATCAGGCTGACCACGCTTTCGTCGATGGTCTGCGCCGAAGCGCCGGGGTACACGGCATAGATTTCCACCTGCGGCGGCGCCACGTTGGGGTACTGCGCCACCGGCAACTGCGGGATGGCCAGGGCGCCGGCCAGCAGGATGAACAGGGCGACCACCCAGGCGAAAATCGGGCGATCGATAAAGAACTGCGGCATAAACAAGCGTCCTGCTTACTGGCCAGAAACCTGGGCAAGGGGAAGAGGGGTGTCGTCGATCTGCACTTTTTCGCCGGGACGGGCGTGTTGCAGGCCTTCGATGACGATGCGGTCGCCGGGTTTCAAGCCGCCGGTGACGACCCAACGGTCGTTCTGCACCGGCCCCAGTTCGATCGGCTGCTGGCTGACGCGCTGCTCTTCGTCGAGCAGCAATACCTGGGCGATGCCGGCGCTGTCACGCTGGATGGCCCGCTGCGGCACGCTGATGCCTTGCTGGTTGACCGCTTGCTCCAGGCGCACGCGCACGAAGCTGCCAGGCAACAGGTCGAGGTCCGGGTTGGGGAACTCACTGCGCAGGATGACCTGGCCGGTGCCCGGGTCGACAGTGATGTCGGTGAACAGCAGCTTGCCGGGCAACGGGTAGAGGCTGCCGTCGTCCTCGATCAGGGTGGCTTTGGCCTGGCCTTGACCCACTTCCTTTAGCTGACCAGAGCGGAAGGCCCGGCGCAGGTCGTTGAGTTCGCGGGTCGATTGGGTCAGGTCGGCGTGGATCGGATCGAGTTGCTGGATCAGCGCCAGGGGCGTTGTTTCGTTCTGCCCGACCAGCGCGCCTTCGGTGACCAGTGCGCGGCCAATACGTCCGGAAATCGGCGCGGTGACGGTGGCGTAACCCAGGTTCAGCCGCGCGCGTTCAACCGCCGCCTTGCTGGCGGCCACCTCGGCGGCGGTTTGCCGGGCGTTGGCCCGTGCGTTGTCATAGTCCTGGCCGCTGATGGCCTTGTCATTGATCAACTGGGCGTAACGTTGCTCTTGCAGTCTGGCCTGGAACGCGTTGGCCTCGGCCTTGCGCAATATCGCTTCGGCGCTGTCGAGGTCAGCCTTGAACGGCGCCGGATCGATACGGAACAACACCTGGCCCTTTTTCACGTCACTGCCTTCGCGAAAGGCTTGTTGCAGCACCACGCCTGCGACCCGGGCGCGCACCTCGGCCATGCGCGGCGCGGCAATGCGCCCGGTCAGTTCGCTGCTGATCGACAGCGTGCGGGTTTCGACGGTTTCGATGCGAACGCTGGCCAATGGCGGCTGCTCTTCGGCGATCGACGATTTGTCGCACGCGCCCAGCGCCAACGCCAGTGCGATCAGGCTGAGCCTGGCAAGCGGATTCTTTGACATGAATGACCCCAATAATGACTCCCAGCATCCTACTGGGCGGGGGCGATGGTAGCGGTGAAGCTTTGTTGGTGCTGTGTGAAATTGTGTAAGGGTTTTGCTCAGGTGTGTGCCGGGGCGTATATCCTTGAACCCTTGAATTTTATTGCGCCTGTCAGGCCGCCTTCGCGGGCAAGCCTCGCTCCTACAGGGATCACGGATCTCGCGCACGACACACACCGTAGGAGCGAGGCTTACCCGCGAAGAGGCCCTCAAGCTCGCCACAGCATTTCTGGAAACACCCCATGCCCAACATCCTCCTGGTCGAAGACGACACCGCACTTGCCGAGCTGATCGCCAGCTACCTGGAACGCAACGGTTACTCCGTCAACGTGATCACTCGAGGCGACCAGGTGCGCGAACGCGCACGGCTCACGCCGCCGGACCTGGTGATCCTCGACTTGATGCTGCCCGGCCTCGATGGCCTGCAAGTCTGCCGTTTGCTGCGCGCCGATTCGGCGACCTTGCCGATCCTCATGCTCACCGCCCGCGACGACAGCCACGACCAGGTGCTGGGCCTGGAAATGGGCGCCGACGACTACGTCACCAAACCTTGCGAGCCCCGGGTGCTGCTGGCCCGGGTGCGCACATTGCTGCGGCGCAGCAGCCTTGCCGAGCCATTGGCAGCCAATGACCGCATCCTCATCGGCAACCTGTGCATTGACCTGTCCGAGCGCACGGTGACCTGGCGCGGGCAACCGGTGGAGATGTCCAGCGGCGAGTACAACCTGCTGGTGGTGCTGGCCCGGCATGCGGGCGAAGTGTTGAGCCGCGACCAGATCCTGCAACGCCTGCGCGGCATCGAGTTCAACGGGACCGACCGCTCGGTGGACGTGGCCATCTCCAAGCTGCGGCGCAAGTTCGACGACAATGCCGGCGAGGCCCGCAAGATCAAGACCGTGTGGGGCAAGGGTTACCTGTTCAGCCGATCCGAGTGGGAATGCTGAAGCGATGTTCAGAATCCTCTTTCGCCTGTACCTGGTGACCATCGTTTCGTTCAGCGCCGCGATCTACCTGGTGCCGGACCTGGTGATCAAGGTCTTCCACGAGCGCTTCCTCACCTACAACCTCGATTATTCCAGGGGGCTGCAAACCCTGATGGTCAAGCAGTTCAAGGCCGTTCCGGTCGAGCAATGGCCGGCCCTGGCGGCTGAAATGGACAAGGAGTTCCATCCGCTGCACATCCTGCTCAGCGGTAACGACGATGCCGAGTTTTCCCTTGAGGAACAGCAGCGTTTGCAACGCGGCGAAAACGTCGTGCGCATCGGCGACTGGGGCTGGCGCACCCTGGCGGTGGCACCGCTGGACGAGCGCACGGTAGTGCAAATGGTCGTGCCGCCCGACCCGATGGACGTCAGCCTGTTGTACTGGAGCATCAACGTGCTGATCGGCGCGACCATGCTGGCGTGCCTATTGCTGTGGCTGCGTCCGCACTGGCGTGACCTCGAACGGCTCAAAAGCGCGGCGGAACGCTTCGGCAAGGGGCACTTGGGCGAGCGTACGCAGATTGCCGCCAGCTCCAACATCGGCAGCCTGGCCAACGTCTTCGACACCATGGCCGGCGACATCGAAAACCTGCTGAATCAGCAGCGGGACCTGCTCAACGCGGTGTCCCACGAATTGCGCACCCCGTTGACCCGCCTGGATTTCGGCCTGGCCCTGGCCCTTTCCGATGATTTGCCCGCCACCAGCCGCGAGCGCTTGCAAGGGCTGGTCGATCACATTCGTGAGCTCGACGAGCTGGTGCTGGAATTGCTCTCCTACAGCCGCCTGCAAAACCCGGCGCGGCTGCCCGAGCCCATCGAGGTGTCGCTGGATGAGTTCATCGACAGTATCCTGGGCAGCGTCGATGAAGAACAATCGCCGGACATCGTCATCGACGTGTTGCTGCATGGCCAGCTCGAGCGCTTCAGCCTCGACCCGCGCCTCACCGCCCGCGCCCTGCAAAACCTGCTGCGCAACGCCATGCGCTACTGCGAAAAACGCATTCAGGTCGGCGTACAGGTGTGCGCCAAAGGCTGTGAGATCTGGGTGGACGACGACGGGATCGGTATCCCGGATGATGAGCGCGAGCGAATTTTCGAGCCGTTCTACCGACTCGATCGCAGCCGGGACCGGGCGACCGGCGGGTTTGGCCTGGGGCTGGCGATCAGCCGCCGGGCGCTGGAGGCCCAGGGTGGGACATTGACCGTGCAAGCGTCGCCGTTGGGCGGGGCGCGGTTTCGGTTGTGGTTGCCGGCGCCGGTTTGAAACCGCGTCACACCTGTCAAACCTGACAGTAGCCAGGCATGCCAATTCGGCGTTTGATGGTCCATCGCAGTCAGGTAGTCGCGCCAAACACCAAGGACTGGAGGCGAGTGATGCAAGCACCGACAATAAAAAGAACCGGCAGTGGCACGATCAACGCCATCAGGAAAGTCTGGATCGACGCAACGTCGACCCAGTTCGCCATGGTCCTGCCTGATGAGGGCTGCTCCCAGCTGGCCATTCGGATCGGGCTCAATCTCACGGCGGATGGCGGCGACTGTTTTCAAGTGGGTGACAAGGTGCAATACACCTTGCTGACGGGGCCGGTGGGGGCGTTTGCGCGAGCGCAGGATCTGGTGAAGTTCTGAACGGGGGCTCAGGCGCTGATCCGGCCGCGCAGCTGCGTGGCCATCTCCTCCAGATCCACCACGGGATGACGCCCGATCAGCATCCACGCATGTTCCATATCCGCCCAATACACAATGTTCATCCCGTGCCGTCGCTCCCTGGCGAAATGCCGGCTGCCGCTGTTGGAGCGTGTGACGCACAGCGCCATCGGGCCGTGAACCGGATCCAGGTAGGTGATCTGGGCGATGGCCACGCCGTCGTACTCAAGGATTTGCGCGCGTTTGAACTGGGCGCGGGGCAACGCCAGTTTTGCCGGCACAAGATTGAGGCCCAGGCGCGCATCGATGGTGCGCAACTGCGCCAATTGCGTAGTTTCGTCGCTGGGCAGGTGGTCGAGGGTTTCCGGTACGTAAAGCACCATGTAGTCGGCGACCAGGCCACGCCAGTTGTGGGTCTGCTGGCTGGTTTGCCAACCGAGGAACAAACGGTCCGCCAGTACACCACCCGCCAGCAATCCGGCGGCGGCCGCGAGGAACCAGCGCCGACTCAGCCCCGGGCGTGCCGGAGCGGGCAGGGTGTCGAGCATGGCTTGCAGGCGCTCGACCGGGGCTTGTCGGGTCACTTCGTCGTAAGCCGACTTGAATGGCATGCTGCTGCGGTCCAGCCATTGCAGGCGCAGGCCGAGCATCGGGTCTTCGGCGATGGCGGCGTCGATGCGGGTGCGTTGTTCGGCATCGAGCTGGTTGTCCAGGTAGGCAACCAGTTGCTCATCCGACAGTTTCGCGTTCATCGACGTTCTCCGGTGGAAGGGTTCGGCACCGCGTGCAGGGCCGGGTACTCGGCCAGTTTCAGCCGTGCAGCGGCCAGTCGGCTCATCACGGTGCCGATGGGGACTTGCAACACATCGGCCACTTCGCGGTAGGACAAACCTTCGACGTAGGCCAGGAACACCGTTTCGCGCTGGGCCTCGGGCAACGCCTCGACGCGCCGGATCACCTGCGCGGCGCGCACATGGGTCTGTGCCGCCTGTTCGCCATCGAACGACAGGGCTTGATCGACATCCACAATGCCCTGGCCCTGGTGCACTCGGCGAGTGCGCACTTCATTGATCCAGATCGAATGCAGAATGCTCATCAGCCAACGGTCCATGCGCGTGCCCGATTCGAACTGCCCGCCGCGTTCGAGCGCCCGCACGCAGGTCGCCTGCACCAGGTCTTCGGCCACATGCCGTTGTCGGGACAACAGCAGGCCATAGCGCCATAGGCGCGCCAGGTGCTGCCCCAGTTCTGCCCTTATTTCCTGATCGCTGGCGATAGCGACCTCCCTCCAATCGGGTTGTCAGGTATTCGATGAAGCGTTGATGGCTTCGGCCAGGTCCTGGTATTGCTCGCAGGTGGTGTTGCCGCAGATCGATTTTATCTGCTGCAGCTGTTCCTGGGCGAGGTCCAGCCGGCCCTTGGTCACATAGGCTTCGCCGAGGTATTCGCGAACCAGCGCATACTGCGGGTCGAGTTTGACCGCTTGCAGGTAATAACCGATGCCTTCATCGGTGCGCCCCAGTTTACGCGTGGCGTAGCCGCGATAGTTCAGGGCCTTGGCGGTGTTGGGTTGCTTGAGCGTATCGAGCAGGGCCAGGGCTTCTTCGTAACGCCCGTCCTTGGCCAGTTGATAGGCGTAATCGGTGCGGTCGGCGTCCGGCAAGAGCATGCTGGTTTGCTTGACGCACCGTTGTGCCTTGCTGTCGAACACCTGCCCTCGAGGGCACTGCGGTTTGGCGGGGGTATCTTCCTCGCCGTTGGCCCATGCCAGGGAACTGGACAGCGCAACGGCAAACACCAGCGGTGCAGTAACGATCGAGAGACGGCGATTCATGGGCAATGCTCCGAACGGGCCGAAAATGTTGAGAAGGGCTAATGACCCTTCATGCGAAACATAAACAGCGCAGCCTGAACATTTATTCATTTTTTCCAGTGGTATTTGCAAGAAAAACTCAAGTCGCCGCCGTTACGTTATCAGCTCAACAGGCGAATCGGTTCTCCTGCCGACCAAGCCTGGATGTCCTCGATCATTTGCGAAAAGAATAGCTGGTAATTTTGCTGGCTGACGTACCCGACATGAGGCGTTGCCAGTACATTGTCCAGGGTTCTGAACGGATGATGTTCGGGCAAGGGCTCGTGCTCGAATACGTCCAGCGCCGCGCCACCCAGGCGTTGTTTCTGCAGGGCCTTGATCAGCGCCGCTTCATCGACAATCGGCCCGCGGGCGGTGTTGACCAGTAGCGCCGTGGGTTTCATCCAGGCCAGCGCCTGGGCGTCCACCATGCCACGGCTGCGCTCGCTGAGCACCAGATGCACCGACAACACATCGGCCTGCTCGAACAGTTGCTGCTTGCTGACGTAGGTGACGTCGAACTCGGCGGCGCGTTCGGCGGTGAGGTTTTCGCTCCAGGCGATGACCCGCATGCCGAACGCCTGGCCGAAGCGGGCGACCCGTTGGCCAATGCTACCCAGCCCCAGGATCGCCAGGGTCTTGCCATGCAGGTCGCCACCCAGGCCTTGCTGCCACTTTCCGGCGCGCAGGGCGTTGGCTTCGACCACCAGGTTGCGGGTCGCGGCCATGATCAGTGCCCAGGTCAGCTCCGGCGCGGCATGCTTGTAGCTGTCGGTGCCACAGACTTGTATGCCCAGCGCGGCGGCGGCCTTGAGGTCGAGGGCGGCATTGCGCATGCCGCCGGTGACCAGCAGCTTGAGATTCGGCAAGCGGCGCAGCAGGTCGTCGTCGAACCGCGTGCGCTCGCGCATCACGCAGATCACTTCGAACCCGCCCAGGCGCGCGGCCAGGGTCGCGTTGTCGGCGGGGTAGTCGTGGATGAACCCAACCTCGCCGATGGCCTCCAGCGCCGACCAGTCGACCACGTCGCGGGCCACGTCCTGCCAATCATCAATCACTGCAATCTGTAGCGCCATCAGCCTTACCTCATCAAGGAACGGGGTGGGTGTTGTCCAGCCAGCCAAGCAAGGCCTTGTGAAACTGCGCCGGCTCTTCCATCTGCGGCGCGTGGCCCAAGCCGGGGAATTCGACCAGGGTCGATTGGGGAATCAGTTTCGCCACCTGCTTGCCGAGCACATCGTAATGACCGATTTTCGCCTTGACCTCAGGCGGCGCAATGTCCTTGTTGATGGCCGTGGTGTCGGCGGTGCCGATCAGCAGCAGGGTCGGCACCTTCAGGTCCTTGAACTCGTAGTACACCGGCTGGGTGAAGATCATGTCGTAGATCAGCGCCGAGTTCCAAGCCACCTGGGTTTTGCCAGGGCCCTTGGCCATGCCCGCGTACATGTCGACCCAGCGGTCGAATTCGGGTTTCCAGCGGCCATCATAGTAGGTGCTGCGCTGATAGTCGTGGATGCCCTGGGCGGTCACTTTCAGTTCGCGCTCATACCATTGATCGACCGTGCGATAGGGCACGCCGAGGGCTTTCCAGTCTTCCAGGCCTATGGGATTGACCAAGGCCAGCTGCTCGACCTGTTCGGGATACTGCAACGCGTAACGGGTGGCGAGCATGCCGCCGGTGGAGTGCCCGAGCAGGGTGGCTTTCTGGATGCCAAGGGCCTTGAGCAGTTGCTGGGTGTTGCTCGCCAGTTGCTGGAACGTGTACTGATAATGGTCCGGTTTGCTGGACGTGCAGAAACCGATCTGGTCCGGGGCAATGACCCGGTAGCCGGCGTCGCTCAGGGCTTTGATCGAGGTCTGCCAGGTGGCGCCGCAGAAATTCTTGCCGTGCATCAGCACCACGCTGCGGCCATTGGCCTTGCCATGGGCCGCCACGTCCATGTAGCCCATTTGCAGGGATTTGCCCTGGGACTGGAACGCAAAATGCTTGACGGTGTAGGGATATTCGAACCCTTGCAGTTCCGGGCCGTAGGCCGGGCCTTCGGCAGCGATGGCGGGCAGGGCGGCGGTCAGCAGCAGGCCGGACAGCCAGCTTGAGCGGGTAGGGGGCATGGATGAACTCCGTTGAAAATCCGCCGATACTGGATCGGCATGATTAGGGCGACATTAAACAGGCAATCGCCGCGGCACTTGGTTCAACCCATCCACCCCAGGGTGGCCAACGCGAGTGCTCCATAACGGGCACCCTTGGCCAGGGTCACGATCAGCAGGAAGCGCCCCAGGGGTTCGCGCATGACGCCGGCCACCAGGGTCAGTGGGTCACCGATCACCGGGAGCCAGCTGAGCAGCAACGACCAATGGCCGTAACGTTGATAGTGACGACGGGCGTGTTCCAGGTGTTTGGCGCTAACCGGAAACCAGCGCCGGTCCTGGAAGCGTTCGATGGCGCGCCCCAGCCACCAGTTCACCACTGAACCGAGGACATTGCCCAGGGTGGCGACGGCCAGCAGCAACCACAGCCAGTACCGGTCACTGAGGATCAGGCCAACCAGCACCGCTTCGGACTGCAGCGGCAGCAAAGTCGCTGCACCGAATGCAGCCAGGAACAAGCCGAAGCAGGCCGTGAAAATCAATGGGCGGGGTAGTCCGCCACTACCACATCGGTGCCGTCCTTTTTCAGGCCGATCACTTGATAGGCATCGCTCATGCCGTCCATTTCCATGCCCGGCGAGCCCATGGGCATGCCTGGGGCGGCAACGCCCAGCAGGTCATCGCGCTTGCTCAGGGCCAGCACCTGATCGGCCGGCACATGGCCTTCGACGAATTTGCCGTTGATCAAGCCGGTGTGGCACGACGCCAGGCGCGGCGGTACGCCGTGTTGTTGCTTGAACTCGCTCATGTTGCTTTCGACGTGGTCTTCTACCTTGAAACCGTTGGCTTCGAGGTGGCTGATCCATTTCTTGCAGCAACCGCAGTTGGCATCCCGGTGGACCTCGATCGGGATCAGGTCGGCGGCCTGGGCCAGGGAGGAAATGAACAGGGCGCCCAAGGCGGCCAGACGTAAAGGGGTTCGCATGAGGGAAGGGGTCTCGGATTGCGGGCGAAAGGTTATATTTTGAAGGTTTTTTGTGGGTAGGCGTTCAAGGTGTGTTTCGAATTGCTACAGAGCTGCCCGGCCCTATCATCGTAGATCAAAGCTGTCAGGTGGATGAGGGGGAGATGACGAGTTTGTCAGGTTGGCAGCCGAGCTGTTGTTTGGTGACGGTGTACATATCCGTTGCTGCGGTAACGGCCACTTAGGGTTTCGCCTTTACTGTAGGAGCCCGGCTTGCCGGCGAAGGCGTCATCGCTGCTGATGATTGTCTTTCAGGCGTACATATCCATTCCTGCGGTAACGGCCACCTAGGGTTTCGCCCTTACGGCGAGTCACTTGGAAGAGCCCCAAGTAACCAAGGGCTCTTGCCCCTGGCGTTCGGCCCCTCGCTAAGGCTCGGGGTACCCTCGCTCCGGTCCTGCTCCGTGGGTCGCCGCGATGGGCCATCCTTGGCCCAGCGCGGCTAAACCGGCATCCATGCCGGTTTACCCACTGCGCAGAACCTCCACTCGGCCTCTCGATGGGGCAAGAAAATCAAAAGCCAGATCAAGATCAAACGCAAAAGCGAGGCGGCCTTAAAGCCGACCTGATCGGGAGCCGTACGCATTTCCCCCTGTAGGAGCCAGCGGTGCGGCGATCCGACTTGCCGGCGAAGAACGATAATGCGGTGTAACAGACACACTGCAGCGCCTGGTTCGCCGGCAAGCCTGGCTCCTACAGGGGATTGAGGTATCTGTAAAAGTCAGGTCGGCTTTAAGGCCGCCTCGCTTTTGATTTTGATCTGGGTGCCCCGTTAACCACGATGGCCGAACGCAGGCATTGCGCAGTGGGTAAACCGGCAGGACGCCGGTTTAGCCGCGCTGGGCCAGGGATGGCCCAGCGCGGCGACCCACGGAGCAATGCCGGAGTGAGGGCATGCCGAGCCTAAGCGAGGCACCAAGTGGTGGGGCAAAGCCTTTTGCTTACTTTTTGCTGGGCCGGCACTCCGGCGTTTGAAAAAGTGAGTCGCCGTAAGGGCGAAACCCTAAGAGGCCGTTACCGCAGCAACGGATATGTACACCGAAAAAAGAGTCAGCTGTCAGGCCCCAGTCCCCCCGATAAAGCTAAAAATCTTCATCGGCTGTAACATAACCCCCCGTTTGCCACCGCCCATCCCCGCCATACGGCAGGAGCCCGGCAGGCAGGCGGATAAACAGCGGATACATTTTTTCAGGTTCAGGAATTGCCAATGACTCAGTCGCAACGTTTGAAATACTCGATTCTGATCTCCCTCGTGGTACTGGGGACCATGTTTGGCCTTTCGTATTTGCAGAACACCGGCGTCATCAGCGAAAAACTGTTTCAGTACATCGCCATTGGCGTGGCGGTGGTCGTGGTGGTCATCAACGGCGTGATGCGCCGCAAGGTCAAGCCCTGAGCGGCAACCCCGGGCCTGGCTCGATCAGTCGTTGTGCAGCAGGGCGGCGGCCCGTGGGTGGAGGCTGTAGCTCTTGTCCGCGTTGAGGACAATCACGCCTTCGCTGCACAAGCGTTTCAACACCTCTCGCACACTGAGGAACGACAGCGGAATATCCAGTTCCAGCAAGTGCGTGTGTACGCCGCGCACGCCCAGGCTGCGGTCGTTTTCGGCGGCCGAGAGCAAGGCGTCGATGACTTTCAGGCGAATCAGACTGGTGCGCAGGCCAAAGCTCTTGAGCAGGAGGCGAATCCGCTCGTTGCCGTGGCGCTCGGTACGCTGGTCGAAAACACCGACTCCAACGGAAGTGCCCTTTGACGCGTTGCTACCGTCCGTTGGCAGTTGCGAGTTGTACATGGCGAAAACTCCTTTTCAGAGCCTGATCGGGAAAAATTGGGCGCTCTTACCTGATAAGACGTATGAGCGACCCAAATCATGAAGGCTTGAATGTAGAAATTTCGTCGTCATGACGTGAAATGCGGTTCGGGACCGCCATCCAGCCTCCTAAATTTTCCTCGTTTGCTTCGTCCCTAGAAGAATGCGCAGTGCGTGTCTGTACGCAGAACTGTGACCATCGTTTTTCGATCAGGAGCGAGTGTGATTATTTCCAGCCAGTTAGCCAGGATGAGCCTGGCGGGTGTGTGTCTGGGGCTGAGTCTTGCGGCGAATGCGCGCAGTCAGCCTGAGCAGGCCAGTGCCGATATCCGCCGGACCAGTTTCGGTGTGCCGCATATTCGGGCCGAGAACGAGCGGGGGCTCGGTTTCGGCATCGGCTATGCCTACGCTCAGGATAACCTGTGTTTGCTGGCCAACGAGATCGCCACGGTGAACGGTCAGCGCTCACGGTTTTTCGGCCCGGACCAGTTTACCGTCGAGGAGCGTGAAAACCGCGTCAGCGATCTGTTTTTCACCTGGTTGAACACTCCGCAGGCCGTCGATGCTTTCTGGCAGGCGCAAACCCCTGAAGTACGGCAGCTGATGGAAGGTTATGTGGCCGGCTACAACCGCTTCCTCGGCGAACGTCGGGTCCAGGGACTGCCGCAGCAGTGCCAGGGCGATTGGGTGCGGGACATCACCGCGATGGATCTGGTCAAGCTGACCCGGCGCCTGCTGGTCGAGGGCGGCGTCGGGCAATTTGCCGAAGCCCTGGCGGGGGCGACGCCACCGGCTGCGGTCGCGGGCAGCGGTGGCAAACAGGCAGCATTCCGGGTGGCCGACGTGCGTATGCAGCGTTTTGCCCTTGACCGCGGCAGCAACGCCGTCGCAGTGGGCAGCGAGCGCTCGTTCAATGGCCGCGGCATGTTGTTGGCCAACCCGCATTTCCCGTGGGTCGGCGGGATGCGTTTCTATCAGATGCACCTGACCATCCCCGGCAAGCTGGACGTGATGGGCGCCGCGTTGCCCGGCCTGCCGATGATCAACATTGGCTTCAACCAACACCTGGCCTGGACCCACACCGTGGATTCGTCCAAGCATTTCACCCTGTATCGCCTGCAGCTCGATCCCAAGGACCCGACCCGTTACCTGCTCGACGGCAAATCCCTGCCGATGCACAAACAGACACTGACGGTTGACCTCAAGCAGCCCGACGGCTCGGTCAAGTCGGTTTCCCACGTAGTGTATAGCTCGCAGTTCGGCCCGATCGTGCAATGGCCTGGCAAGCTGGACTGGGACAACCAGTACGCCTACAGCTTGCGCGACGCCAACCTGGACAATGACCGGGTGTTGCAGCAGTGGTACGCGATGAACCGTGCCGGCAGCCTCAAGGAATTCCAGGCCTCGGTCCATGAAATCCAGGGTATCCCGTGGGTCAATACCCTGGCGGCGGACGATCAGGGCCAGACGCTGTACATGAACCTGTCGGTGGTGCCGAACGTCAGCCGCGAAAAACTCGCGCAGTGCAGTGATCCACGGATCGGCTTGCAGATGATCGTCCTCGACGGTTCCAACAGCGCCTGCGCCTGGGACATCGACCCGCAAGCCGCACAAAAAGGCATCTATGCGGCGGACAAGTTGCCACAACTGTTGCGCAAGGACTTCGTGCAGCATTCCAATGATTCGGCCTGGCTGGCCAACCCGGCGCAGCCGCTCACCGGGTTCTCGCCATTGATCAGCCAGGACAGCCAGCCCTTGGGCCTGCGCGCGCGCTTTGCCCTCGATCGCCTGGGTAAACTGGCCAAGTCCGGGCCGATCGCGGCGGCGGATCTGCAGCACATGGTGATGGACGATCAGGTGTATCAGGCGGCGCAAGTGATGCCGGACCTGTTGCAATTCTGCGCGGCGGACCTGGGGGCCGATGCACAGGCGCTGGCGCCGCTGTGTGCCAGCCTCAAGGCGTGGGATGGCAAGGCCAATCTCGACAGCGGAGTGGGTTTCGTGCATTTCCAGAATGTCATGGAGCCGCTGGAACAGCTGCCCGATATCTGGCGCGTGGCGTTCGATCCGCTGGATCCGCAGCACACGCCGCGCGGCCTGGCGATTGAGCGTGCGCCAGTAGCGCAGGCGCTGCGCCAGGCGATGCTGGCATCGGCAGAACAGGTCAAGGCGTCAGGGCTCAGGAAAGACACGCGCTGGGGCGATGTCCAGGTGGTCAGCAGCGGCGGGGAGCAAACGCCGATCCACGGCGGGCCGGGTACGCTGGGCGTCTACAATGCCATCCAGAGCGTGCCCAGGACGGACGGCAAACGCGAAGTGGTCAGCGGCACCAGCTATCTGCAAGTGGTGACCTTCGATGAAAAGGGCCCGCAGGCCAAGGGGTTGCTGGCGCTCTCGCTGTCGAGTGATCCGGCCTCGAAATACGCCCGGGACCAGACGCTGGCGTTTTCGCAGAAGCAGTTGAGTGTGTTGCCGTTCACCGAGCAGCAAATCAAGTCCGATCCGGACTATCAGGCGCAGACTATCCGTGAGCAGGACACAAAGCTGGCTGTTCAGTAGATTGGGGCGTATTTGATTGATGCATGAAGGCCGCACCCCGCAAGGGTGGCGGCCTTCAGCTTTTCGGCGCTTGCTGCGGAATCGAGTTGAGGACCGGGTTGCCGTCCTTGTTACGGGTCAGGTAGACCGGCAGCACCTTGGGCAGGGACGTCACCAGGGTATTGAGTTCCTTGATGTTGTAGATGCCGCCGATGCGGATGGCGCCGGTACTGTTGTCGGCGATCACCAAGGGGTTTTCCAGGTAGCGGTTGATCAACGGCAGGGCCTCGTTGAGCGCCAGGTCGTCGAGCACCAGCTTGCCGCTGCGCCAGGCCAGCGAATTGTCATTGTCGTAGGTCTGGCTGATTCGCGGAATGTAGTCGCCATGGCGATAGCTCGCCTGCATCGAAGGGCCGAGCCGCAAGCCGTCCCCCGGCAGGTCATCGTTGCTGCTGACCAGCACCGAGCCTTCGATCAGGTTTACTTTCACCTGGTCTTCATACATCCAGACGTTGAATGTTGTCCCGGTGACCCGGATCCGCCCTTCGGCCGCCTTGACTACGAACGGGTGGGACGTGTCGTGGCTGACGCTGAAGAAGGCCTCGCCTTTGCCCAGGGTGACCTGGCGTCGATCCTTGTAGTTGCTGTAGGTCAACTCACTGCCCAGGTTCAGTTCCACCTGGCTGCCGTCCTTCAAGGTGACCTGGCGCACATTGTCGGTCGCCTCGAAGTGTTGGTAGGAATTGGGCAGCCACCCCAGGTTCCAGCCGCTGTAAGCCGCCAAAGGCAACGCCAGAGCACACACGGCCGCCGCCATGCCAAATGTACGCCAGGATGTCCGGCTGTGGCGAACCATTGGCACAATGTTGGATTCGGGGCGCGGCAGGTCGCCTGCCACTTCCCAGATTTCCAGCATGGCCTGGTATTCCACCAGGTGCAGCGGATGAACATCCAGCCACTGCTCGAATGCCTGTCGCTCTGCAACGGTGCAGTCCGGTGCATGCAGGCGCATGCACCAATGCGCGGCGGCATCGGTGATGGCGTCAAACTGGGCTTGTGAGAGAGGGCTGTCGGTCATTGACTCATCCTGATTTCCCGCATTCTAACCTTGAGGGCAGTCTGCGAGAACAGCCGTCATGGCATTTACCCATCAAACGGCTGTTTATTTTCTGAAATCAAGGTGTGTTGACGTGTAACGTGCGCCCGAGATGACTGATTAACCAGGCCACGCTGTCGGCGTTTCCGAGTTGTACTGCCAGCCGGGTCAGTGGGTTATGTTTGAACGTATTGCGAGCACCGGCCAGGTTGTCTGCGCCGGTCAACGCCAGAATATGATCTTTGACCCGATCGGTATCTTCCAAGGTAGAACTTCCCGGCTCTTCCCACTTGTCGGTCACGGAATTCCTGGTCATGAACAGTTCTGTACAAGGTGTCTTGAGTGACAGTGCGGTGTCTTGAAGGTTGGTCAATGCATCCTTGAGCTGAGTGGCCCTGACGCTGGCCGTTTCGATCAGGTCAGGAAAGGGTCTACCAGGATCGAGATAGGAAATGTCCTCGGTTTTACAAACAATGTGTGAAAGCTCATGCAGGAGCGTTATCGCCTGGGCATGCGTGCGGATCGGGAAGTCCGTGTCGGTAAGATGTCGGCGGTAATAGTCGAAACGGGGAAGGAAGAATTTTTCTCCCAGGTAGATCTTTTTGTTTTTGTCCGTCGGAACCATAAAGGCGAATGTATCTTCTGCGCCTTGGATTACCCTGCCGACGACAAAGCGATCGGACTTGGGCTTTCTAAGCGTAGGGTCCAACAGCGCGGTAAACATGTCGCCCACGACCTTTTCCAGTTTGTCCACATGTGCGGGCTCCACCTCTGGCACATCGATGAAACGCTCGATGAGTTGATGCACGGGGGAGTCGGTGATGTTGGGGTCCCTGAGCAGCTTCAGGTTTTGAAAACTGTTCCAGGCATAGCTCGTTGCCTGGTCAAGCGCTTGGTCGATCTGCCGAGCCTTGTATGGGAAATAACATCGTATCTGCGACATTCCACGGGCGTCGACGTTCATGCCGCCCCGAACCGCTGCCAGAGTTTCCACCTGATTGAGAATGCTAAATTGCGGTGACGGTGTATTCCGGTCGAGTACCCATTGCTTCGCCACGTTTTGCCGCAGTAAAGGGCCGAGCGTCTCTGTGTCTGCGATGCGCCAGTGGCTGCCGCGTTTGGCCACCGGAAACACTTTACCTTCCACCGGCGCGTAAAGTTGTTTGGTCGTCTGGTGCGCGTAGAGCCCGGGCGTTGAGTCTGGCTTGAGCGAACCCAGGTCGACGTCGAGGCGTTCATGACGCTGCAAGTCTGTACGCTCGCGGGCGGTGACCTTGATGTCCTGCCATTTGCAGGTGGCTTCGGGTTTTTCTTGCGCCGCAACGGTCGGCGTCGACGGCGCGGGAGTGTCCAGGGATTGGCGCAACGTAGCAAGTTGAGCCATGCCGCTGATGAACTCCCTGACAGCCGGCCCCCATTTGCGCGCTTGCAGGTCTTCGGCGGATTTCTTGATGTCAAGGTAGCTGTGATACACCGTGACAGGGTAGGCGAGCTTGCCCATGAAAAACGAATACGCCGCGTGCAGGTCTTCACCCAGAACGTGCTTGATGGTTGCCCACGCACCCTGTTTTTTGTCATCGGACTGACAACCGAGCAATCGGCCCAGCAACGCGGCATTATCACGGAACAATTGCCCGAACAGGTGCCCCTTGATCGGGTTGGACGCCAGCGTGACTTCGGCAGCCAACGGCACGGCTCTTTCAACCCGGTTGCTGCGCGTCGCCATCCGGGTCTCCAGCAATATCCGCTCAGGATTCTCCAGGTTCATGAGCACCCAATCGAGCAGCGCACCGCGGGACTTCAGTTCTGCCAGCAGCTGGGTTTCGCTTGGGTATTCCTTTATCCCGTGTCGTGGACTGTGAGGGGCGACCAGCACCTGCGGCGCTGTGCTGTCGGCTGATGAACCGATCAGATAGACGCCTGGCACCTTGACGGCTTGTCCGCTCCTGACACCGAGCAACTCCAGGGGGCGGACGATCGCGTGGGCCCCCTCGACGGCTTTACGGGCGAGGGCGTCAGGCATGTCCATGACCTGGCGGATCAGGTCGAACCCGGTTTCGCTCAGGCGCTCCTGCAGTTTCTCCACGTGGGCGTGGTGCATCAGTTGCCAGGGCAGTTGCTTGTAGAAACGCTGCCTGCGATCCGCGTTTGCCTCGGTGTCCGCAAGGGCCGCGCTGAGTATTTTCTGCTGATGCTCACCCGGTTTCAGGTTGCGTACCAGGTCTTTGACATAGCGTTCGTCCATGCCTTCTGGAATGTCCGTGGTGTCTAGCGACGTCAGTTTGAGGGCGACGGTGTCCAGGTCCTTGAGGTGAGCCAGCGCAAAATCGGTCAGTGTCTGTTTGCGGGGCGCCGTCCAGGTACTCGCGCTGATCTCGACCTGGACCTTGTCCGGATCAACGTTGAAGTCGTCTGCCAGGAGCTGTTTTTCCAGTTCATGGTGGGCGGTGCGCTGCAACGAGCGGATGCCGGTGAGGTAATCCTGGCCGTCCTTGACGTTGTTCACGTATTGCTGCAGCAGTTCGCCATGCAGGATCAGCTCTTTGATCGGCGCCTTGGCCAGCCACGCCGGCAGTTTTTGCTGGGTGATCAGGGACTGGGCGATGTCGGTTGCACGACTCAGTCCGGTCATCGGCTGACGCAGGGCCACCAGATTGAGCAGGCTGGCCAGCGGCGCGGGGGAGAGCGGGGTGGCCAGTGCACGGGTGACAAGGGCCTGGTCCAGATCAACAAAGGAGCCTTGCAAATGGCTGAGGAAATGCCCAAGGACCTGTTGCAGTGGCGCCAGCGTGTAGGCCTTGCCTGGCGATCGTTCGCTACGGCCGAGGTTTTCCAGAAGCGTGGAGCGATGATTTTCGTCCTTAAGACGCCGTTCGAGCTCGTCCATTAACGGCGTCAGGGCCTTGAAGGCTTCAAATCCCAGTGCGGGTGTCCACAAAATGGCCTTTCCCGAGTGCACCGGATCCAGGCCGCCCCGTTCAGTCAGGACAAAACAACTGGCCAGTTTCAGCGGGGTTGCAGCGGCACCAGCCTTCAACGCCAGGGAAAAGACCTCCGGAAAAAAGCCGTTCAATGCCCTTCGCAGCACGCGTGCAGGCGTATCGAGCACGGTTTTGACGATCGCCTGTTCCGTCGCACCCAGGGTGCGCGAGATGGTGTGAAGCTCCAATTCACTGTGAAGTGCCGTTGACAGGGTGTGGGTAAAGCTCGATTTCAAACCCGCCAATGATGAACTGACGAGGTCTAGCGCATCGGCGAATGTTCGGGTTGTCGTGGGAATGGCCGGGTGTTTCTTGTGGAGTTCATCGAGCGCCTGTTCGACCGAGCTTAGCGTCGACATCTGCTGTTTGGCCGACTCGGCGCGCACGGTGGCTGGTCGCGTGCTCACGTGTCGGTCCGGTCGAGTGCTCCAGCGTCCTGCGCTTTCAGGCAGCAGCAAGCGGGGATCGATCAATCCCCGGACGTCCAGGGCATTGTCGAGCAAGGCGTGAGAGTCCAGCGTGCCATCGCTTTCACGGTAACAACCCAATGCATGGCTGAGGTTTTGCTTTTGTTTTTCGATGATGTCAGTCATCACGTGTGCAAACACCGGGCCGACGATGGGTTCACCGACGATCGCCCAATCGTTCGGTTGCAGTCCAAGAAACGTGCTGCGTTCGTCCAATGACATGAAATTGAGCAGCGTGTCTGCATGTCCTTCGCTTCTGAGCTGTTGCCGCAGGATTGTGTTCACCGCTGACAGGTTGCTGGTGACGTCGATGCCTCGGGACGGGCTGTAGAGGAAACCCAGGGTGTTCGCATCGCCGATCATCAAGGTCGAGGCAAGCTCTGCGGAATGTTTAAAAGGGGCGGTGAGCCGCACTTTTTCGATGCGAAGGGGATCAATTGTGAGCGAGGCGAGACTGACATTCATCAGTCGCAGGTATTGCTCTGACGTCAACGTGTTCTGCCGGCGCTGGTGTAACAGCTTCGTGTGAAAAGTGTCGCACAGGCCCTCGGTGAAAAAAGCCCGGCGCGACAAGCCATTGCTCATGGCCGTGTTCCAGAACGCCTCAAGCAGGCTGTGCAGGTGAAACGTGAAACTTTGCGCGATTGTTTTTACGGCGCTTTCCCAGGCCAGGTTGTCGGCATCGCTGCCGATGGCGCGCTCGGGATGGGTGAACACCCTCAAGTCGCCCGTCGGCCACTGATTCGTTAGATAAAAATGCAGGAGGGCCTCGCTCAGTGACATCGTTGCAATCGCATGGGGCGCTCCACGGTGATCAAAGGCACCGGTACTGACAAAACTGTTCAGCCGCGTCAGGCGTTGGTCCAGGTTGGGGAACGGCGTGTGCAACGCGCGCTTGAGGAGGTCGTCCAGCATTGATTGCAAGGTGGGCATCTTGACCAACTCAGCCGTCATCGCCTCGAGGTTTTGGTCCTGCTGTTGCTTGAGCGTGAGTTCCTGATTTGCGAATACCGCGCCTTCGATTTCGCGGGTGGAGACATCGAGTGCAGCGGCGGCGGCCAGGGGCAGGCGCTGTTCGATGGAGAGGAAGCGCAACAGCTCACGTTTTCCAGTGGCCTGGGCCAACCATTCCTTGAGTTTGTTTTTGAGTGCATCCATGCCTGCGAATTTGATCAAGCCTTGCCACGGTGTGTAGAGCGTGACCGCGCCATTGTCGGGCCGGCTCATGGCAAAGGCGCCGGCCAAAGGAACGCCGGCCTTGCCGGGCAAAGACAACAGCAACTGATAGGCCAGCATGGGATTTTCATGGTCTTTGCGGGCTTCCTGGGTCGCCATATAGACGTTGTTCAGCCAGTCCAGATCGTCCAGGGTAAAGCCCAGCTCGGTTTCCCGTTCGCCCAATTGCTTGGCAATGGATGCGGTCTCGGCGTCCTCAAAAAAATACGGCAGTGCAGGTGTTGTCATGGTCTTTCCTCGATGGGCTGCGACGGTGTTCAGCGCAGGTCGTTGGGTCGAGGGGCAACAGTAGGGGGCGGGCAAAGGCAGGGTGCGGTACATATTGCTTGCGCGAGAGACTTGACAGGACGCCGGTAAGAAAGCACTTAATCGACCTGTTGCCCGCCTCTAACAATAAAACTGGAGCTTCAGATGACCGCTTCGCCTGAAATGGCAGTCAGTTCGGCCAACTCAACCCTGGATTTTGATTCTCTGGTGCTGTTGCTCGAACGCATTTTCGTTCGCCACGGCACCTCCGCCGAGGTCGCCAGGACACTGGCCCTCAATTGCGCCGGTGCCGAGCGCGATGGCGCCCACAGCCATGGCGTGTTCCGCATTCCCGGTTACGTGTCGACGCTCAAGAGCGGCTGGGTCGATGGCCAGGCCAAGCCTGTGGTCGAGGATGTGGCCTCGGGTTTTGTCCGGGTCGACGCCGGCAACGGTTTCGCCCAACCGGCGCTCGCCGCTGCACGCGCCTTGCTGGTGGAAAAGGCGCGCAGTGCCGGCATTGCGGTGTTGGCGATTCGTAACTCCCATCACTTCGCAGCGTTGTGGCCGGACGTCGAGCCGTTCGCCTACGAAGGGCTGGTGGCGTTGAGTGTGGTCAACAGCATGACTTGCGTGGTGCCGCACGGCGCCGATCGCCCGCTGTTCGGCACCAACCCGATCGCCTTCGCCGCCCCGCGGGCAGGCGGTGAGCCGATTGTCTTCGACCTGGCCACCAGCGCGATTGCCCATGGCGACGTGCAGATCGCCGCCCGCAAGGGCGAACGATTGCCCGCGGGCATGGGCGTCGATAGCCTCGGTCAGCCAACCCAGGACCCGAAAGCGATCCTGGAGGGCGGTGCTTTATTGCCGTTTGGTGGGCATAAGGGCTCGGCGCTGTCGATGATGGTGGAGCTGTTGGCAGCGGCGTTGACTGGCGGCAACTTCTCGTTCGAGTTTGACTGGAAAAACCACCCGGGGGCCAAGACCCCGTGGACCGGCCAACTGTTGATCGTGATCGACCCGAGCAAGGCGGCCGGGCAGGGCTTTGCCGAGCGCAGCCAGGAGCTGGTGCGTCAGATGCACGGTGTGGGGCTCAAGCGGTTGCCGGGGGATCGGCGTCATCATCAGCGGGCGAAGTCCAGCGCGGGCGGCATTCAGCTGGATGCCGATACGTTGGCGAATTTGCGGGAATTGGCTGGAAATTGAAGTGCGAATGACATGAATTGTGGGAGCGAGCCTGCTCGCGAAGAGGGAGTACCAGTAAACATCAATGTTGCCTGACACTCCCTCTTCGCGAGCAGGCTCGCTCCCACAGGGTCTTAACGTCGGCCCAACAACAAGCCGACAACCAGACCAAACCCGGCGGAAATGGCCACGGTCTGCCATGGGTGCCCGCCAATGTAGGTTTCAGTGGCCTCGACCGCCGGCAAGGTGCGGGCGCGCACGCTGGTGACCGAGTCCCGTGCCTGCTGGAGTTTCAGGGCGATTTGTCCGCGAAGCGTGTCCGCTTCTTCACCAACCAGTGACGCACTGCTCTTGAGCAGTTTTTCCGACTCTTCGATCAGCGACTGAAGTTCGCTGAAAGCCTGGTCCTTGATCTGGTCTTCAGCGGCTTGTGCGGCGGTTTTGCGGGCCATTGGGTGACTCCTTGCAGGTAATGGGCAGTGAACAATGGAGTCCGGCACGACGGAAAAAGTTGCAGTGATTTTGCCTGCGGACGCCATCCTGTTGAAAAATCCAGCGCGGGACATTTCCTCCTACAGTGTAAGATGTCGCCTATTTACGCAGCAGGTAATTTCCCATGAGTTTCAATCTGGCCGACAAACCCCTTGCCGAGCGTGCAGCGCTGGAAGACGAGAAATCCCGTCTGTTCGAACTCTGGCAAAACAACCTGGGCAAGGCCAAGGGCGAAGCCGCACGTCTGTTCGGCGAGCGCGCCAAGCGCAAGGGTAAATGGGCCGAGTGGGTCCGCGCCGAGCTGGACGGCATGTCGCCACCGGAGTTCTCGAACATGGTGCGAAGTGAAGTCAATCGACTGATGGCAGCCAAATAACCGGGTCGCATCCGATATTGGCCATACCACCTTGTAGGAGCTGGCTTGCCAGCGAAAGCGCGCGAAAGACCCACGCAACGCTCAAGGACGCCTTCGCCGGCAAGCCGGCTCCTACAAAAAGCTCGCGATAATCGCCTCGCGCACTTTCAACACCAGCGGATCGAGTTGCGTGCTGGTGCGCCAGCCCAGTTCGATCGGGTAACGCGGCAGCGCCAAAGGGCAGGGCAGCAGCGCCAGGCCGCTGAGCGCTGCGATGCTTCGGGCGGCATGGGCCGGAATGGTCGCCACCGCCTGGCTGCCCTTGAGCAGATGCGGCAATGCCGCAAAATGCGTGGTCGACGCGCATACCCGCCGGCTCAGGCCCAATGCGGCTAATCCTTCGTCGGTGATTCCGATAAAGCCACCCGATGACACCAGGATGTGTTCACGGGCGACGAATTCTTCAAGGTCGATGGACTGCTGTCCTGCGGCCAGACTCGCCGGGTCAACCAGACACAGATAATCGCCTTCTCCCAGTACCTGGCGACTGAGCAAGCGTTCGGCGAAGCCCCCTGCGGTAATCGCCAGGTCGATGCTGCGCTCCATCAACGCCTGGGCGACGATCTGGCTGTGGGTCTGGCGGAAGATCAGGCGCAACTTCGGCGCGCAGCGGGCGATTTCTTCGATCAAGCGGCGACCGTAGGCGATTTCGAAGTCATCCGACATGCCCACCGCGACCGAACGGCCTTCGTAGTGATGGGCAGCCGGATCGACCATCGCCAGGCTTTGCCGGCATTTGTTCAGTGCGTCGCTGACCACCGGTTTCAACTGATTGGCCTTGAGCGTCGGCGCCAGGCCTCGGCCGGTGCGTACGAACAACTGATCGCCATACACCTCGCGCAGCCGGCGCAATGCCGCGCTCACCGCCGACTGCGTGACGCCCAGGCGCAATGCCGCGCGGCTGGCGCTGGACTCTTCATGCAAGGCTTCGAAGACTTTGAGCAGGTTGAGGTCGACGGTGGTGATATTAATTGCGTTCATATCATTCAGCAGTGAATTGGGCTTTATTCATGATCCGGTAGCGCCTGAGAATGAGCAACACCCGATTCGAATGGAGTTAGCGCAATGCCCAAGTCAATCGTTGCTGCACTGCAAATCGGCGCACTGCCTGGTGGCAAGGCCGAAACCCTGGAGCAGATCCTCTCGTACGAAAACGCCATCGTTGATGCCGGCGCGGCGCTGGTGGTCATGCCCGAAGCGTTGCTCGGCGGTTACCCGAAGGGCGAGGGGTTCGGCACGCAACTGGGTTATCGACTGCCAGAAGGTCGGGAAGCGTTCGCCCGTTATTTCGCCAACGCCATCGATGTGCCGGGCGCGGAAACCGAAGCGCTGGCCGGGCTGTCGGCGCGCACGGGCGCAAACCTGGTGATCGGTGTGATCGAGCGTGCCGGCAGCACCTTGTATTGCACGGCCTTGTACTTCGATCCGCAGGCCGGTCTGGTCGCCAAACACCGAAAACTGATGCCCACGGGCACCGAACGACTGATCTGGGGCAAGGGCGATGGCTCGACCTTGCCGGTGATCGACAGCCAAGTCGGGCGGATCGGCGCGGTGGTGTGCTGGGAAAACATGATGCCGCTGCTGCGCACGGCGATGTACGCCAAAGGCGTGGAGGTGTGGTGTGCGCCAACAGTGGACGAGCGGGAGATGTGGCAGGTGAGCATGCGCCACATCGCCCATGAAGGGCGCTGCTTTGTGGTCAGCGCCTGTCAGGTCCAGGACTCGCCGCAAGCCCTGGGCATGGAGATCGCCAACTGGCCGGCGGACCGGCCGTTGATTGCCGGCGGCAGCGTTATTGTCGGGCCGATGGGTGACGTACTGGCCGGACCGCTACGCGGCGAGCGCGGACTGCTCACCGCTGAAATCGACACCGACGACCTGATTCGCGCACGCTACGACTACGACGTCGTCGGCCACTACGCGCGCCCCGACGTATTCGAGTTGAGCGTGGATGAGCGGCCTAAACCGGGCGTCAGATTCACTTCGTAAACCATTGCAGACGCTGACTTTACAGCGACGATGTCGTTGAACCCTATGTTGGTCTTTCGCACGCTTTCGTTTGTAGGAGCCCGGCTTGCCGGCGAAGGCGTCCTTGAATATTGCGTTGGTCTTTCGGACGCTTTCGCTGGCAAGCCAGCTCCTACAAGTGACCGCGTTCATAGCGCTGTTGCTGCCACTCTGCGCGAGTGATTTCCCAGAGCTCTTTCGCGCAGCGACCGCTGACAAAGTTTCCTACCTCCGTGCGGATCAAACGCATGCCGGTCCGTTGCGAAAGCTTGCGCGAGCCGATGTTGGAGGCCGCCTTGGGGACACGCAGCACGGCGCGATCGAGGACCTGGAACCAGTACGCGGTGACAGCCTCACTGGCTTCAGTCATCAACCCCTGACCTTGCCACTTAAGGCCGAGCCAGAAGCCGCGGTTGTTGTCCTGTTCATTCATCAGGCTGACATTGCCGATCAGTTGCCCAGGTGCCGACTTCAAGCGAATCGACCAGTGCCATTCTTCGCCACGGGCAATCGCCGGCAAGGCAATGTCGCGCAGGTAAATCAACGCGCCGTCGGCGGGGTAGGGCCATGGTACCAAGGCGTTCAGGTAGCGCACCACGTCCCAGTGGGGGAACTGCTGCTGGATGGCGTCGGCGTCGGCCAGTTCCAGCGGGCGCAAGATCAGACGTTCGGTGTACAGCGTGGGTGCGGCGTCCATGTTGCGTGCAGCTCCTTGAAATCGCCATGAGCGGCTGCCGGTGGTAGGCCCCGACAGACTGAGCTTGCCACTATCCACGAAACGCTTGGTGCCGAACAACCCTCCAGCCAGTTTGCCGCGCAACACATAAGGCAGGTTGTTCCGCGATTGGGTCTGGCTCAGGCCCAGAGCCTGGCGTAGCACCGAGAGGGCCGAACCACCTGGGTTCGGCCTTGAGCCTGTCTAGCGGTTCAACGGTGCGACAATCGCAGGCGTGAGGGGCTCAGCCTTGGCCGGCACATCCGGGTTTTCCATGACCTGAAGGATCGAGGCTTCCGGATCGAAATCGTCCTCTTCCAGCTCGATGAATTCCTCGGGCAGGAAGATGTTCAGCACGATAGCGCACAACGCGCCGACGGTAATCGGCGATTCGAAGATGTTGTGCAGCGCTTTCGGCAACTCGCGCAAGACTTCCGGCACGGCCGCCACCCCCAGGCCCATGCCGATGGAAATCGCCACGATGAGCATGTTGCGTCGATGCAAGCCGGCTTCGGCGAGGATCTTGATCCCGGCCACGGCGACGGTGCCGAACATCACCAGCTCCGCACCGCCGAGCACCGGTTTGGGCATCAGCTGCAGCACGGCGCCGATCATCGGGAACAGCCCCAGCAGGACCAGCAGGCCGGCAATGAAAAAGGCCACATAGCGACTGGCCACGCCGGTCAGCTGGATCACTCCGTTGTTCTGCGCGAAAGTCACCATCGGCATGCTGTTGAATACGGCGGCCATGGCGGAGTTGAGGCCGTCGGCCAACAGTCCGGACTTGATCCTGCGGATGTACACCGGGCCTTTGACCGGTTGACGGGAAATCATCGAGTTGGCGGTCAGGTCACCGGCCGCTTCCAGCGGCGACACCAGGAAAATCACCGCCACCGGGACGAATGCCACCCAGTCGAAGGCAAAGCCATACTTGAACGGGACCGGCACGCTCATCAGCGGCACGGCCGGCAGGCTGGCGAAATCGACGTGGCCCAGCAGCCAGGCGACGGCGTAGCCGAGGGTCAGGCCGATGACAATCGCGCCCAGGCGCAGGAACGGCACGTCCACCCGGTTCAACACCACGATGGTGCCGAGCACCAGGGCGGCCAGGCCCAGGTGACTGGCGGCGCCAAGGTCGGGGGCGCCGAAGCCGCCGGCGATGTCGGTCATGGCGACCTTGATCAACGACAGGCCCATCAGGGTGATGATGGTGCCGGTCACCACCGGGGTGATCAGCATCCGCAGCTTGCCGATGAACTGGCTCAAGACCACTTCGATGAAGGCGGCAAAGAAGCATACGCCGAAGATCGTCGCGAGGATTTCATCGGTGCCGCCGCCCCGGGCCTTGACCATGAAACCGGCACTGAGGATGACGCTGATGAACGAGAAACTGGTGCCTTGCAGGCACAACAGACCCGAGCCCACCGGACCGAAGCGCCGTGCCTGGACGAAGGTGCCCAGGCCCGAGACGAACAGCGCCATGCTGATCAGGTAGGGGATCTCGCTTTGCAAACCCAGGGCGCTGCCCATGATCAGCGTCGGGGTGATGATCCCGACGAAGCTGGCGAGCACGTGTTGCAGGGCGGCGAACACCGTGGCGGTGAGGTGCGGGCGGTCGTCGAGGCCGTAGAGCAGGTCGCTGTGGCGCGGGGTTTTTTCAGGGGAAGTCATGGTGGTTTGTGCGCCGGGAGGCGGGGCCGGGTCAGAAAAAGGACGCGCAGGATGCCAGAACGATCCAGTCACGGCAAAAGCAAAATCTTCAGGCAAACGCCGCGAGCAAATCCTCTTCAAACGCCTTCTGCGCATCCCCAGGCACTTGGGCGCGATGGCGAGCGAGGTGAAACGCCACCTCGAAACTCAAGCCATCGCGCCGCACCGGCCGCAACAAACCCTGGTCTTCCCAACTGCGGGCAAAGTGACTGGGCAAATACCCCACATGCTTGCCGGACAGGATAAAGGCGAGGGTGCCTTCGACCTGTTCGGAGCGCGCCGAGCAGACCTTTCCTTGAAAGGGTTCGTCGCTGCGCAGGAAGCGGTAGGGGTGGTCGACCCGGTCGCAGGCCTGGAGTGCCTGGTCATCCGGTGCCTCATCGGTGAACAGCGGATGGCCGACGGCGCAGTACAGGTGCTGGGTTTCGGTAAACAGCTGGCGGTAGTCGAACGCGCCCTGGATCTGCGAGAAATAGCCGATGGCCAGGTCTAGCCGCTGTTGCAGCAGCAAGCGCTCCATGTCACCGGGCATGGCGCTCATCAACTCGATGCGCACCGATTCGTCACGCTCGCGAAAGCGCCGGATCGCGTCGGCCACCCGCTGCAGCACCGATGGGTCCAGCGCTTCGGACAAGCCCAGGCGCACCTCGCCTATCAGGCGCCCGGCCACGCCGTTGGATTGATGACGGAACGCTTCGATGGACTGGAACAGGCTGCGCGTCGCGCTGAGTAATTGCTCGCCTTTGGGCGTGATCCGAAAGCCACCCTTGCCGCGGCTGCACAAGCGATAGCCGAGACGGGTCTCCAGCCTGGCCATCTGCTGGCTGATGCTCGACTGGCTGAGGCCCAGTTCACCCTGGGCTGCGCTGAAGCCGCCGCACTCGACGACGCTGACAAACAGGCGCAGCAGTTGCAGGTCCAGGTCATGCAGTTGACCGAGCATCAAACATTACTCCGGGATAATGTCAGGTTAATAATCTTTATATTTTACCAATGTAACCGAGGACGGATCCTGCAACCACTTCCCCAGGTCAGGTGTGCGTCATGGCTCCCGTGCTCAAGTATTGTGTCCCAACGCTGTTCCTTGCCATGGCCGCTGCGGCCCAGGCCGAGGACAAAGTCGTCAACCTCTACAGCTGGGCCGATTACGTCGCCCCTGAAACCTTGCAGCGCTTCGAACAGGAAACCGGTATTCACGTGCGCTACGACACCTTCGATGCGCCGGAAGTGCTGGAAACCAAATTGCTCACCGGCGGCAGTGGCTACGACGTGGTGGTGCCGTCGTCCAGCGTCCTGGCTCGTGGCCTGGCGGCCGGTGCGTTGCAAGCCATTCCCCACGAAGGCTTGAAGGGCTACGCCAACCTTGATCCGGATTTGCTGGAGAAACTCGCTGCGGTCGATCCCGGCAATCAATATGGCGTGCCTTATACCTGGGGCACCCTGGGCTTGGGGATGAATGTCGAGGCGGTGCAACAACGCCTGCCGAACGTACCGCTCAACAGCCTGGACCTGCTGTTCAAGCCCGAGTACGCCAGCAAGCTCAAGGACTGCGGCGTTGCAATCATCGACTCGCCCCAGGAGGTGATCGGCCTGGCGTTGCACTACCTGGGCAAGGATCCCTACAGCACCGACAAGAAGGACCTCGACGCGGCGCAAGCACTGCTGCATCAACTGCAACCTTCGGTGCTGTACGTCGCCAGCGGCCGGCAGATCAATGACCTGGCCAATGGCAGCGTGTGCCTGGCCCTGGCTTACAACGGCGACGCCAGCATGGCCGCCGATCAGGCGCGCAAGGCCAACAAACCCTATGAAATCGCCTATCGGATTCCCAGGGAAGGCACCCTGGTGTGGCAAGACAACCTGGCGATCCCCAAGGATGCGCCGCACCCCGAAGCCGCGCGCCAGTTCATCGAATTCATGTTGCGCCCCGAATCCGTCGCCGCGCTGACCAACACGCTGTTCTTCGCCACCGCCAACCAGGCCGCGACGCCGCTGGTCGACGAGGCGGTGCGCACCGACCCGGACATCTATCCACCCGCCGACATTCGTCAGCGCCTGTACGCCGACCGCAGCATGAGCCTCAAGGACATGCGCCAGCGTACCCGCGTGTGGACCACTTTCCGTAGCCGCCAATAACAAGGAGCCTTCAATGGACGTCCCAGTGCAGAACGATCAGGCCATCACCCGTGACAGCCTTTATGGAACCGCCGCCGAAAGCACCTACGCCGGCATCACCAGTTTCATGCGTCGACGCTACAGCCGCGACTTGCGCGGTGTCGACGTAGCGGTCAGCGGCGTGCCGTTCGACACCGCGACCAGCAACCGCCCCGGCGCCCGCTTCGGGCCACGGGGGATTCGCGCGGCGTCCACCGGGATTGCCTGGGAGCGCCACTGGCCGTGGACCTTCGACCCTTTCGATCACCTGGCAGTGGTCGACTTCGGTGATTGCGACTTCGATTACGGTTCGCCGCAGTCGACCCCCGAATGTATCGAAGCGCACGCCGAGCACATCCTTGGTGCGGGCAGCGCGATGCTGACCTTCGGCGGCGATCACTTCATCACCTATCCGCTGCTCAAGGCCCATGCGCGCAAGCATGGTGCGCTGTCGCTGATTCACTTCGACGCCCACAGCGACACCTGGCCGGACGAGGAGGGCAAGCGCATCGACCACGGCACCATGTTCTGGCATGCGGCCAAGGAGGGCCTGGTCGATCCGTCGCGTTCGGTGCAGATCGGGTTGCGCACCACCAACGACGATCACCAGGGCTTCCAGGTGCTGGATGCGCGGCAGGTGCACCGGCGTGGCGTCGATGCGATCGTCGAAGCCATTCGGGCCAGGGTCGGTGACAACCCGGTGTACCTGACATTCGACATCGACTGCCTCGACCCGGCGTTCGCACCGGGCACCGGCACCCCGGTGTGCGGCGGCCTGAGCACGGTGCAGGCGCTGGAAATCCTCGGCGGCTTGCGCGGGATCAACCTGGTGGGCATGGACGTGGTGGAAGTGGCGCCGGCCTACGACAACGCCGACATCACCTCATTGGCGGCGGCGACGCTGGCGATGGAGATGCTGTGCCTGTATGCGGCGAAACACAAAGTCGACCGATAACACACGCCCCCTGTAGGAGCTGGCTTGCCAGCGAAGACGGCCTATCTGGCACCACGATGTAGAATGTGGCGCCGCCTTCGCTGGCAAGCCAGCTCCTACAGGTGATCGGGTTACGCCACGGGGATTTTCGGCAGCTCCAGCGTTACACCCCCGCTGAACCGCGCGAACGACCCGGTAATGGATTCATGGGGCACGCCTTTGGGCACATCGCTGACGCCATCGAGCCGCGCCAGCTGCTCGGCATCCAGTTCCACGTTCAACGCCCCCAGGGTCGCATCCAGTTGTTCACGGGTCCGCGAGCCCAGGATCGGAATCAGCGTGGTGGTGGAGTGCCTGGCTTGCGCGCGCAGCCAGGCGATGGCCACGTGGGTCGGGCTCGCACCCAGCTCCTCGGCGACGGCGAGCAGGGTGTCGAGCAGGGCAGTTTCGCGGGCGCTTTTCTCGGCGTGAACCAACATCCCCAGTTTGCTGGCGCGGTTGTCGCCATCGCCGCTGCGGTATTTGCCCGTGAGGAAGCCTCCACCCAGCGGTGACCACAGGGTAGCGGCCAGGCCCAGGGCTTCAGCCATGGGCAGTTGTTCGCGTTCGGCGCTGCGTTCGGCCAGGCTGTACTCGACCTGGATCGCTGCAATCGGGGCAAAACCGCGCACCTCGGCCAGCAGGTCGGCGCGGGCGATGCGCCAGGCCGGAAAGTTCGACAGCCCGGCGTAATGGATCTTGCCGGCGCGGACCAGGTCGTCGAAACCGCGCAGGATCTCTTCCATCGGCGTCACGCCGTCGCTCATGTGTGCCCAGAACAGGTCCAGGTGATCGGTTTTCAGTCGTTTCAAGCTCTCTTCCACGGCGCGAACCATGTTCTTGCGGTTGTTGCCGGTGTGGGAAATGCCGGCGTCCGGCGTCGTGCCCAGCGTGTATTTGCTGGCGATGACCAGATGATCGCGTTCGGCGGCGATGAATTCGCTGAGCATGGCTTCCGATTGGCCCGCCTGGTAGCCGTTGGCGGTGTCGATGAAGTTACCGCCCGCGGCAAGATAACCATCAAAGATCCGCTTGGCTTCATCGCGCTCGGCACCATGACCCCAGCCGGTGCCAAAGTTGCCGGCACCCAACGCCAGTTCGGAAACCCGCAAGCCGGTTTTACGGCCGAAAACTTTGTAATGCATGGGGGAAACTCCTGTGGGACCGTCTGAATGAATTTAAATGTTGTGCGCAATCTATTAAATATGATGCCAATCATATTTTCCGTCAAGGCGTTTTTCCCTTGCCCGACAAGTGCACAAACGGCGTGAAATTTCACAGAAGACGCAGTCGACGGGTGGCATACTGCCGCGCATGAATGTCGACTCTCCCCTCAGTGCCTGGCAGCACGCGATCGAACAGAAGGGTTTCGTCCAGGACGAAGCCCAGGAACATGCTGTCTGGGCCCTGCAAAAATGCCATGAAGCACTGCATGAAGGCCGCAAGCCGATCATGGGCGTGTACCTCTGGGGCCCGGTCGGGCGTGGCAAGACCTGGTTGATGGACCAGTTCTATCAACACCTGCGGGTGCCGGCCCGGCGTCAGCACTTTCATCATTTCATGGGTTGGGTGCACCAGCGTTCATTCCAGCTGACCGGTACCGCCGACCCGTTGCAGGCCTTGGCCCGTGAACTGAGCGAAGAAGTGCGGGTGCTGTGCTTTGACGAGTTGTTCGTCAATGACATCGGGGACGCGATCATCCTTGGCCGCTTGTTCCAGGTGATGTTCGAGCAGGGCGTGGTGGTGGTCTGCACCTCCAACCTGCCACCGGACCAGTTGTACGCCGACGGCTTCAACCGCGACCGCTTCATGCCGGCCATCGCCGCGATCAAACAGCACATGCAGGTGATCGCGGTGGACGGCGGCGAAGACCATCGTCTGCACCCGGGGCAGGGCTTGCAGCGTTACTGGGTGGCGGCGCCGGGACAGCCCAGTGCACTGGCTGACGTGTTCAAGGTGCTGACCCTGGGCCAGGCGGTTTCCAGCGCGCCGATCAAGGTCGGCTATCGTTCGCTCGATGTGGTACAGGCCAGCCAGAGCGTGCTCTGGTGCCGGTATGCCGACCTCTGCGAACAGCCCTTTGCCGCGATGGATTTCATGGCCCTGTGCGACACCTTCAGCGCTATTCTTCTAGGTGACGTGCCCAACCTCAGCGCGCAAAAGCGGGCAGGGCGCATTGCCCGGGGCACCGAGGACGGGGTCGAGCGGGTGGTGGCGGGCGACCGCGAACTGCCGCAGCTGTCGGTGCACGACGACGGTGTACGGCGTTTCATCGCGCTGGTGGACGAGTGTTACGACCGCAAGGTGCCGCTGTACCTCGAAGCCCAGGTACCCATGGACTCGCTTTACACTGAGGGCTACCTGGAATTTCCGTTTCGCCGAACCCTCAGTCGCCTGCAGGAAATGCAGCTGCAACGTTTTGCCGAGGCCTGACATCCAGGAGGCGTGAACATGAATCAACCCCTGTCACACCATTTGTTGACCATGGCCTATCAGAATGCCTGGGCCAACCACCGGCTGGCCAAGGCCTGGTGCCAGTTGAGCCAGGACGAATTGGCGGCGCCCCGGGTCAGCTTCTTTCCCAGCCTTGGCGCGACCCTCAACCATATCCTGACCTGCGATTGGTTCTACGTGGATGCGCTTGAGCGCGAGTTGCGCGGTGACGATCCCCATCCTGATTGCTTCGTGTTCTTCAAGGACGACGAGCCGTTTACCCAGGCCGTCGACCTCAGGCGCGAACAGGCGCAGGTCGACCGACGCCTGATTGCCTACTGCGAGCAAATGCGCGACGCGGACTTGGGCAAGATCGTGACCATCGCCCGGGACACACCGCAATACGACAGCCGCTTGCGCCTGCTGTCGCATCTTTTCGAGCATCAGATTCATCACCGGGGGCAGGTCCACGCCATGCTCAGCGGCACGTCGGTCAAGCCGCCGCAGCTGGACGAATTCTTCTGCGCGGGTGAGTCGCACCTGCGGTCTGAGGATTTTGCCGAGCTGGGATGGACTGAAGCGTTGATCTGGGGGCATTAGGATTGCAATACGCATGACGCTCAGGATAGGGTCGTAGTCCGATGCTTACGTATCGGGACTACTTCATGTGATCGAGGATGGAAATGGATTCCGCAGAAATTCTTGTGCTTCAAGCCAGCTATACCAATCCGGTGCACGCCGAGGCGATTGGCCTGGTATTGAACAGTTACGCCGAAGATCCAATGGGGGGTGGTCATTCCCTGCCTGCCACGGTGCTGGAACACCTGCCGGGTGAGTTGGCCAAGCGCCCCCATGCGTTCAGCGTGCTGGCCTTTGTCGGCGGTGAGCCGGCCGGGTTGATCAATTGCTTTGAAGGGTTTTCGACCTTTGCCTGCCGGCCATTGGTCAACGTGCACGACGTGGCGGTGGTGCCGAAGTTTCGCGGCCTGGGCCTGAGCCAGCGTATGCTGCACAAGGTCGAGGACATCGCCCGCCAGCGCGGTTGCTGCAAGATCACCCTGGAGGTGCTGGAAGGCAATGCGCCAGCGCAGGCGTCCTACAGCAAGTTCGGCTTTGCCCCGGGCGAGTTCGATCCGGCGCACGGGCGCATGATGTTCTGGATCAAGCCGCTTTAATCCGGGCAAAAAAAAGGGCGTCCATCAGGACGCCCAACAGAAGTCTCTGACCGAAGAGCAAACGGTCAGAGGTGTAGCAATCATTTCGGCCGATAGGACTCGGTCATTTGCGCGGTTTGATCGTCCGGCACCCGCAGCTCTTTCGCCTGCTCTGGCGTGATGTTGCCCAGCGCCACTTGCTGGTTGTAGTGCAAGGTTGCGTAGTAATAGCGCATGCGTTCGGCGCCGCCTTCGGCAAAGGCGCTGGCAGAACCCAGCGTCATCAGGACCGCAAGGATCAACGTGGATCTTTTCATGGTGTGCCTCCCACTTACAGATGTCGGATGCCTTTCGTCCATGAGTCAATGAATCAAAGTCGAACGCTCATTATCCGCCGATTCTGTTAAATGGGAATTAACATCGCCTAGAGTTTCCAGTCCAGGCTCAGGGTCACCGTGCGCGGGTCGCCCCAGTACACGCCGTTATAGAAACCGACGTTGTCGTAGTACTTCTTGTCGAACAGGTTGTTGACGTTCAACGAGGCCGACAGGTGCCGGTCGAATTGGTAGCGCGACATCAGGTTGACCACGGTGAAGGCCTCCTGCTGGATGTTCGTGCGTTCGGTGATGATGCTGTTATCGGCGCGGCGACCGACCGGGCGATTGGCGCCGCGATAGATGTCGCTCTGCCAATTCAGCGCAGCACCGACGGTCAGCGCCTGCCACTCGCCGGGCAAGTGATAGGCCGTGGAGAACCGCAACATGTTCAACGGCTGGACCGTGTTGATGCGCTGTTTTTCACCGTCGACCGAATGGGTGTAGGTGTAACCGGCGGTCATGTTCCAGCCCTCCATGACTTCGCCTGACAGCTCGGCTTCGAAGCCTTGCACCTTGTTGCCTTTACCGCTGGATTTATAGAACTCCTCGCCGGTCACCGGGTCCGGCGGCATCGAGTCGTCCAGTTCCGCGACGTTGTCCTGCTTGCTCCAGAACAATGCGGTGGCCAGGTTCAATCGCTCTTCCAGCAGGCTGCCCTTGAGGCCCAGTTCATAGTTGCTGCCGACCACAGGTTCAAGGTATTTGCGACTGCTGTCTCGCACCGTCTGCGGTTTGAAGATATCGGTGTAGCTGACGTAAACGGTGTACTCCGGGGTCAAGTCGTAAAGCAGGCCGGCGTAGGGCGTCCACATGTCGTTTTGTTGCTGGCTGCTGTGATCGATGCCGTTCAGTTGCAGGTTGTCGTCGTAGCTGTTGGTGGTGGTCGAGGTTTTCCAGCTGCCGTAGCGGCTGCCGAGAACGGCGTGCAGTTCGTTGGTGAGGTTCAGGCGCGTGGCCAGGTAACCGGCTTTCTGCCGGGTATAGTCTTTCGAGCCTGTCAGGCTGGTAACGGTGTCGGGAAACTTGTCGATGTTGCCCATGTATTTCCAGTCAGGGACATTTTCATAATCTGCAGCTCGAGGGCCATCCACCGTGTAAGGCGAATCCTCACGGCGCTCGGCCTCGCCATAACCCACCATCATTTCGTGATCGCGCCCAAATAGCGTGTAGGGGCCGGACACGTTGAAGTCATAGGCCTGCATTTTTTGCGTGCCGATCATGTGGCTGACGTTGGCGACCATGCCGCTGCGGTCCGCCTCGGGGAAGCCGCCGCCGGCGTAGTAGATCTTGCCGTCGGTGTCGCTTTCGCGGTGGGTGTAGGCGGCCTTGAGCTGCCACCCGCCGCCGAGCTGGTGGTCGAGGTTGGCGAACGCGGTCTTGTCCTTGAGGGGCCAGGAACTCCAGGACGTGGCCATGTTGGTCGAGCGCCCAAGGTTGGCCTTGCTGCCGTCGGCGTTCCAGTACGGCACCGTGCCCCAGGACGTGCCTTGCACGTGCTTGTTCTGATAGTCGTAACCCACCGCCAGCAGGGTATCGTCGGTCAGGTCGGCCTCGAGCACGCCGTAGCCGACTTCCCGTTGCTGCTGGTATTTGTCCCGGTACGAATCGCTGTCGCGGTAGGCCACCACCCCACGACCGCGCAGGCGCCCGTCGAACGCCAGAGGGCCGCCGGCGTCCAGGTAGCTGTAGTAATCGTCGTAGCTGCCGCCGCTGACGCCGGTCTTGGCTTCCCACTGCGACGTGGGGCGTTTGCGCACCATGTTGATGGTGGCCGAAGGATCACCAGCGCCTGTGGTCAAGCCCGTTGCACCGCGTACCACTTCGATGCGGTCGTAGATGATGGTGTCGGAATCGGACTTCATGTAGCTGAAGGTATTCAACATGCCATCGACCTGGAAATTGTTGATCGAATAGCCGCGCGAGGAATAGCTGACCCGGTCCGAGTCGTTGTGCTGGACCACTATGCCGGTGGTCTGGCTCATGGCTTCGGACAGGCTGCCGAGTTTGAAATCGTCCATTTGCTGGCGCGTGACCACGGAAACCGATTGCGGCGTGTCCTTGATCGACAGGTTCAGGCGGGTGGCGGTGCTCATGGCGCCGGTGGTGTACGACTCGGTGTCTTCGGTGGTGCTGCCCAGGTCCTGGGCGGTGACGTTGGTGGCACCGAGCATGAGGGTTGGCGCCATAGGGGCGCTCTCGGTTTCGGTTTCGATTTCAGCCAGAAGATCCGGGCTCAGTGCGGCGCCACACAGGCCAAGGGTAAAAGTCATGGAACGGGTGATAGGCGCGAACATCGCGGCCGACTCCTTGTCGTCGAGGGAAAAATCCGTTTATGCAAAGACGAAGGAGGGGGGAGGGATTTAGGGCTAAACGAGAATAATTATTATTTTGACGGCGTTTTGGGGACGCAGAATACCCCTGTAGGAGCGAGCTTGCTCGCGAAAGCGGTGTGACATTCGACAGTGATGTCGACTGACATGGCCTTTTCGCGAGCAAGCTCGCTCCTACAGGGGGGCATCGTTGAACAAGGTTACTTTTGTACGACTTCCGGCACGACTGGCGCAGCTTTTGGCTTGATCAGGCTGAAATCGATCAATGGCCGCTGTTGCCGCTCGTAAGGGTTGCCGATCAGCAAGGGTCGCGCCTTGAAGCTGTCGCTGACCACGCTCTTGCTGCGATCGAGTTCATCGAAACTCAGGCCCGCCAGGTCTGCCCAGGTATGGATCAGGTGCGAGCTACTGTAGGGACGCTCCAGGTCAGCGCCAAAGTTCCAGTCGTGGCTTTCTTTCCATTTTGGCGAGGCCCAGGCCATGAACGGGATGGTGTACATCGGCGCCGTCGGCTTGTTCTCGTTGCGCCCCAGGGTGCCATGGCCAGGGGAGTCGAACACGTCTTCACCGTGGTCGGAGAGGTAGAACAGGAAGCCGTTCGGGTCGGACTTGGCGAAGTCCTTGATCAGGCTCGATACCACGAAGTCGTTGTACAGCACGGCGTTGTCATAGCTGTTGTACGTTGGCAGCTGATCGTCCCGTACACCGGCCGGAACGCCGTTGCGGTCCTTGAACTTGTCGAAGGTCGCAGGGTAGCGGTACTGGTAGCTCATGTGCGTGCCGAGCAGGTGCACCACGATCAGCTTGCGCGGTGCCGCGTCGGTCAGGGCCTTGTTGAACGGCTCGATCACGTCGCCATCGTACTGGGCGGCATTCTGGTTGCGGTTGTTGTTGAGGTACACCTGCTCGTCAGCCTGCTCGGAGAAGGTCGTGAGCATGGTGTTGCGCTTGGTCATGGTCTGCTGGTTGGTGATCCAGAACGTCTTGTAGCCGGCCTGTTTCATCATGGCGACCAGGGACGGCGTGGACAGGTACAGCTCGGGGTTTTCCTCGTCGGCGAAGGTCAGCACCTGTTGCAACGCCTCGATGGTGTAGGGGCGCGGCGTGATGACGTTATCGAAGACCGCCAGCTGGTCCTTGAGCTTGTCCAGTTCCGGGGTGGTTTGCCGAGGGTAGCCGTACAGGCTCATGCGCTGACGGTTGGTGGATTCGCCAATCACCAGCACCAGGGTCGCGGGCTGGTTGGCCGTCGAATCCTTGAAGTTGTGCAGGGGCGCAGCCTTGCTCGCGCTGTGCAGCATCTGCTGCATGTTGGCCAGGGTATCGAGGTAGCGATGATAGGCCACGGCCATCTGCCACGGCACCGCCGGCTCGATGCGGGTTTCGAATTTCTCGAAGCCGTCGGCGAAGTTGCCGGTACGCAAGGTGTGCTTGACCAGCGGATAACCGACCACGCCAACCACGATGGCGGTGGCCACCACCAGGGCCTTGGCGCGAGGCAGGTACACCGGGCGCAGGCGTGTCCACAGGAAATAGCCGACCGCGGTGTGCGCGAGGAAGGCCGGGACCATCCACCAGGCAAAATACTGGGTCATGTACTCGCCAGCTTCGGACACGTTCGACTCGAACATGATGAAGATGACACTTTGGGAGAATTCCTGCTGATAGATGAAGAAGTAACCGAGGCTGGCCATCGAGCACGCCCACAGCACCACGCCGATGACCGCGGCCATCACTCGGGTTTTACTCGGGAACAGCAGCATCGGCGCCAGCCAGATGGCACTCATCACGAACGCCTGGCGAAAACCGGTGAAACCGGAGGTGCCGGTCAGCTGGATCAACAGTTGGGTGATGCCGGAAAAATACCAGAAGAACAGGAACATCCAGAGAAGTCCTGCCCAATCGAAACCTTCCGCAGACGAATCGCTGCGTTTAAACCAAGTCATTCAACGCTCCAAGCAGTAGTCACTACCACCGCCTGGACACGCAGACGCCGAAGAACGGAGGCCGCACGTGGTCCAGGCGGCGCACATTGCGCCGGAGTATCAACAGACGAATGTGAAAATTTCGTGAGTTGCCGGGGATTCAGGGGGGGAATGGCGTGTCGGAAGCAGAGCAGGGCTGCTTCCGGTCAAGGCGAGGAGGTCAGGCGTGAGGTGCCCGCTGGGTGACCGGCAAGGGCTGTTGGCCCTGGATCAGCAAGCGCAGTTGCGCCAGCTCCTGTTTCAACTGGTCGCGCTCGTCTTTCAACTGACGCAATTCATCGCGACGGATAGTGACGAAAAGGGTTTGTGCTGGCAGTGCGGTGTGTACTGTGCCCATTGCTCACCTCGCAAATGGCGTGTCTCAACTGTAGGTTGGCCGCCGAAATCGGTGGCTGATCTACTATCGGCGCCAATTTTGATTTCTTTTGCCCCCGAAGGGAACTTTTTTATTTTTCATGGTCGTTGTGTCTTCGGCACGATTCCCGACGTTATCCATCAGGATCGGGCACAATGCCCGGAAACTTCACGCCAACGCTCTGGACTAACCTCATGAGTCGCGGTGGGCTATAACCTTTGACACACATTTATTTGTAGTAGGGAGCATCAGCACATGCAACTCGGGATTATTGGACTGGGCCGCATGGGCGGCAATATTGCGCGGCGCCTGATGCTCAACGGACATTCCACCGTTGTGTACGACCGCAATACCGCCTTCGTCGATACCTTGAGCGAAGAGGGCGCCACCGGCGTCGCCGATCTGCCGGCCCTGGTTGCCGGCCTGGCCAAACCACGAGCGGTGTGGGTCATGCTGCCGGCAGGCGCACCGACCGAAGACACCATCGACACCCTGAGCACCTTGCTCGAAGCCGGCGATACCATCATCGATGGCGGCAACACCTTCTATAAGGACGACATCCGCCGGGCCAAGAGCCTTTCGGAAAAAGGCCTGCACTACATCGACGTCGGCACCTCCGGCGGCGTCTGGGGCCTGGAGCGCGGCTATTGCATGATGATCGGCGGTGATGCCGAGACCGTGAAGCGTCTTGATCCGCTGTTCGACAGCCTGGCACCGGGCATGGGCGATATCCCGCGCACCAAGGACCGCAAATCCGATGACGACCGTGCCGAGCGCGGTTACATCCATGCAGGTCCCGCCGGCGCCGGGCATTTCGTCAAGATGATCCACAACGGCATCGAATACGGCATGATGCAGGCCTTCGCCGAAGGGTTCGACATTCTCAAGACCAAATCCAGCACCCTCTTGCCGGAAGATCAGCGTTTTGACCTGAATGTTGCCGACATCGCCGAAGTCTGGCGTCGTGGCAGCGTGGTGTCGTCCTGGCTGCTCGACTTGACTGCCGACGCCCTGGCCAGCGATCCGAAACTCGACGGTTACTCCGGTTCCGTAGCGGACAGCGGGGAAGGTCGCTGGACCGTCGAAGCGGCCATGGAGCAAGCCGTACCGGCAACCGTGCTGACGACCGCACTGTTCTCGCGCTACCGTTCCCGTGGGCAAGGCACCTTTGGTGACAAGATCCTCTCGGCCCAGCGCTTCGGCTTCGGCGGCCACGTGGAGACTGCGAAAAAATGACCCATGGGATCCGCAGGAAATCCAAGACTGAACCCGCGCCACCCACCACGCTGTTCCTGTTCGGCGCCCACGGTGATCTGGTCAAGCGCCTGCTGATGCCGGCGCTGTACAACCTCAAGCGCGACGGTTTACTCGGGGATGGCCTGCGGATCGTCGGCGTTGACCACAACGCCATCAGCGATGAAGGCTTCGCGAAAAAACTCGAAGACTTCATCCGCAGCGAGGTGGCCGGCAAAGTCGGCAAGGGTGATCAATCCCTTGATCCGGACTTGTGGGCCAGGCTCGCCAAAGGCATCAGCTACGTCCAGGGCGATTTCCTGGACGACAGCACATATCAAGCGCTGGCGGCAAAAATCGCCGACAGCGGCACTGGCAATGCGGTGTTCTACCTGGCCACCGCGCCACGCTTTTTCAGTGAAGTGGTGCGCCGTCTTGGCGCGTCCGGTTTGCTCGAGGAAAGCCCGGAAGCATTCAGGAGGGTGGTGATCGAAAAACCCTTCGGTTCCGATCTGCCAACGGCCGAGGCCTTGAACGCCTGCTTGCTCAAGGTCATGTCGGAAAAGCAGATCTACCGCATTGATCACTACCTGGGCAAGGAGACCGTGCAGAACATCCTCATCAGCCGGTTTTCCAACAGCCTGTTCGAAGCGTTCTGGAACAATCACTACATCGACCACGTACAAATCACCGCCGCCGAAACTGTCGGCGTCGAGACCCGTGGCAGTTTCTACGAAAACACCGGCGCCCTGCGGGACATGGTGCCCAACCACCTGTTCCAGTTGTTGGCGATGGTGGCCATGGAACCACCGGCTGCGTTTGGCGCCGACGCGGTCCGTGGCGAAAAGGCCAAGGTAGTCGGCGCGATACGCCCCTGGTCGGTTGATGAAGCCCGGGCCAATTCGGTGCGGGGCCAGTACACCGCGGGGGACGTCGATGGCAAATCCCTGCCGGGCTATCGCCAGGAAGACAGGGTCGCGCCTGACAGCAACACCGAAACCTATGTGGCCCTGAAAGTCATGATCGACAACTGGCGCTGGGTCGGCGTGCCGTTCTACCTGCGTACCGGCAAGCGCATGAGCGTGCGCGACACCGAGATCGTCATCTGCTTCAAGCCTGCGCCTTACGCGCAGTTTCGCGATACCGAAGTCGATGAGCTGGCGCCGACGTACCTGCGCATCCAGATTCAACCCAATGAAGGCATGTGGTTCGACCTGCTGGCCAAGCGGCCCGGCCAGGCCCTGAAGATGGACAACATCGAACTGGGCTTTGCCTACAAGGATTTCTTTGAAATGCAGCCGTCCACCGGCTACGAAACCTTGATCTACGATTGCCTGACCGGCGACCAGACCCTGTTCCAGCGTGCCGACAACATCGAGAACGGCTGGCGTGCGGTGCAGCCTTTCCTGGACGCCTGGCAGCAGGATGCCAGTGTGCAGACCTATGCCGCGGGTGAAAACGGACCGAAAGCCGCCGAAGAACTGCTGGCTCGCGATGGTCGCGTCTGGCACGGCCTCGGATGAGTGGCGAGTCGCAACAACCCATCCGCTTGCTGCTCAGTGACATGGACGGCACGTTATTGTTGCCCGATCACAGCCTGAGCCAGCGCACCATCGACGCGGTCCGTTCGTTGAGTGAAGCCGGGGTGTTGTTCAGCCTGGCCACGGGGCGTCCACCCAAGGCCATGTTGCAGACGATCGAGGCCTTGGGCGTCGACCTGCCCACGGCAGCCTTCAATGGCGGCACCCTTGTTCATCCCGACGGCAGTTTGCTCGTCGCGCATTACTTGCCGGCCGCTGCCGCACTGACCACGCTGGCGCTGTTCGCCGATCAACCGGACGTCGAGGTTTGGGTGTTCAGTGGCGGCGACTGGTTGGTGAAAGACCTGCAAGGCCCGATGGTGCCCAGGGAACAGCACGGCCTGGGATACCCGCCGGTGACGGTCGAAAGCTTCGAGCCTTTTCTGCCTCGCATCGACAAGATCGTCGCCGCCAGCAGCAACACGCAGTTGCTGGTTGAACTGGAGGCCCGGTTGCTGGCGAAAGTCGAAGGTCAGGCCCAGGTCTCGCGTTCGCAACCGGTGTATCTGGACGTGACCGCGATGCAGGCCAACAAGGGGCAGGCGTTGGAGACGCTGGCCGAGTTTCTCGGTGTGCCGCTGGAGCAGACAGCGGCCATGGGCGATGGCGGCAACGACCCGGCGATGTTTCACGTGGCCGGGTTGTCGATCGCCATGGGGCAGGCGCATGACGAAGTCAAAAGCCAGGCTGATGTGGTGACCGGAGCCAACACCGAAGACGGCGCGGCCCAGGCCATCGAGCGCTACATCCTGAGCGCTCGTTAAACCGCGTTATCGTTCTTCGCTGTAGGAGCCAGGCTTGCCGGCGAACCGCGCGCCGCGGTGCATCTGTTGCACCGCGTTATCGTTCTTCGCGGGCAAGCCTCGCTCCTACGGGCGATCCGACTTGCCCGCGAAGGCGTCAGGCCTGCCATCTCAAAGCCAGAAACTCACGGCGTACCAACCCAGCACACCCATCACCACCGTATACGGCAACGCCATCCACACCATCCGTCCATAGGAAAGACGAATCAGCGGTGCAATCGCCGAGGTCAGCAGGAACAGGAACGCCGCCTGGCCATTGGGCGTCGCCACACTGGGCAAGTTGGTGCCGGTGTTGATCGCGATCGCCAGTGTCTCGAAATGCTCGCGGCTCATGTGCCCGGAAAGGAACGCCTGTTTCACTTCGGTGATGTAGATGGTCGCCACGAACACATTGTCGCTGATGGCAGAGAGGAGGCCGTTGGCGATGTACAGCATGCCCGGTTGTTGGTCGGCGGGCAGGGCGAGCACCCAATGGATCAATGGCGTGAACAGCTGTTGATCGTGGATCACCGCCACCACGGCGAAAAATACCACCAGCAACGCCGTGAAGGGCATGGCGTCCTTGAACGCGGTGCCCAGGCGGTGCTCGTCGGTAATGCCGGTGAACGCGGTGATCAGCACGATCACCATCAGCCCGATCAGGCCCACTTCCGCCACGTGAAAGGCCAGCCCGGCAATCAGGATCAGAGCAGCCACACCTTGCACGAGCAACGCTGCACGCTGGCGTGAGGTGCGCTCGGCATTGTCCTGGGCGGCATAGTTGGCCAGCACGGTGCGCACGTTGTCCGGCAGCAGCGTGCCGTAGCCAAACCAGCGCAGCTTTTCCAGCAGGACACAGGTGACCAGGCCCGCGACCAGCACCGGCAAGGACACCGGCGCGATCTTCAGGAAAAATTCGGCGAAGTGCCAGCCCATTTCATGGCCAATCAGCAGGTTCTGGGGTTCGCCTACCAGCGTACACACACCACCCAGCGCCGTGCCCACGGCGCCGTGCATCAGCAGGCTGCGCAAAAACGCGCGGAACTGCTCGAGGTCGGCGTGATGCAGGGTGGGCAGGTGCTGGTCATCGCTGTATTCGCTGTCCTGGCGCGGATCGCTGCCCGACGCGACGCGGTGGTACACCGAGTAAAACCCGACGGCGGCACTGATGATCACCGCGGTCACGGTCAGGGCATCGAGAAACGCTGACAGGAACGCCGACAAAAAGCAGAACATCAGCGCCAGCAAGGCCTTGCTGCGCACCCCGAGCAGCAGGCGCGAGAACAGGAACAACAGCAGGTCTTTCATGAAGTAGATACCCGCCACCATGAACATCAGCAGCAGGATTACCGGGAAGTTGTGCAGCAACTCGTCATAGAGCGCCTGGGGCGTGGTCATTTTCAGCAACAGCGCTTCGACCAAGAGCAAGCCGCCGGGCATCAGCGGATAACATTTGAGGGCCATGGCCAGGGTGAAAATGAACTCCAGCACCAGCAACCAGCCCGCCACCACCGGGCCTGCGGTCCATAACGTCACGGCGTTGAGCAGCAGGAAACCGACAATGCAGGCCTTGTACCAGCGCGGTGAGTTGCCGAGAAAATTGTGCGCGAACGCCTGGGCCATCGAGCCGGACATCGGCTACTCCTTGTATTAAGAAGCGCGCAACTTGCCGTAAGCCGGACAGAAGATCAAGCGTAGGAAAAGTCCATCGAACTAACCCAGGTAGCGTGCGACGATCGCCCGATAGCTGCCGTCCAGGGAATAGCCGCCGACGAGGATGTTACCGTCGTCCTGCACCGCGATCGAAGTGGCCGTGTCGAGGCTGCGGCCCAGGCGGGTGCGCACCCATCCGTTGCCATCGCCAAAATCGCCATCGAGTTGGCCGCCTGGCAGGTATCGACCTAATACGAAGTCGGCCTCGACGCCGCCAATGGTGGCGCCAACCGTGAACACGCTGCCGTCCGGTTGCACCTGGGCGGCGGTCCATTGGCAGCCGCTGTGGCCGACTTCCAGCAATTGCGCCTGGCCGCCATTGCAATGATGGTCCGGGCGCCCATTGGAGTGCACTTTGAGTGCCAGGCAGCGCATGGGGTCGCGGCTGCTGCCAAAACATTGCACGTCGCCGTTGGACTGCTGGACGATCTGGCTGACCTGGGCACCCTGTCCGCTGGCCGTGAAACTCATGAAGCCATCGACGGCAAAGCTGCTGTCGAGGCTGCCATCGGCGTGATAACGCGCCACCAGGCCTTCCTCTGGGAAGTTGATCGATCCCCCCACCAGGATGCGACCGTCACGTTGTACCCTGACGCTGCTGAGCCAGGTATTCATCAGCAGGTGCCTGACCATCACAAAGCCGCGGCCGTTGAAGCTGCTATCCAGCGAGCCATCGACGTTCAGCCGTATCAGCATGGCGGCATGATCGGCCAGTTCGAAGTGATGATTGGCCACCAGCAGTATCCGACCATCCTCCTGCACGTCGACGCTGCAGGCCTCGGCGCCCGGAACTCCCGGAGGCAGCCACACATCGCGCATGCCCCGGGACAAGTTGCCTGGTAGGCGCACCACACAACGGCCATTGTCGCCAAATCGCTGGACCGGTTGACCCAGCGAGTCAAACAGCGCCACGGCGGGAAACGTGCGGTGTTCGCTTTCGTATTGCAGGCCGGCGATCAGGATGTGCCCATTGGGCAGTACCTGCACCTTGTCCGCCATGGCCTCGAAGCCCGGTTCGAATTGCCCGATGACACTGCCTTGATTGCCAAAAGCCAGGTCTGCCGAACCGTCGTTGAGCAAACGCGCCAGGCCAAAGCGGCTGCCGCCAGGCATGGTGACCTTTGCCGCCACCAGTAGCCGGCCCTGCGAATCAATCGCGATGTCGTTGGCCAGGCTGGAAGTGCTGCCGAAGAAATACACCTGGGCGGTGCCTTTGGCTGCGAAGGTGGTGTCGAGCTTTCCTGCATGTTGGACGGTTGCGGGGAAAGCCAAAACGGACTGGATTGACATGCACGCATCTCCTTGCGAGTCGTCCTGATCCAGAAGTTGGGTGGTGGCGACTATTAAGAGAATATTCAATCCCTGAATGATCGAATGCACAACTGTCATAACTAACAGGTGGAGGGTCGTTGTGTGCCACAACAGTGTCTTTTCGAACCAAAGGCAAGCCAGCAAAGAATTAAGGGCGTGCCGAAGTTCAAGTAAGAAAGAGTCTTAAGTGCAGTTGGCGTAAAAAACCAGTGAACTAACGCCAGGCAAGGGCGGCGGATTACCCCGGAATAATCCGCCCTGCGATTATTGTGGCATCGACCACGATTGCAACGTGTAGCCTTCTTCGCTCAATTCGGCGCGGGCCTGTTGCAGCACGCATTCAAGCTGCACTGGATCGGAATAGGCGCTGCACGGGATCTGCTTGCGTCCAATATTATTGTTGGTGCGGTCGATCACGGTGAGGGTCAGTTCGCCATTACCGTCCTGTGGGGCCCAGGCCACGCATTTGAAAGGTTTGAATGCGCGGTCGGCAATCAGCAGAGCTTCGTTGACACGGAGCGGGGCGTTCATAGGTCGTCTCTCTATAGGCCCAATCAAGTCAATTGCCGTCGGTTGGGCTTACCGTTCGGCTGGTTACTTGTACTGATGCCCGCAACCGGGGTTCAGGTCACACACAAGCAAAAGAAATTTCAACTTTCTTTAATGTCCCTGCCAATCAGGCTCGCGTTGAAAGCGTAGTGAAAGAAAACTTTCGTCAGGTCGTTGGAGAAACCCGTTTCTTATAACGTTTTGCATACAAGGCCTATAGTCAAACGGTACAAGCGCCCGTCAAATTCTTGCTAACGTTACAGCCAGGTCCGCCAAATGACTGTTTTTAATAAAAAATCCTAAAATTTGGCGTCAAGGAAATCACATGAGCGAAGCGCCTGCGTTACGTCGTCTATTAGTGGTGGATCCCTGCGACGACTGCCATCGTCTGTTACCGGGATTACGCTCCGTGGGTTGGGACGTTGACAGCTGCTCGCTGGACAACGCCGCCGATCGTAGCTGTGACGTGGGCTTGTTACGATTACAGCCCTTTCACCTCGAGCACCCGGATACGGTCAAGGAGGTGATCAGCCGCAGCGGTACCGAGTGGATCGCGGTACTCAATCAGGATGTCCTGCGGCTACAGAATGTCGGGGACTTTGTCTGCGAGTGGTTTTTCGATTTTCATACCTTGCCGTTCGATGTCTCCAGGGTCCAGGTCACACTGGGTCGGGCCTTTGGCATGGCGCGCCTGCGCGGGCAGGGCACGGTTCATATCGAGCAGCCCGAGCACGAACTGCTGGGCGACAGCAAGCCCGTACGCGAATTGCGCAGATTACTGAGCAAGCTGGCGCCCACCGAGTCGCCGGTGTTGATTCGCGGTGAAAGCGGCACCGGTAAGGAATTGGTGGCCCGCACGCTGCATCGACAATCCCTGCGCCACAACAAACCCTTTGTCGCGATCAATTGCGGGGCCATTCCCGAGCACCTGATCCAGTCCGAACTGTTCGGCCACGAGAAAGGCGCCTTTACGGGCGCCCATCAACGCAAGGTCGGGCGGATCGAAGCTGCCCACGGCGGCACGCTGTTTCTCGACGAGATCGGTGATCTGCCCCTGGAACTGCAGGCGAGCCTGTTGCGCTTCCTCCAGGAAAAACACATTGAGCGGGTGGGCGGCAGTCAGCCGATTCCGGTGGATGTGCGGGTGTTGGCGGCAACCCACGTCGATCTTGAGGCGGCGATCGAGAAGAAAAGCTTTCGTGAAGATCTGTATTACCGCCTGAACGTGTTGCAGGTCGCGACCGCGCCCCTGCGTGAACGCAATGGCGATCTGGCGATGCTGGCCAACCATTTCTCCCATTTCTATAGCCATGAAACCGGCCGACGCCCGCGCAGCTTCAGTGAAGACGCGCTGATAGCCATGGGCAAGCATGACTGGCCGGGCAATGTGCGCGAACTGGCCAACCGGGTTCGTCGTGGCCTGGTACTGGCCGAAGGCCGGCAGATCGAAGCGCGTGACCTGGGGCTGATCAGCCATCACACCATTGCCGCGCCGATGGGCACGCTGGAAGACTACAAACACCGGGCAGAGCGCCAGGCCTTGTGCGATGTGCTCAACCGCCACAGCGACAATCTGAGCATCGCCGCCAAGGTGCTGGGGATCTCCAGGCCGACCTTCTACCGGTTGTTGCACAAGCATCAGATCCGCTAACCAGGCGCTGCGGTGTATCTGTTGCACCGTGTCATCGTTGTTCGCCGGCAAGCCTGGCTCCTACAGGCGAACCAGACGCTGCGGTGTATCTGTTGCACCGTGTCATCGTTGTTCGCCGGCAAGCCTGGCTCCTACAGGCGAACCAGACGCTGCGGTGTATCTGTTGCACC
>NZ_JAAVXC010000048.1:0-43587 GCF_013416725.1 Pseudomonas sp. SbOxS1
TCGGCGAATACGTATCGATGCGGTAAGCCACCACTTCGCCGTCGGCCAGGCAGTGCACGCTGGATTGATCCAGGGAACTGGCGGTGCCGCTGTCGAAATGCACGCCGCCGTGCCACAGGCCATTACGGCCCAAAGGGTAGTAACCGGCGGTGGCATTGGCCAGGTGGGTTAGCTGTTGTAACGGGTCGCGCGCGTCTTTGAACGGGTGGCACCAGTTTTTCAGCGGTGGCAAGCGTTCGGCTGCCGGGGTCGCCGTTGGCTGGGAGGGCTGGGTGGTAGTGGTTGGCCAGACCTGGGGCATGACCCTGGGGGTGCTTGAGTCGTAGTGGCGTCCAAAAATCCAGTCGAGCAGCTTGGCCATGGTGGGTACGCTCCTTGTAACGAAAGGGATCAGGCAGCGAAACTGTCAGCTTCAGAGTCGCTGGCGCACGCACGGGCAAAAGGATTTTTATGAGCAGCCGCGTGCGAGCCTCGCAAGCCTTCACGAAGTCGGGTCGAGGTGGAAATAGGACGTTTCTGATGGGGGCGTAGGACGCTTCTGATCGTCCTAGTCTTCGCAGGAAGGCCATTCCCGAAAGCCACAACACCTTGCGTCGTTGCCTACCGTTACTCCAGAATCCGCCGGCTTGTGCACCCTGGGGTCGCTCGGTAACTTGATCGCCGTCACTGATTTCAGTGATCGGGTTTAGTAGCCCGGCCAAGGTTAAAGCGGTCGCATGAGCATCTATCAGTCAGGTATTCGCCTGCACTTGATGGTAGCTGTGCGCATGGCGTCCTCGGGCGCGCCGGTTTTTGCTTACCCTTGCCGGTCTACTAACTTGCGCACAGCTGCCACCCTTTCGTGTAGTAGCGAGATGGTGCGGCCCAACTAAAAAGGGAAGCACTCATGATCAAGCCAACACCGAACCCGCCGAACGGCGATCCGGCAACTCATTCCGACCCCATCCCCTCAGCCGCCGACATCAACGCCACCCCGCGTAAACCCTGCAGCATGTTCATCGTCAACCCTGAACTCAATATCGAAACCCTCCTGGCCCATGCCTGTGAGTCACTGGCTTCGGCCAATGTCATGGCCCTGGATCTGGCGGATCGTACGCAGGGGACAAGTCGCAATACCCTGCTGGGGATTGCGCAAGTCATCATGCTGGGGGAGTTGGCGGTGAACCGGGCGCTGGATCGGATTGATCCGCGGGAATAGAAGATCAAAGATGGCGGAACGCAAAACCTGTAGGAGCCCGGCTTGCCGGCGAAGGCGTGTTAGAAATCGCCTTCGCCGGCAAGCCTGGCTCCTACGAGGGGATCAACGTTTTCGTTCGGGAGATTTCAATAACCTTCAAACTGCGCCGGCCGCTTGTCGATAAACGCCTGCATCCCTTCCTTCTGATCCCGTGACGCAAACAGCAGCGCATTGGCCTTGCGCTCCAAAGCCAAACCAGCCTCCAGTGGCGCTTCCATGCCAGCCAGGATCACCTCCTTGATCTGCTCGGCAGCCAACGCCGGCATCGCCGCGATCACTCGCGCCAGCTCCAGGGCGTGGGCCTGTACCTGGTCATCGTCCACCAGGTCGCTGACCAGCCCGGCCACCCAGGCTTCTTCGGCGCTGATGGGTTGGCCGGTGAGTGCCATGCGCATCGCCTTGACCTTGCCCACGGCCCGGACCAGCCGTTGCGTGCCGCCGATGCCGGGCATGATGCCGATGCGGATTTCCGGTTGGCAGAAGCGTGCGCTGCGCCCGGCGACGATAAGGTCGGCGTGCATCGCCAGTTCGCAACCACCGCCGTAGGCGTAGCCGCAGACGGCCGCAATCACCGGTTTGGGGCAGTGCTGGATCGGCCCCCAGACCCGTTCGGTGTGGCGCTTGTAGATATCGATGGCGCCGACCCCGGCCATGCTGTTGATGTCGCCGCCGGCAGCGAACACTTTGTCACCGCCGGTCAGGACGATGCAGCGTACCTGGGGATCAATCGCCAACTCACTGAAATGACGCGACAGCAGTGCCTGCAATTCCAGGCTCAAGGCGTTGGTCGCCTGGGGGCGGTTGAGCCGCAGCAGGGCGACGCCAGGCAGGGGGTGTTCGAGCAGAACCGGTGCAGCAGATGAGTCGGACATGGGCATCCTCGAAGACCAGGCAAGGTGTGAATGGCCGCCAGTGTCCTGTCCGCGCGGTTTGATTTTCATCGTCCGTTCAGACGTAGTTTGGCTCGCGCATCGTCCCTAGAGTGATCCTTGTCAGTAGAAAAGGAGCACATGATGGAGCTGCATTCGGGTCTTGATTACAGCGGCAAGGTGGTGCTGGTCACCGGTGGCACCAAGGGCATCGGCGCCGGTATCGCGCTGGGATTTCTGGCTGCGAACGCGCGGGTGATCGTCTGTGCCCGGCGCGAGCCTGAGCAGGTGCCGACATCGGCTGGCAAGCGCGCGACCTTCATCGCCGCCGATGTGCGCGACCACGATTCCCTGCAACGCCTGTTCGCCACCATCGAGCGCGACTTCGGCCGCCTCGACGTGGTGGTCAACAACGCCGGCGGCAGCCCTGCCACCGACGCGGCCACGGCATCGCCGAGGTTTCATGAAAGCATCATCGGCCTGAACCTGATCGCGCCGCTCAACGTCGCCCAGCACGCCAACCGGCTGATGCAGGCCCAGGCGCAGGGCGGTTGCATCGTCTTTATCGGCAGCATCAGTGCACTGCGCTCCTCGCCAGGCACCGCCGCTTACGGCGCGGCCAAGGCCGGGGTGTTGGCGCTGGTGCAATCGCTGGCGGTGGAGTGGGGGCCCAAGGTGCGGGTGGTCACGGTCAGCCCGGGCCTGGTGCTGACCGAGCAGGCGCACCTGCACTACGGCTCCGAGGCCGGCATCGCCGCCGTCGCTGCCGGTATTCCGGCCGCACGCATGGCGGTGGCCGAAGACATCGCCAACGCCTGCCTCTACATCGCATCGCCGCTGGCCAGTTACGCCAGCGGTTGCAACCTGTTGCTGCATGGCGGTGGTGAACGCCCGGCATTTCTCGGTGCCGCGCAGGTGCTGCCCACCTGATCGACCTATTGCGGCGACCGGGTTCGGTGGCCGCCTTCAATGTGAAGGAGACGACTTTGGCTGATCCACAATTGCTATCCAATGTGCGCGCCCTGGTGGGGCGCCAGTACGGCCGCGTGTACGCCTGGGACGAGGTCAACGCCCCGATGATTCGCCAGTGGTGCGAAGTCATGGGCGTGGACAACCCGCTGTACACCGACGCGGGTTTCGCCTTGGGCACTGTACATGAAGGCCTGATCGCCCCGCCTGCGATGCTGCAGGTGTGGACCATGGAGGGCCTGCACGCCAACAACTATCCGCCTGGCTCCACCGACGAGAACCCTTACGAGGTGCTCAAGGAAATGGAAGCCTACGGCTACGCCTCCACCGTGGCGGTGAACTCCGAGCTGAGCTTCACCCGGCCGGTACGCCTGGGGGAAAAGCTCTACTACACCACGCGCCTGGATTCGGTCGGCGATGAGAAAACCACGGCCCTGGGCACCGGTTTCTTCGTCACCCTGGTCATGAGCCATTTCGTCGAAAAGGCCGGCGGCGACGAGCCGGTGGGCGAGTTGCTGTTCCGCGTGTTCAAGTTCCGCCCGGCCAATGCCCAGGCGCCGGCCAAAGTTGAATCGGCACCGGCCAAACCCAAGCGTCCGTTGCCGGGCATCAGCGATGACACCCGGTTCTTCTGGGAAGGCTGCGACAAGGGCCAGTTGCTGATCCAGCGCTGCACGGCGTGCAAGACCCTGCGTCATCCACCGGCCCCGGTGTGTATCGAGTGCCACAGCTTCGAGTGGGACACCTTGGAAGCCAGCGGTCGCGCCACATTGTATTCGTTCGTGGTGATGCACTACCCCGAAGTGCCGCCATTCGATTACCCCAACCCCATCGGCCTGATCGAGCTTGCGGAGGGCGTGCGCCTGATCGCCGGCCTGGTCGGTGTCGAGCGCGATCAACTGCAGATCGGCCAGCATTTGCAGGTCGAGTTCCAGACCTTCGATGACCAGTTGACCCTGCCGATGTTTCGGCCGGTAGAGGCATAGGAGCCCCCATGGATTTCGAATTGAGCGAAGACCAGCGCGCCATTGCGCAGATGGCCGACGGCCTGTTTGTCGACCATTGCCATGACGACTACATGCGCCAGTGGGATACCAGCGGCGAGCCGATGATGGCGCCGTTGTGGGCGTTGTGCATCGAGACCGGGCTGCATGCCCTGGCCATTCCCGAAGAGCACGGTGGCAGCGGCCTGGGCATGACCGAACTGATGCTGGTGCTGCAAGCCCAGGGCAAGGCCCTGGCCCAGGTGCCGTTGTGGCGCCATCAACTGGCGGCCGCGGCCCTGGCCCGTTTCGATGCCGGCAACAGTGCACAGTGGCTCGCGAAGGCGGCCAGCGGCGAAGTGCTGTTGAGTCTGTCCGTCGATGCCTTGAGCAGTGCCTTGGGGATCGAGCTGCAAGCACGTTCCTGTGCCGAGGGCTGGTCGATCGACGGCCGGGTCGCGGCCCTGGCGTTGGGCGAGCAGGCCCAGGCCGCGTTGGTGTTGGTAGAAGCCGAGGGCCAGGCGCGCCTGTTGCTGTTGGACCTGTCGGCACCCGAAGTACAACGGGTATCGGCGGTGTTGACCCACGGCGAAGCGGTGGCCGACCTGCACATCCAGGGTTTGACCGTGAACGCCGCGGCGCTGTTGCCGGCCGAGGCGGTCGCCTGGCTGGAGCTGCGCAGCGTGGCGGCACTGGCGGCGCTGCAACTGGGGGTCAGCGAAGAGCAGGTCCGTCGCACCGTGGCCTATGTCAGCGAGCGCCGGCAGTTCGAGCGCGTCATCGGCAGCTTCCAGGCGGTGCAGATGAGCATGGCCGATAACCATATCGCCGTCGAAGCCTTGCGCACCGCGCTGTGGCAATTGATCTACCGCATCGATGCCGGCTTGCCGGCGCCTTCCGAAGCCCTGGCCACCGCCTGGCTGGCCTGTGAAGCGGGGCACCGCATCGGCCATGTCGCACAGCACGTGCATGGCGGCATCGGCGTCGACCTGACGTACCCGATCCACCGTTTTCTCTACTGGAGTCGCGGCCTGTCCCTTGCCTTGGGTGGCTCGGCGGCAAACCTGGAACGCCTGGGCGACTGGCTCAACGATAACGACAAGCTGGGATGGAAATATGACCTCGAAGAACACCAAGCGCTTTGAAGACGTGCGCCCCGGCGAAGTACTGCCGGAGCTCGCCGTGCCGATCACCGTGACCCTGATCAACGGCGGGGCGATTGCCACCCGTGATTACTTCCCCGGTCACCACGACGCCGAGGCGGCCCGCGCCCTGGGTTCGCCCCACGTGTTCATGAATATCCTCACCACCAACGGGCTGGTGCAGCGTTTCATCGAACAGTGGGCCGGTCCGCTGGCGCAATTCACCGCGCTGAAAATCAAGCTTGGCGCGCCGAATTATCCCGGCGACTGCATGACCTTCAGCGGCAGCGTCAGCGCACTCGATGCCGACACCCGCGCGGTGGAAATCACCTTGAGCGGCAAAAATTCCATGGGCAACCACGTGACCGGCACGGTCGCGCTGGTCCTGCCCTGACAGCCGGAGAGACACAGATGACTGATTCATCGATTTCCGGGCGCGCCGCGATCGTTGGCCTCGGCGCGACCGAATTTTCCAAGAACTCCGGACGCACCGAATTGCGCCTGGCCCTGGAGGCCACCTTGAGCGCGCTCAAGGATGCCGGCATCGACCCAAGCGAAGTAGAGGGCTTCAGCTCCTACTCGGTGGACAAGGTCCCGGAGTACGAAATCGCCCGCCTGCTGGGGTGCAAGGACGTCAAGTTCTTCTCCCAGGTGCCCCATGGCGGCGGCGCGGCCTGTGGGCCGGTGATGCACGCGGCGATGGCGGTGGCCACCGGCGTGGCGAAAGTGGTGGTGGTGTACCGGGCCATGAACGAGCGTTCCTGGTATCGCTTCGGTACCGGTGCCTACGGTTTCGCTTCGACGCCAACCTTCGACAACGTCAACTACGGCTGGTACATGCCCCACGGCTTCCATACGCCGGCCGCCTGGGTCGGGATGTTCGCCCAGCGCTACATGCACACCTATGGCGCCACCTCCGAAGATTTCGGCCGTGTCGCGGTGGCGGCGCGGGATTTCGCCGCCACCAACCCCCAGGCGTTTTTCCACGGCAAGCCGATCACCCTGGAAGAACACCAGGCCTCGCGCTGGATCTGCGAACCGCTGCACCTGCTCGACTGCTGCCAGGAATCCGATGGCGCCGTGGCGATGATCATCACCTCGGCCGAGCGCGCCCGTGACCTGCGACAGAAGCCGGTGACCATCAAGGCCGGCTCCCAGGGCATCAGCCACGGCCAGCAGAGCATGACCTCGTTCTACCGCGACGACATCACCGGGCTACCGGAAATGGGCGTGGTCGCCCGCGAACTGTATCGCCAGTCGGGCCTGGGCCCGGACGCGTTCCAGACCGCGGTGATCTACGACCACTTCACCCCGTTCGTGTTGCCGCAGCTGGAAGAATTCGGCTTCGTCAAACGCGGCGAAGCCAAGGAATTCATCCGCGCCGGGCACCACGCCCGTGGCGGCAAACTGCCGATCAACACCCACGGCGGACAACTGGGCGAAGCCTATATCCACGGCATGAACGGCATCGCCGAAGCGGTGCGCCAGGTGCGTGGCACGGCAGTCAACCAGGTGGCGGATGTGCAGAACGTGCTGGTCACCGCCGGCACCGGCGTACCCACCAGCGGCCTGATACTCGGCACAGCCTAAGGAGCAGCAGATGTTCGTCGACCTCACTCCCGAACAACATGCCCTGCGCCACAAGGTGCGGGACTATTTCCAGGCCCTGATGACCCCGGACATGCGCGCGCAGTTGCGCGGCAAGGAAGGCGGCGAGCTGTTTCGCCAGACCATCCGCCAGATGGGCCGCGACGGCTGGCTCGCGGTTGGCTGGCCCAAGGCCCATGGCGGCCAGGGCTATGCCGCCACCGAACAGTTGATCTTCTTCGAAGAAGCCAACATCGCCGGGGCGCCATTGCCGTTCGTGACCATCAGCACCGTCGGCCCGGCCTTGATGGCCCATGGCAGCGAGCTGCAGAAAGAGCGCTTTCTGCCAGGGATCGCCGCGGGCGAAATCATGTTCGCCATCGGTTATTCCGAACCCGACGCCGGCAGCGACCTGGCCGTGCTGAAAACCAGTGCGCGCCAGGACGACCAGGGCTTCGTGGTCAATGGCAACAAGCTGTGGACCTCGGGTGCCGAATCGGCCGACTTCGTCTGGCTGGCGGCCCGTACCGATGCGACCCAGGCGCGGCACAAAGGCATTTCGCTGCTGATCGTCGATACCACGACGCCGGGCTTCTCCCACACCCTGATTCGCACCGTCGGCACCCCGACGGCGGCCACTTACTACGACAACGTGCGGGTGCCCAACGAGATGCTGGTGGGTGAGTTGCACGGTGGCTGGAAACTCATCACCTCGCAGTTGAACCACGAGCGTCTCGGCCTGGGCACCTGGTCGGACAAGGTGGTGGCGCTGTTCCGCCGGGTTTACCTGTGGGCGCGGGCCCGCGATGAACAGGGCCGTCGGGCGATGGATAAAGCCTGGGTGCGCAGCTCGCTGGCCGAGTGTTATGCGCGCCTGGAAGCGATGCGCCTGATCAATATGCGCATTGCCGCCGATCTCGAACTCGAACGCATGAGCGTCGCGCTGAGTTCGACCACCAAGGTGTTCGGCTCGGAGTCGGCCATCGAGATCCTGCGCAAGCTGGCGGCGATCGTCGGCGCCAATGGTTCGATGCGCAGCGGTTCGGCGGCGACGCTGCTGGAGGGTGACCTGGAGTATGAATTGCGCTCCGCAACGACCCTGACCTTCGGCGGCGGCACCAATGAAATCCAGCGCGAGCTGATCGCCCAGTTTGGCCTCGGCATGCCGCGCACCCAGCGCTGACGCTCGTCCATCAACAACAAAAACCGTACTCGCCCCGGACCCGGGGCGGGTCGAAGGGGACTTTCATGAGCACGATCGAACAATTTCGGCAGGACACCCGTGCCTGGCTGGAGGCCAACTGCCCGCTGTCGATGCGCACGGGCATGGCCGAAGGCGATGTGGTGTGGGGCAGCCAGAACCCGCAGTTTCCCTGTGAAGACGCGCGCCTGTGGTTCGAGCGCATGCGTGACAAGCGCTGGTTCTGCCCCGAGTGGCCCGAAGAATATGGCGGCGCAGGCCTGAGTGACGAGCAACTGGCGGTGCTGGAAAGCGAGATGCGCCGCATCAAGTGCCGGCCGCCGCAGATCAACCTCGGTATCTGGATGCTCGGGCCGGTGCTGCTGGCCTACGGCAGCGAGCAACAGAAACGCGACCTGCTGCCGCCGATTGCCCGCGGCGAAGTGCGCTGGTGCCAGGGCTTCTCCGAGCCGAACGCCGGCTCTGACCTGGCCAGCCTGAAAATGGCCGCCCGCGATGCCGGCGATCACTTCGTGGTGGACGGCAGCAAGATCTGGACCTCCTACGGCGACAAATCCGACTGGATGTATGCCCTGGTGCGCACCGACTTCAACGCGCCGAAACACGAAGGCATCAGCCTGATCGTGCTGGACATGCGCAGCCCCGGGGTCAATCCGCAACCGATCGACTTGATCAGCGGCAAATCGGCGTTCTGCCAGGTGTTCTTCGATGGCGTCAAGGTGCCCAAGAGCCAGTTGATCGGGCCGCTCAATGGCGGCTGGAACCTGGCCAAGTACCTGTTGCAGCACGAGCGCAAGGCGATGTCGAAATTCGGCGAGTTCAGCCTGCCGTCGCACTTCGACCTGCTGGCGCTGATGCGCGAATACGTGCCGGCGCCACAGACCCAAGGCGAACATGCCTTGCAGGCGCGGGCCACGGCCTGCGCGATGAACGAGCATGCCTACAACCTGACCGTGCAACGCATGGGTGAAGAGGCGCGGGCCGGCGATGACATCGGCGGCCTGATGTCGATCATGAAGCTTACGCACACCGAACAGGAGCGCGACAAGTTCGAAGTGCTGCTCGATGCCATGGCCGGGCATGCCTTTGGTTGGGACAGCACGGCATTCAGCGAGCAGCAACTGGCGGTCACCCGTTCCTGGTTGAACAGTTATGCACTGACCATTTCCGGCGGGTCCTCGGAGGTCCAACTCAACGTCATCGCCAAGCGCGTGCTGGGCTTGCCCGACGCTAAAAAAGGAGTCACCCCATGAGCCTGCGTTACAACGATGACCAGCGTTTGCTGGCCGACAGCGCCCGGGATTTTCTCAGCGCCCGCAGTCCGGTAAGTGCCCAGCGTCGCCTGCGTGACGAGGCGGTGGCCCTGGGTTTCGAGCCGCAACTGTGGCAGGACGCGGTGGCGTTGGGCTGGAGCGCGATTGCTTTTCCCGAAGAGTTCGGTGGCCTGGATTTCGGTTGCAAGGGCCTTGGGCCGATTTTCGAATCCATGGGCCGCAACCTGTCTGCCACGCCGCTGTTGTCCAGCGTGGTGCTGGGCGGTTCGCTGGTGCAACTGGCGGGCAATTCGGCGCAGAAGGCGCAGTGGTTGCCAGCGCTGATCGGTGGCGAGCAGCGCCTGGCCCTGGCCGTGGACGAACGCTCGCGCCACGACCCCAGTCGCGTTGCCCTCGAGGCCAAGGCCGAGGGGCAGGGCTATCGCTTGCACGGCGACAAGTTCTGGGTGGTCGACGGCCTGGGCGCCGATGCCTATGTGGTCGCGGCGCGCACCTGCGGGCAGCCGGGCGACACCCAAGGCATCAGCCTGTTCCTGGTGCCGGCCGATACCCTGGGGTTGACCGTCAGTGCCTTGCCGCAGATCGACTCGCGCAACAGCGCACGTTTGCAACTGGATCAAGTGCTGTTGGGCAGTGAAGCGTTGCTGGGCAACCTGGGCGAGGGCTGGGCCGTGCTGGAAACCGCGCTGGACCGTGGCCGCGCCTGCCTGGCGGCGGAGTTGCTGGGGATGGCCGAGCAACTGTTCGAAACCACTCTGGAGTACCTCAAGACCCGCGTGCAGTTCGACACGCAGATTGGCACCTTCCAGGTCCTGCAACATCGCGCCGCGCAGATGTACATCGACCTGGCGCTGAGCCGCAGCACCCTGATGGCCGCGCTGGCGACCCTGGATGACGCCAGCCTGGATGCCAGCGCACGCACTCGACTGGTCAGCCTGGCGAAATGGAAAGCCGGCGAAACCGCGATCAAGGTCGCCAACGAAGCGGTGCAGATGCACGGCGGCATCGGCGTCACCGACGAGCTGGATGTCGGGTTGTATCTCAAGCGTGTGCGCGTAGCGCAGAGCTGCCTGGGTGACCGGGATTTCCATTGCGAACGCTATTCGGCCAACGCGTAACCCCACTGTAGGAGCGGGCTTGCCCGCGAAGGCGGAGTGTCAGGCCATGAAAATGTCGAATGTGCCGGCCTCTTCGCGGGCAAGCCCGCTCCTACAAGGATCGCTGGTGTACCCAACACTGAGTACGACTTACCACCCTGTAGGAGCGGGTGTACCCGAGACCTGCATACACAACACCCACTGTAGGAGCGGGCTTGCCCGCGAAGGCGGAGTGTCAGGCCATGAAGATGTCGAATGTGCCGGCCTCTTCGCGGGCAAGCCCGCTCCTACAAGGATCGCTGGTGTACCCAACACTGAGTACGACTTACCACCCTGTAGGAGCGGGCCTGCCCGCGAAGGCGGAGTGTCAGGCCATGAAGATGTCGAATGTGCCGGCCTCTTCGCGGGCAAGCCCGCTCCTACAAGGGATTGCCGGTGTACCCGAAACCTGCATACGACATACCCCCTGTGGGAGCGGGCTTGCCCGCGATAGCGGAGTGTCAGGTCATGAAGATGCTGAATGTGCTGACCGCTCCCAAAGGAATTTCGCCCGTTCTGGAGAAAACAAAAATGAGCATTGAACGCTGGCAAACCGCGTGGCGCCAACTGATCGCCCCCGGCTCGCCCTTTGAAGTGGTGACGCCGGATGACGGCGCGCCACGCTACTTCCGTCACGCCCCCGACAACCTGTTGCAGGTCATCGACGCCGGTCGTGTCCACGGCGATCGTGAGTTCCTGGTCTGGCAATCGCAACGCCTGACCTTCAACCAGTTTTTCGATCAGGTCGACCACCTGGCCGGGCAGATGATTGCCCGTTTTGGCGTGCAACCGGGCGAGCGGGTGGCGATTGCCATGCGCAACCAGCCGGCGTGGCTGGTGGCCTTCGCCGCTATTCAACGGTGTGGCGCGGTGTGCGTGCCGCTTAACAGTTGGGGCCTGCGCGATGAGTTGCAGTACGCGTTGCAGGACAGCGGTTCGCGCCTGCTGCTGTGCGACGAAGCGCGCCTCAATACCCTGCGCGAAGATCTGGGCCGTGAGCAGTCGGCCACGATCGTCGTCGGCGCCCAGGAAGGGGCGTTGCCCGAGTACTGCCTGCGTTTCGAAGACTTGATCAGCGCCCCGGCATTGCCGTTGCCGGCGCTAAACATCGATCCAGAGTCTGCAGCGCTGATCCTCTACACCTCCGGCACCACCAGTCGCGCCAAGGGCGCGGTGTCCAGTCACCGGGCGATCTGCCAGGCACTGACTGCGCTGGATTTCCAGGGCGCGTTTTGCGCCATGAGTTCGCCAGAGCGTATCGGCGTGGTGATCAACAGCGGCTTTGCGCCAACCACGCTGGCGGCTGTTCCGCTGTTCCATGTCAGCGGCTTGCATGCGCAATTCTTGTCGGCATTGCGCGGCGGCCGCCGCTTGATGCTGATGTACAAGTGGGATGTCGAAGGTGCCATCGACCTGATTCGTGACGAGCGCTGCACCCAGTTCAACGGCGCCCCGATGATGATGCAGCAATTGCTCGCCTCGCCGCGCTTTGGCACTGAGCAAACCGCCAGCCTGTTCGGTCTGGGCCTGGGCGGCGGTGCCTCGTCCGCCAACGTGCTCGACGACATGCTCAGGATCAAGCCCGACGTCATCGGCGGTGCCGGCTATGGCCTGACCGAAAGCAACGGCATCGGCGCAGCGATTGGTGGCGATCAGTTTGTCTACAAGCCGGCGACTGCGGGTTGGGCGTTGCCAATCGTCGATATCCGCATCGGTGACAGCCCCGACCAGCCGCAGTCGGCAGGCACTCGCGGGGTGATCTGGCTGCGTTCGCCGACCTTGATGAGCGCCTACTGGAACCTGCCCGAGGCCACTGCGCAGAGCCTGCGCGACGGTTGGCTCGACACCGGCGATATCGGCTGCCTCGACGAGGAAGGCTTCCTCAGCATTACCGGCCGGGTCAAGGAATTGATCAACCGCGGTGGCGAAAAGATCTCCGCCGCTGAAGTTGAAACCTGCGTCCTCGATATGCCCGGTGTCCTGGAAGCGGCGGCATTCGCCATCGCCGACCCGCTGCTGGGTGAGACGGTAGGGCTGGCTGTGCACGGCCAGGCATCGACGCTGCCCCAGGCGACGCAGATCTGCGCCTTCATCGCCGAGCGCCTGGCCGCCTACAAAGTGCCGACACAGGTCTATCGGGTCCTCGAACCCTTGCCCCGCAATGCCACCGGCAAGGTGCTCAAGGCACAACTGCAGGAAAAGTTGGACGCATAACGCGTCCTTAGTCTTTCCGGACGATGTTGGGGCCGGCAGAACACGAACAATGGGTACACACCACAAAGCCTTATCAGCGAAGGAGGCAACACATGAAAATAACAAGAACAGGTCTCATGCTCGCGGTCGCAGTCACAGCCAATAGCGGGCTGATGGGTTACGCGCACGCTGAGGTGTCACCTCAGGAAGCAGCCAAACTGGGCAAGGAGCTGACCTGTGTCGGCGCCGAGCAAGCGGGCAACGCCGAGGGCACCATTCCACCCTACACCGGCAAGTACCTGGGTGAAGTGCCAGGCTGGAACCATGTGAAGTACTCCGGCGACCAGCCGGTAGATCCCTATGCCGCGGAGAAGCCGATCCTGGTGATCACCGCGCAGAACATGAGCCAGTACGAGTCGCACCTGACCGAAGGGCAGAAGACCCTGCTCAAGAAGTACCCGACCACCTACAAGATGAACATCTACCCCGGCCACCGGGATTTCCGCTACCCCGATTACGTGTGCCGCCGCGCGATGGACAACGCATTGCACGCCAAGCTGGTCAACAACGGCGACGGTTTCACCGGGATTGGCCAGGTACCGTTCCCGATTCCTAAAAGCGGCGTGGAAGTGTTGTGGAACCACCAACTGCCAGCCCGTGCCTACACGGAGGAAAAAACCTCCGACCTGGCCTCGGTCCTGCCCAACGGCAACATTGGCTGGGGGCGTGCCTACGCGCGCAACCTGTCGTTGGCCAACTCACCCACCGTCGACTCCCGCACGGAAGACAAGCTCTCGGCCCTGAGTAACAACATGACCCTGAAGCCGGCCCGGGACAACGGTAACCTCAGTATTGCCCATGAACCCTACAACTATGGCACCGATGCGCGTCAGGCCTGGTCCTACAGCCCATCGACCCGACGCGTACGGCAATTGCCGGGTTACGGTTACGATCAGCCGATGATCGGCACCAACGGCACCATGACCGTCGACGAAGACCGCTTGTTCAACGGCTCACCCGAGCGCTTCTCCTGGAAGCTGATCGGCAAGCGCGAGATCTACACCCCCGCCAACGCGTTCAAGCCTAATACCGCAGCGGTCAAGTACGCCGACATCCTCACACCCAACCATCCCAACCCGGACTTCATGCGTTATGAGCTGCGTCGCGTGTGGGTGGTGGAAGCCGACTTGAAGGAAGGCTTTCGCCATGTCTATGGCAAGCGAGTGCTGTTCATCGACGAAGACACCTGGAACGCGGTCATGGCCGACAACTACGATGCCCGTGGGCAGTTGTGGAAACACGCCATGATCAACTATTACTACCACCCTGACATGAGCGGCTGGCAGGCCGGTTCGCAGTTCTTCATGGACCTGAACTCCGGCCAGTACACCGGCTACGGCATGACCAACGAATCGAAGAAGGGCCCGATCCTCAACGAAGGCAAGTTCACCCCGGACCAGTACACCGCGGATGCGGCGCGGGCGATCGGGCGCTAAGCCCAGGGTCGTTGCAATGACAAAAGCCCTGTCGCATTGCGATAGGGCTTTTTTTTTACACGCTGCTTGATCGTTCCCATGCTCTGCGTGGGAATGCATCCTGTGACGCTCCGCGTCACCATTGCGCAGGGCTCAAGTCAGGCGTCGACGGCGGAACGCGGAGCGTCCCTGGCGGCGTTCCCACGCAGAGCGTGGGAACGATCATCAGGGGGAGAGGAATATCAGTTGATCGGTTGAGAGGTGATCTCCCATTGGGGATCCAGCGGGCCGATCATCTCCAGCAGTCGCTTGTAACCGGTACGCAGGATGCGCCACTCGCCTTGCACCTTGACGTAACTATCCTCGTAGATCGCGCTGCCGTTAAGCAAGGTCTGCTCATCGAGGTTGATGAACACGTCGTTGAGGTACCACAGGCCAGTGGCCTCATCACCGTTGACCGCAATCTCCGGGGTGTGGCCGTTGTGCATGCCGAAACGGCGGTTGGTAAAGCTGGTGCGGTAGAACTCGATGGCCTCTTCTATCCCGTTGAGTTCGAACTGGTAAGTCGGGCTGTCGAATCGGACCTTCACGTCGGGCGAGAGGATGCTGCGCAGCAGTTCGAGGTTGCAGGTATCGACACCACGAAAGTAGCGGGCCTTGAGCTGTTTGATCTGCTCGATGGCAACGAGATCCAGCATGCGAATAATCTCCAGGGGGAGGGCGATGGCCACACGGCAATCGTGTGGCCGCCGGAAAGAGGCGACGTACTCGCCGCCTTGACGTGTCAGCAGGGCAGGAAGTGGCCGCCGTTGACGTCCAGTTGCGCGCCGGTAATGACCTTGGCGTAGTCGCTCGCCAGGTACAGGGCGGCCATGGCACAGTCACTGTCTTCGGGAATCTTGCGCAGCGGGATCTGTTGGGCGATCTGCTCGACCAGCGACTCCATCGGCACGCCCAGGCGCTTGGCTTCGCTCTCGAAATAGCCGATCACCGGTGCGCCCCACATCCAGCCCATGAAGGTGGAGTTGACGCGGATGCCGAACGGGCCGAGATCCTGGGCCAGGTACTGCACGGCGGTTTTCAACGCGCCCTTGGACACGGCATAGCCGGATTCCAGCTGGTTGGGGGTGCGGGTGGCCATGGTGTTGATCATGACGATGCTGCCCGATTTCTGCTTCTTCATCTGCGGCAGCACGGCCTGGGTCATGTGCATGGTGCCGAACAGGTTGACGTCCATCGCGCTGCGCCAGTCTTCCATGGCCGACCCTGAGGAAGTGCCCCAGGCGCCATGGGCGTAGGCGGAGTTGATCAACACGTCGATCCGGCCGAAGTGCTCGGTCGTCAGGTCGGCGAGCGTCTGGCACTGTTCGGGTTGGGTAATGTCGGTGGGGACTTTCAGGATCGGCGTGCTGTAGCCAGCGTCGCGCACCGCTTGTTCGGCCTGGTCGAGCTTGGCCGGCGTACGCGCGGCCAACACCACGGCCTTGGCCTGGTACTCCGCGGCACGCACGGCCAGCTTGATGCCCAGGCCAGGGCCGATACCGGAAATGATGACAACTTTATCTTTGAGCAACATGGCAATTACCTTCTTATTGTTTTGGTCGGGGAGGGGGCGTTCAGGTGCGATTGGCGTGCAGTGCTTCGGCGCGGCGTTTAAGGTCCAGGGCCATCTGGTCGAAGCCGATTTTTACCCAGGCACCGTGCTCGCGCATGATGGTGTCCTGGTTCAGGCCCAGGAAAATGTCAGTGGTGAAATAGCTGCAGCGGTTGGCATCGATGGCCTTGATGTACTGGTCGCGGCGGGCGGCATCCATGTTCTCCGGGACGGGGCGCTGCTCCCACGACAACAGCTGCTCGGGGTCGCAGGCCACGAGGTATTCGAACACCGGGACGGTCTCGCCGGTATCGGGGGTCAGTACCTGCATGTGCACCTCGTCGCCGATCTGCAGGCCGCACCGAATGCTCGGACAGAAGCTGTTCCACTGGTGGTAGTTGTCCAGGTCAATGAGCACCTCCCAGACCACTCGGGCGGGGGCGTTAATCTCCACCGTGTGGGAGGTCACTATGTTTTCGGCTCTGGCCATGACGGTCTCCTGTCGTGCGTTCAGTTGATGGGGCGGGAGGTGATCTGCAGTTGTTCGCTCAAGGGCTGGATCGTCTCCAGCAGGGTCTCGTAGCCCGTCTGGGCGATCATCCAGCGCCCGTCGCGCTTGATGTAGCGATCCTGGTAGATCGCACTGCCATGCATGTGGGTGTTGTCCTCGAGGTTGATGAACACGTAGCTCAGGTACCAGAGGGCCGTGGCCTGGTCGCCATCGACTTCGATTTCCGGGGTGTGACCGTTGTGGGTGGCCAGGCGGGTCTTGGTGAACGAGGTGCGGTAGAAGTCCAGCGCATCGCCCAGGCCGTTGACGTGGAACTCGTAGGCGGGGCTCTTGAACGACAGGGCGACGTCTTCGGTGAGCATGCCCTGCAGCATCTCGATATTGCAGGTGTCGATGGCGCGGAAGTAGCGCGCCTTGAGCTGTTTGATCAGCTCGATTGCTTCTAGATCCAACATGGAAAGCCTCCTTGTGGGCTACTCACTCACTGAGCTGGTATTCACTGGTTTGGATGCAGTCAATTTTCTCGAAGTCGATGAACTGGCTGGTCGATTCGTACATGGCCTGCTGGCGCTTTGCGCAGGTGTCCGGGTCGCCCAGGGCTGCGAAGAACCCCTGCTGATTGCCAATGGCTTCGGGCGGGAAGTTTTCTTCGACGATGGCGTGCAGCACCGGCGCGCCGAAGGTCAGCGAGCGCACCACGGTGTTCTGTCGGTAGCCGAAGATCGATTGCAGGGGATAGGCCTTGGGCCCGTGTCCGTTGCGCCAGGTGTCGTGCCATTGCTCGTAGCTCAACCGGTGCGGCTTGTGTAGCAGAGCCACCTGATTCATGCCGGGTGTGCGCTCGCCAGGCGGCACCCGATACTGCGCTGCGCGAGCCTGGCGTTCTTCGGGGTAGGGCTCGGATTCCACCACCAGATAAGCCTCCTGGCGGCAGGTCTTGGGCGCCACGATCGCCTTGATGGCGGGCCATTGCGAGGCACTGTCCAGCCACAGCGAAAGCAGCCCGTCCAACGGCACGGCGCTGTTGGTGATGCGCTGTGCGTGGGCGGCGGCCACCGCCTCATCGACCACCATGACACGGATATTTTTGGCACCGGCACGGGCCAGTTCGTCGTGAAGGCCGAGCAAATCCTCACGCCATTGCCCGGCGCTCGGTTGTGTCGACTTCCACAAGGTCAACATGATTTTTTCCATGATTGCTCCACCCCGCGCTTAGTGATTGACGCTCAAGTGACGGGCGCGATATTCGCGGTAGTCCTCGGTCATCTGCGTTTCATCCAGGCCGAAGCGCTCCAGGCTGTAGTCGTGGCTGGCGCGTTTTTCCCGGCTGTTTTGCGACAGCCAGGCTTGCGCGTCGGCGCGAGCCTTGTCGGTAAACGGCAGGTCGGCAAAGGCGTAGACCTTCTCCAGCACGTGCAGCGGCTGGGTCACGGTGTCGGCGAAGTGGATGTCGAGAAAGCGCGCGGCAGCGTGTTGGTCGCGCACCTGCATGGTGTGCCGGATGCCACGCGCCATGCGGTTGTTCCACTGCTCGCCGGCGGCTTTCGGGTCCGGGTTGTCGCTATACATCTGCCACAGGGTGTGGGCCATGCTGGCCATCGAGGGGATGGTCTGGGCCGGTTCGCGGTGGGTCAGAATCACCTGCGCCTTGGGGAAGACATCCAGCAGCAAATGCAGGGTGTGCAGGTGTTGCGGCGCTTTGAGCAGCCAACGCTGCCCCGCCGGCTCACCCCGTTGTGTTTTCTGCCACTGCAGGAACTGCAGCATTTTCTTCAGCTGGGTGTAGACCGGCCGCTGGTCCTGCTGATCGAGCCAGCGGGTGTAGCTGGGCACATTGACGTAGGCGTCCATGGCGCACATGAACGAGTGTTCCATGAGCATGAACTCTTCGTCGCAGAGCATGGCGTCCAGCGGGTGGATCGCGAGGATCTGCGGAATGACCTCGGCCATCAGGTCGACCTCAGCCTTGGCCTGGGCGATACGCTTGGCCGGCACGGCCAGGGTTTCGTCGGCCAGCGGGGCCGGAAAACGCGTCTCCCACCAGGCGGCCGAGTAGAAGCGCAGGTCGACCGCCAGGGTGCGCTGGAGCATGGTGGTGCCGGTGCGCGGCAGACCGACGATGACCAGCGGATCGTCGATCACTATCTCGGTTATCTCCGGATAACGACGCAGGTAGTCCTCCATCACCAGTCGGTTGACCAGTTGCCCCACCAGTCTTTCTTCCAGCAAATACTGCCCGGACGGTGACAGCCGGGCTTCGGCGGCCAGGGCATCCAGCAGCGCCTGCAACGACTCTCGATAGTTGTCATCGCCAAAATCGCTCAGGCCATTGCTGCGCGCGATGGCGCTGGCCAACAGTTTTTCGACGGTCAGGTCTTCAATGCGGGTGTGCGCGTTCATACGGCCTCCGCGACGGCAGATACGTTTACGACGCGGGTGGTGGGGTGGCATTGCTCCTGGGCGCCGACCCAGCGCAGGCACAGGGTGCCTTGGCGTACGCCGGCGGTCTGCAGCCAGTTGCTCACCCCGGGGTCGAGCTCGCTGAGTACCAGGGTCACGCCGCCGTTGTCGTCGTATTGGGCCTGGTGCTTGTTGAAGCAGATCTGGTGGTAGCGGTAGTCCAGCGATTCCATCCAGTAGTTGTTGATCTGCAGGTTCCAGAAGTCGCAGTCCGGCACCTTGTCGATGTGAATCACCAGCGCCTCGTCCGCGGCCAGCGCCCAGTGCGAGTGGTAGTAGAAAATGTTCGGATCACCGCCCACGGACTGGCAGAGCGCCTGGTTTGCCGGTGGCAGTTGATTGCTGTGCGGCAGGTAGCTTTGGCTCCAGTCAGCGAACAGCCTGGCGGTGTTCTCCACGAAGCTCGACACCCGCGCCAGACCCTGCTGGAACGTCGCCGGATCAAGGGCCTGCGGCTTGCTGTCGGTGCCGATGCGCTCGATGCTCAACTTGGCCGGCACTTCGCTGCGACGGTCAAGAAACGTCTGGCGCACGATCAGGGCATTGGTGGCGGGTTCCATTTTCAGCCAGTTGCCCGGTTGTGGCTCGCTGCTGAGGATGATTTCGAAGTTGCCCTGGGCATCGACCTGCAGCTGGCTGGCGTCGATGAAGCCGGTCTGGATCAGGGTGCCGTCGGTTTCATACCCGCCTTTCTGGGTGCCGAAGCTCAGGTAGGCGACACTGCCGCGCTGGCCTTTGATGCGGTATTGCAGCGTGCCGTCCAGGCGTGAGTACTCGTAGAGGTTGTCCGGGTTGTCGGCACCAATCTTCGCGGTCTCGTGGGAGGTCTTGAAGAAGCTGGGAAAGGCCGGGTCGGCAAACTCGATGTGCATCTCCAGGCCGATGCGCAGCAGGCGCGTGAGGTAGCGGAAACCTTCGGCGCGGGTGGCGGCATCGGCGGGCGCTTCGGGGCGCAGGATCTGCTCGCCGCAGCGCTTGAGGTGATCGCAGAACGTGGCCCAGGTCTGGCCACTCAACAACTGTTGTTCGTCAATAGAGCTGATTGTCATTGTTAGACTCTCTTGATTGGGCGAGCACCGCCGCAGGGGTGCTCGCGGGATGCCCGGCGAACCGGGCGCCGGGGCTAGAGTTCCTTGCCGATGAAACCGCGCTCGACCAGCACCTCGATGATCCGGTCCACTGCACCTTCGGGCGTCAGCTTGCTGGTCTGGATATGGATGTCCGGCTTGCTTGGCACCTCATAAGGCGAGTCGATGCCCGTGAAGTTTTTCAGCTCGCCGCGGCGGACTTTCTTGTACAGGCCCTTGGGGTCGCGCTCTTCGGCGACGGACAGCGGCGTGTCGACGAAGATCTCGATGAACTCGCCTTCCTGCAGCAGCCCGCGCGCCATCTCGCGCTCGGAACGGAACGGCGAGATGAAGGCGGTCAACACGATCAACCCGGCATCCACGAACAACTTGGACACCTCGGCTACCCGGCGGATGTTCTCCACGCGGTCGGCGTCAGTGAAACCCAGGTCGCGGTTCAAACCATGACGCACGTTGTCGCCGTCGAGCAGGTAGGTATGGCGGCCGCGGGCGTACAGGCGGGTTTCCAGCAGGTTGGCGATGGCCGATTTACCCGCGCCCGACAAACCGGTGAACCACAGCAGCACCGGCTGCTGGCCCATCTGTTCGGCGCGTGCTTTCTTGTTCACATCCACGTGCTGCATATGGATGTTCTGCGAGCGGCGCAGGGAGAATTCGATCAGGCCGGCGCCGACGGTGGCGTTGGTCAGGCGGTCGATGAGGATGAAGCTGCCGGTTTCGCGGTTGTTCTTGTAGGGGTCGAACGCGATCGGCTGGCTGGTGAACAGGTTGCACACGCCGATCTCGTTCAACGCCAGTTCCTTGGCCGCCAGGTGCTCCATGGTGTTGACGTTGATCTTGTACTTGGGCACCGCCATGGTGACCGGCAGCGTCTTGCCGCCGATCTTCATCAAGTACGGGCGACCGGCGAGCATGGCCTGTTCGTGCATCCAGATCAGGCTGACCTGGAACTGGTCGGCGACGCTGGCCGGGTCTTCCGAGGTGGACAGCACATCGCCGCGGCTGCAATCGACTTCGTCGGTCAGGGTCAGGGTGATGGACTGCCCGGCCACGGCTTGTTGCAGGTCGCCGTCGAGGGTCACGATGCGCGAGATTCGACTCTCTTGCCCGGCGGGCAACACACGGACGCGGTCACCGGGATGGATCACGCCGCTGGCGATGGTGCCGGTGAAACCACGGAAATCCAGGTTGGGCCGGTTGACCCATTGCACCGGCATGCGGAACGCCAGTTTCTGCTGGTGCGCCTCGTCGATCTCGACGGTTTCCAGATAACCCATCAGCGTGGTGCCGCGGTACCACGGCATGTGCTCGCTCTGCTCGGTGATGTTTTCACCGCGCAGCGCAGACATCGGGATCGCGGTGAACTCCTGCAGATTGATCTGCTTGGCGAAGGCGCGGTAGTCATCGACGATGGCGTTGAAGACTTTCTCCGAGTAGTCCATCAGGTCCATCTTGTTGACGGCCAGGACCACCTTGCGAATGCCCAGCAGCGAGGCCAGGTAACTGTGACGCCTGGATTGGGTCAACACGCCGCGTCGGGCATCGATCATCACCACGGCCACGTCCGCCGTGGAGGCACCGGTCACCATGTTGCGGGTGTACTGCTCGTGACCCGGGGTGTCGGCAACGATGAACTTGCGCCGGTCGGTGGAGAAAAAACGGTAGGCCACATCGATAGTGATGCCTTGTTCGCGCTCGGCGGCCAGGCCATCCACCAACAGGGCGAAGTCCAGTTCGCCACCCTGGGTGCCGTCTTTTTTCGAGTCGGCCTCCAGCGCTTCCATCTGGTCTTCGAAGAGCATTTTCGAATCGTAGAGCAGGCGTCCGATCAGGGTGCTCTTGCCATCGTCGACGCTGCCGCAGGTAATGAAACGCAGCAGGCTCTTGTGCTCGTGGGCCTTGAGGTATTGGCCGATATCCTCGGCAATCAGGTCAGATACGTGTGCCATTAGAAATACCCCTCTTGTTTTTTCTTCTCCATCGATGCGGACGAGTCGTGGTCGATCATTCGTCCCTGACGCTCGGACGTGCGGGTCAGCAGCATTTCCTGAATGATCTTGGGCAGGGTGTCGGCCTCGGACTCGACGGCGCCGGTGAGCGGGTAGCAACCCAGGGTGCGGAAGCGCACGTTGCGGATCATCGGCACTTCACCCGGGTTGAGCGGCATGCGCGCGTCATCGACCATGATCAGCATGCCGTCGCGCTCGACCACCGGGCGCGGCGCGGCGAAGTACAGCGGTACGATCGGGATGTTTTCCAGGTAGATGTATTGCCAGATGTCCAGCTCGGTCCAGTTGGACAGGGGGAACACGCGGATCGACTCGCCCTTGTGTTTACGCGTGTTGTACAGGTGCCAGAGTTCCGGGCGCTGCTTCTTCGGGTCCCAGCGGTGCTGGTCGGAGCGGAAGGAAAAAATCCGTTCCTTGGCCCGGGATTTTTCCTCGTCGCGACGGGCACCGCCGAAGGCCGCGTCGAAACCGTAGTGATCCAGCGCCTGTTTCAGGCCCTCGGTCTTCATGATGTCGGTGTGGATCTGCGACCCGTGCTTGAACGGGCTGATGCCCATTTCAATGCCTTCGGGGTTGGTGTGGGTCAGCAGGTCCACGTTCAGCTTGGCGACCATCTGATCGCGGAAGCGATACATCTCCTGGAACTTCCAGGTGGTGTCGACATGCAGCAAGGGGAAGGGCGGCTTGGCCGGGTAGAAGGCCTTCATGGCCAGGTGCAGCATGACCGCGCTGTCCTTGCCGATGGAGTAGAGCATGACCGGGTTGTCGGATTCGGCGACAACCTCGCGCATTGCCTGGATGCTCTCGGCTTCCAGTCGTTGCAGGTGGGTAAGCGTCATAGATTTTCCTCTCGCTTTTTGTTGTTGTCGTTTATCAACGTACAACTGCTGCGATTCGGACTTATGCGCGACTTGATGTTTTAACATCTGGCGCAACATCAGCAGCATGGGGTCGCGGGGCAGGGGGGGGACGATGGTCGTTGGCACGACGTCATGGCCGACGCGCGCGGCTTGCTGGTTGATCTGGGTCGCCAGTTCCCGGGCACCGCTGAGCATTGCGCTGGCTTCGGGCAGATGGAACAGATGCAGCCGTTCAGCGCGTTCGCCCGCCCAGGTGATGAAGGTCGCGGCGCGTTGCCAGTGCATGCCCGAGAGCAGGGCGAACACTTTGCGTTCGGCGGAGCGATACAGGCGGTCGAAGAATTCTTCCAGGTGCGGCGCGCGCAACCCGTCTTCGTAAGGCAGCCAGAGCACCTTGCCGCGATTGCTGACCGCGCGCAGCACCCCGTAGCTGAGCTTGCCCTGGTCGTTGCGCGCACCGTAGTCATCGATCCAGTGGATCTCGCCGTTCTGCGTACGCGCCTGTTCGAGAACGTCCCGGTAGGTGCTGCGGTACCAGCGCTGCACCGCCAGCGAAGCACTGGCGACGCGCTTGGCCGGGCGCTCGGCATTGAGCTGCCAGCGTTGCAGGTAATGGGCGGCGGTGCGTTCTGGCAAGTCGATATCGTGCAGCCGCTTGACCAGCGCCTGCATCGCTTCCAGTTGCCAGAGCAGGAACGGTAGCTGGTGCCGTTCCGGCAGCGTGCTGACCAGCAATTGGTAGATGCTGCGTTCCTGCTCGGCAGAGAGACTGCGGCCTTCACCTTGCTTGCGCCCGCGCTCGCGTACGGGCACGGCATTCCAGCCACCGGCTTGCCACGCCTTGTAGGCCGCGATGATGGTTGGCGATGAGAGCCCTGTGTCCTGGCTGATGGTCTTGAGCGTGCTGCCGCCGATGCGCAACTGTACGGCACGCAGGCGCAGCTGGTTGATCTGAGCAACGGGTAACTGATTGCCGTGGGACACAGGAACTCCTGTTAAACATCCATTTGCGCAGTGGCGGTGGAGTGGATGCCTGTACTGTTCCCGGATCCGGAAAACGGCGCATAGGCCAAACGGACCATACGAAGAACAAAAATAGGAGAATTCCCATGAACGACTCAATGACTGTTTTGCTTGAAGACGTCATCGGTATTGTTCGCGCAGCGGGCGAACGGGTGCTGGAGGTGTATCGCTCGGATTTCGAGGTGCGCGGGAAAGTCGATGCCTCGCCGGTGACCGAAGCTGACGAGCGCGCCGAAGCGTTGATTCTGCAAGCCCTGGCGGCACGCACGCCGCAGATTCCGGTGATTTCCGAAGAGGCCGCCGCGGCCGGCCAGGTGCCCGAGGTGGGCCAGCTGTTCTGGCTGGTGGACCCGCTGGACGGCACCAAGGAGTTCATCAATCGCAATGGCGAGTTCACCGTCAATATCGCCCTGGTCGAAAACGGTGAGCCGGTGCTCGGGGTGGTCCTGGCGCCCGCGCTGCAGCGACTGTTTGCCGGTGCCCGTGGTTGCGGCGCCTTTATCGAACAGGCTGGAGAGCGCCAGCCCATTCACTGCCGGACGGTGTCGCATGAGGGCCTGGACGTGGTCGCCAGCCGTTCCCATGGCGATGCCGAGGCGCTGGACAAATTCCTCGACGGGCGCCAGGTGCGATCACTGAAAAGTGCCGGCTCATCGCTGAAGATTTGCCTGGTGGCGGCCGGCGAGGCGGACCTTTATCCACGCCTGGGGCGGACCATGGAGTGGGATATCGCCGCGGGGCATGCGGTGCTTGTCGCGGCCGGTGGTCAGATCCGCACCCTGGCCGGTGAGGTGCTGCGTTATGGCAAGCCTGGCCTGGACAACCCGCATTTCTATGCTCAGGGTCTATAGATCGTCGGGCATTCGCGAATGTACTCGTTGCCATTTGGATTGGGTGTATATCCGTTGCTGCGGTAACGGCGACTTATGGTTTCGCTCTTACAGCGAGTCACTTGGAAGAGCCCCAAGTAACCAAGGGCTCTTGCCCCTGGCGTTCGGTGCCTCGCTAGTGCTCGGCATGCCCTCGCTCCGGTCCTGCTCCGTGGGCCCACCGCGATGGGCCATCCATGGCCCAGCGCGGCTAAACCGGCATCCATGCCGGTTTACCCATTGCGCAGAACCTCCACTCGGCCTCTCGAGGGGGCAAGAAAATCAAAAGCCAGATCAAGATCAAACGCGAAAGCGAGGCGGCCTTAAAGCCGACCTGATCGGGAGCCGTACACGTTCCCCCTGTAGGAGCCAGCGGTGCGGCGATCCGACTTGCCGGCGAACCAGACGCTGCGGTGTGTCTGTTGTACCGCGTTATCGTTCTTCGCCGGCAAGCCTGGCTCCTACAAGGGATTGAGGTATCTGTAAAAGTCAGGTCGGCTTTCAGGCCGCCTCGCTTTTGCTTTGGATCTGGGTGCCCCGTTAACCACGATGGCCGAACGCAGGCATTGCGCAGTGGGGAAACCGGCAGGACGCCGGTTTAGCCGCGCTGGGCCAGGGACGGCCCATCGCGGCGACCCACGGAGCAATGCCGGAGTGAGGGCATGCCGAGCCTAAGCGAGGCACCGAGTGGTGGGGCAAAGCCTTTTGCTTACTTTTCGGCGTTTGGAAAAGTGAGTCGCCGTAAGGGCGAAACCATAAGCCGCCGTTACCGCAGCAATGGATATGTACTCAGACAACAATCTCCCCAGACAACAATCTCTCACAGGCGTTGACGTTGACGAACAGGCTCAGGGCGTGATGGGGCAAGAAAATCAAAAACCAAAGCAAGGCGAGGCGGCCTTAAAGCCGACCTGGCTGTGGATGCGTGCGCTTGACTTGATCGTTCCCACGCTCCGCGTGGGAATGCCGCCAGGGACGCTCCGCGTTCCGCTGACGACGCATGAAGTGAGCCGATCACAGGCCTGCACCTATCCGTGCGCAGCCTCTGTTGCCGGGCGCAGGATGTCGCGGCATCCCTGCTCGTGACTGATGACCATGCGCCGATGGGCAATACGCCAACCGTTCGCCGTCGATACCCAGCGATCCTGATATTCGGCCAGCGATTCATAGGTGATGTCCCGCATGCTGCCGGCGCCGCGATGCGCGGCACGCACGTACACGCGGCTCTCGATGGCCGCATCGCTGGCGTCGACCAACAGGTTGCCAAGCAAGTGCTGCGAAGGTCCGCAGCCATCCAGATGCACACGGATCATCGCCACAATCGGCTCACGCCCTTGAAGGTGTTGCAAGCCGCCATAGTCGGCGGTGGCGTCCTCCAGGAAAACATCCTCCATGGCGGACCAGTCGCGTTGGTCGCAAGCACGTGCATAGCGGGAAAGGACCACATTGAGCTCGCGCTCAAGCAGCAGATTGTTGATGTCCATCTTGCCTCCCTTCATTTCCGGTTTTTTCGGTTGACCTGATGCTCGACCCGCTTCGGGTTTCCCTCATCGTCCGTTCAGACCATTTGCGGCTACATCAACAAATGCCCGCGCAAGTCCCCCATCATGTCCAGGTGCGAATAATCACGAAAGCTGAACCGCCAGACCCCGTCGACACGTTCGAACTCATCAAGGTAGCGCCCGGCGGCGATGGGTTGCAGGGGGAATGTGTCGGTGGCCTGCAGCACGGTGTAGTAGGCGCGAACCGTCGCGGTCCCGCAGGTTTCGTCGATATCGATGATGGGGTTGCTGATGATGTGTCTGGTGCGTGGTGTACCGCAGGGGTAGAGCTTGATTCGTTGCTGCCAGATGCCCAGCAGGGCGGTGTGATCAAGGCAGTCGCCCTGGTTTTTTACCTTGATACGGGCATGCCGAAACAGTTCGGCGGCCTCGACCAGTTGGCCGCTGTCCAGGTACTCGGCGTAACGGTAGAGCAGGTTGCAGATCTGTACGGCGCTCATGGCAATCCTCATAAAAAAGCCGCTGCAACCTGGCTAGGTTGCAGCGGCGCGGTGGTGCAGGAAAGGAGTCAGGCCGTCACGGCCCGGACCGGTGCAAGGGGCGCAATCGGATTCTTCATTTGTCGGCGATAACGCGGCAGTGCCAGGGCCAGGAACACGCTGGCCAGCAACAGCATCGACACCGACGAAGCCAGGGCATAGCGCAGCGATTCACTGCCCAGGGTCGGCACGAAGAAATCGCTGAGCATGCCGACGAACAGCGGCCCGATACCGACGCCCAGCAGGGTCATGGACATGACGAAAATCGCCGTGGCCTGGGCCAGGCGTGTGGCCGGGAACAGGTGGGTAATGGCGCTCAGGCACGGTGTTGCCCACCACACGCCGAAGAAGGCGAAGGCGCTGTAGAACAGGAACGCCTGGGGCACGGCGATGCTGCCGATATGGAACGCCGTGCCTTGGGGCCAGAGGAAGTACGCCAGGGCGAAGGGGATGCTGATCAGCGTACCCAGCAACGGCACGCCGATTTGCCAACCGACATCGCGCCGCGCCATGCGGTCGGTGAGCATGCCGCACAGCAGGGTGCCGACGGTCGCGCCGCCACCGCCCACCACGCCCACCAGGAATCCGGCTTCTTGCAGGTTGAGGCCGTGGGAACGGATCAGGAAGCTCGGGCTCCAGGTGCCGATGGCGTAGCCGGCAATCGCTGCCGCGCCGCCGGTGAGCACCAGGCACAGGAACGAGGGCATGCGAAACAGTTCGATCAGGGTCTTGAGCCAGCCATCCTGTTGCGTCGCGAGTTGGCCCAGCGGCACTGCGCGCTTGGGTGCCCGCACGGTCAGCAGCAGTAGCAGGCCGAGGAAGATCCCGGGTGCGCCGATCAGCAAGAAGGCGTAGCGCCAACCGTGGTGCTGGGCAATCCAGCCGCCCAGGCCCAGGCCGACGATCGCCCCCAGGCTGGAACCGAGCATCAGCACCGACAGGGCCGTGGATCGGCGGTTTGCCGGGTACAGATCCGAGACCATGGCCACCGACGGTGCCGTGCCGCCAGCCTCGCCAACCGCCACGCCAACCCGTGCCAGCACCAGGGTCAGGAAGTTGCCGGCCATCCCGCAAAGCATGGTCATCAGGCTCCAGGCGATGCAGCTGAAGGCGATCACCGGCTTGCGTCCGATGCGGTCTGACAGGCGCCCCATCGGGAAGCCGAACACGGTGTAGAACACCGCGAAGGTCACCCCCGAAAGCAGGCCGATGCCGGTATCGGAGATGCCGAATTCGAGCTTCACCGGCTCGATCAGGATCGCCATCAACTGGCGGTCGATGTAGTTGAACACGTAGATGCTGGCGAGCACGAACAACGCGTAGTGCGTTCGCCATGTCACGGGGGTGGATTGGTTCACTGCGGGTGCTCCCGGTTTTGTTCTAGTTATCGCGATGCTGGGCTTGCTGCGGGTTTTGCTCATCGTCCATTCAGACCATCTTTTCGCCCCCGGATCGGATCACCTGTAGGAGCCAGGCTTGCCGGCGAAGGGGACGCCGCGGTGTGACAGGTACAACGCGGTGTTCCGATCGCCTGTAGGAGCGAGCGGTGCGGCGATCCGACTTGCCCGCGAACCAGGCGCCTCGGTACATCTGCCAAACCGCGTCATCGTTCTTCGCGGGCAAGCCTCGCTCCTACAGGGGCCGTACGGACGATGCGGTATCGGGATCGTCCTGTCGATAGCGCACCTAGTCTTGTCGGACGATGTTTCGCTCGCGCTCAACGTCAATCATTCAGCCCGTATCCGCTGGAGTGCCAGCGCTTGCCCACGCTGTGGCAAGCCCTCAGGCAGCCAGAAAACAATAAGAAGCTGAGGAATTGCAATGAGCGTCTTGTTCGAGCCGGTCGCCCTGGGCGAGCTGCAACTGGCCAACCGCATTGTCATGGCCCCCATGACTCGCAGCCGCGCCCTTGCCGATGCGGTGCCCGGCAGCGCCATGGTCGAGTACTACCGTCAGCGCGCCAGTGCCGGATTGATCGTGGCCGAGGGCACCGCGCCGTCCGCCAGCGGCCTGGGCTATTGCCGTACCCCGGCCATCTACACCGGCGAACAGATCGCCGGCTGGCAGCAAGTCACCGAGGCGGTGCACGCCGAGGGCGGGCGGATCGTCCTGCAACTGATGCACGTCGGCCGCGCCGCCAGCCGCCACAACAAGCCGACATGGGCTGCCACGGTAGCACCTTCGGCACTGCGTGCACGCACCCAGGTGTTCAGCGACGCCGCCGGCCTGGTGGACACCGACGAGCCACAGGCGCTGACCTTGCAAGGCATCGGCGATGTGATCGAAGACTATCGCCAGGCCGCCTTGAATGCGCGTCAGGCCGGCTTCGACGGTGTCGAGCTGCACTGCACCAGCGGTTACCTACCGATGCAATTCATGGCTTCAGGCAGCAACCAGCGCAGCGATTCCTACGGCGGTGACGTGAAGGGGCGGGTGCGTTTCGCCAAGGAAGTGATCGAAGCCATGGCCAGTGCGATCGGTGCCGGCCGCGTTGGCTTTCGCCTGTGCCCCGGTAACCCCTACAACGACATCGACGACCTCGATCCTGCGGCCACGGCGGCCGCCTTATGTGAAGCCGTGGCGCCGTTGGGCCTGGCGTACCTGCACATCATGCGTTCGCCCCTGGCCGATCTCGATGCCTTCGCGCTGGCGCGCCGGCACAGCCCCCATGCCTTGATTCTCAACGATGGTTTCGACGGCCCTTCGGCCAGTGCCGCTCTCGCGTCGGGCGAGGGGGCTGCCGTGTCGTTTGGTCGTCACTTTATTGCCAACCCCGATCTGGTGGAGCGCTTGAAGCGTGGCCTGCCACTGAGTGGCTTCGACCGCAAGACCCTCTACACGCCGGGCTCGGCCGGCTACTCGGATTACTCCGCCTATCAAGCAAACGCCCAGGAGGTGGCGCAATGAACCTGAACGACCTGACCGGCGTCCTGCCGACCCACCCGGTGCCACGGGAACAAACCCAGGCGCTGCTCGACCAGCGCTCCGCCGCCGCCGGGCTGATCAAGCCGAGCGACCGCTACACCCTGGCCGACCGTCTGGAACACCAGGCGCGTGAACAGGGCGACCGCCCGTTCCTGATCTACAACGAGCAGACCTTGAGCTACTTCGAGGTCGATGCGCGGGCCAATCAGATGGCCCACACGTTTTACGCCAATGGCCTGCGTGCCGGGGATGTCTGCGCCCTGGCCATGGAAAACCGCCCGGCGTTCTTCTGCACCTGGTTTGGCCTGGTCAAGCTCGGGGTGGTGGTGGCCTTCATCAACACTCAGGTCAACGGCCGGCCGCTGCTGCATGCGTTGCAAACCACCGACGCCAAGGCGTTGGTGATCGGTGAAGAATGCCTGGCCAATGTGCAGGCCACCGAAGGTTTTCCAGACCTGCCGTGCTGGCTGGTACGCGACGCGGAAAATCCCTGGAGCGGCCCGCTGCCCAAGGGCGTCGACGGACATTTCGATGCGCGCCTGGAAAAAGCCCCGCGCACGCCGTTTCCCCGGGATATTCGCGCGCACATCGAAGCGCAAGCCACGACCCTGCTGATCTTTACCTCGGGCACTACCGGCTTGCCCAAGGCGGCGCGCTACAGCCACATGCGCTGGATGTCCTCGGGCGATGTGATGGAAGTCACCCTGCAAGCCACCCGCGAGGACGTGTTCTATTGCTGCCTGCCGCTGTACCACGGCGCCGCGGCCACTTCGGTGACCTCTACCGCGTTGCGGTCCGGTGCGACCATCGTGGTGCGCCGCAAGTTCAGTGTGCGCGAGTTCTGGAACGACGTGGCGCGTCATCAGATCAGCATCTTCCAGTACATCGGCGAGATCTGCCGCTACCTGCTCAACCAGCCGGTGCGAGCGGGCGAGCGCGAGCACAGCCTGCGCTGCATGCTTGGCGCCGGTTTGACACCGGACTCCTGGCAGCGCTGGCTGGAGCGTTTCGGCCCGATCCAGGTGTTCGAGGGGTGGGGCGCCACCGAGGCCAATGCCGCGGTGATCAACGTCGACAACTATTTCGGTTCCTGCGGTCGCGTGCCGGACTGGAACAAGACCAACGTGCGGCTGGTGCGCTACGACATCGAAAACGACTGCCACCCACGGGACGAAAACGGTTTCTACCAGGTCTGCAAAGTGGGCGAGATCGGCGAGGCCATGGGCTTCATCGTCGATCACCCGGAGATCGGCGGTGGGCGCTTCGAGGGTTACACCTCTGCCGAGGCCACCGAGAGCAAGATCCGTCGCAATGTGTTTCGCGAGGGCGATGCCTATTGGAGTTCCGGCGATTTGATGCGCGAGGATGCCGACGGTTACTGCTACTTCGTCGATCGCATCGGCGATACCTATCGCTGGAAGAGCGAAAACGTTTCGACCCAGGAAGTGGCCGATGCTCTGGGCGACCTGTCGGGCCTTGAGCTGATCAACATCTACGGCGTCCAGGTGCCAGGCCATGAAGGCCGCGCCGGCATGGCCGCGGTGCTGATGCAGGCCGGCCAGGCATTCGACCCGGGCGCGCTGTATGCCCTGACCGAATCGCGCCTGCCGCGCTATGCGGCCCCGGTGTTCGTCCGGGTCACCCAGTCGGCGGACCTGACGGCCAGCTTCAAGCTGCGCAAGGTCGATCTGCAGCGCCAGGGCTATTGCCCGCACCTGTGCAGCGATCCGCTGTTCATCCGCGACGACCAGGCTCGCACTTATGTGCCCTATTCGGTAGAGGCCCTGACGCGGGCCGGCCTGACGCCTTTCGCGGTGGCCAACCATGGCTGATCTCGACGACAACGGTCACGAACTGCGCGGCGGCCTGCGTTATCCCTGGCCGCAGGCGCCCGATTCCGGGCAGGTGCGCGAAGTGGCACCGGGCGTGTGGTGGCTGCGCATGCCGCTGCCGTTTCGCCTGGATCACATCAACCTCTATCTGCTGCGCGATACCGACGGCTGGGTGGCGGTCGACACCGGCATGAATACTGACCAGTCCCGTGAAGTCTGGGAGCGGGTATTCAGCGAAGTGTGCGACGGGCTGCCGTTGGTGGCGGTGGTCTGCACACACTTTCACTCGGACCATGCCGGCGTGGCTGCGTGGCTGTCGCAGCGCTTTCACTGCCCGGTGTACATGACCGTCAGCGAGTTCCAGTCGTTGCACGTCAAGTTTCCCGCCGATCAGCCTCCGGGCTGGGACTTTCTCGACTTCTACCGCAAGGCCGGCGTCGGTGACGAGCAGAGCGGCGAGATGTTCGCGGTGATGAGCAATGCCCATTTCCTGCCGGCGCCACTGAACCATTTCCGCCGTTTGCAGGAGGGCAGTTGCCTGCACATCGGTGGCCGTACCTGGCAGGTGGTCATCGGTCGCGGTCACTCGCCGGAACATGCCTGCCTGTATGCCGCCGATGACGACTTGCTGATTTCCGGCGACCAGGTGTTGCCCCGCATCACCTCCACCGTCGGCGTGCATGCCACCGAGCCGTTGGCCAATCCATTGCGCGACTGGCTCGATTCCATCGAGCGGTTGCGCCGCTTGCCCGACAGCGTGCTGGTACTGCCGGCGCATGAACGGCCGTTCTTCAATCTGCATCAGCGCCTGGACCAGTTGGAGGCCCATCACCACGGGCATCTGGCGCTGTTGCTGGCCAACTGTGACGAGCCGCGCACCGCGCTCGAACTGATGGCCGTGTTGTTCCCCAGGCTGTCAGGTCGTTTCGACGAACTGATGGCGCTTGGCGAAACGTTGGCCCATGCCAACTACCTGGTGGCCGAAGGGTCGCTGGTGCGGGACGAGGACCGGGGGCGGTATCGCTACCGGAGTGCTGTAAGGGGAGCGTGCGCTGTTACACCGCTCAAGGTGTTTTAAGCGGGCAGCACGGCAGCAGTGTTGAACATTCCAGGCAGCCATTCAGTTGCCCTTGAGGAGAATCAGTGTGATCAACAAAAACAACAATAACTCTACGGTCATGGGTTCGAGCGCGTTTCAGGTCACAAGCCTCGCGGCAGCCATTGCGCTGGTGTCCACACCGGTCTTGGCCGGTGAAACCTTCGAGTTCGACAACGGCGCGACCATCGACTGGTCGGTGACCACCAGCTATGGCATCGGTGTGCGCACCGGGAGTCAGAGCGATCGCTTGCTGACGATCAACGCCGACGATGCCAACCGCAACTTCGACAGTGGCAGCCTGACCACCAACCGCGTGGGCGCGCTGGGGGAAATGATCCTGCGCAAGGACAACTACGGCGCCGTGGTGCGCGCCAGTACCTTCTACGACGATGTCTACCACCGCAAGAACGATAATGATTCGCCCGCCACCGTGAACAAGAGCGGCAGCAACGACGAGTTCACCAGTGACACCCGTTACTACAGCGGCGGTCGCAGCAAATTCCTGGATGCCTATGTGTTCAGCGGCTGGCGCTTTGACAACGACACCATGCTGGACGTCAAGGCCGGGCGGCACATCGAGTCCTGGGGCGAGAGTTTGTTCTACCCGGGTGTGAACGGCGTACAGAACCCGTCTGACGCGGTGAAAGCCTCGCAGCCGGGTGTCGAGGTCAAGGAAATCCTCTTGCCGGTGGGCCAGTTCTCCGGCTCGTTCCGACTGAACCCCCAGCTGACCTTCGGCGCCTACGTGCAGTACGAATGGAAGGGCACTGAACTGCCGCCGGTGGGCAGCTACCTGTCGGGCAGCGACGTGGTCGGGCCAGGTCGCGAGTTCATCTACGCCAACGGCCAGAAGATCCCCTACCGCGGCACCGACGAACCGAGTGATGGTGGCCAGTGGGGTGTGCAGATGCGTTACCGCCCGGTACCGGCCCTCGAGCTGTCGCTGTTCCACGTCAACTACCACGACAAGAACCCGGCCACCGCCCTGGTCGGCTACAACCCGCTGCCAGTCGGTGGTGGCCTCAACGCCTTCGTCAGCAATGGTTACCGGATCAAGTACTTCGAAGACATCAAGCTGACCGGCATCAGCGCCTCGACCAAGATCGGCGACACCCAGGTCGGCGCCGAATGGTCGTACCGCGACGGTGCACCGGTGATGGTCAATACCGGCCTTGGCGCCGTACCGGCCAAGGGCAAGGGTCAGCAAATGCAATTGTCGGCGGTGCGTATCCTGGGTGACCGTCCGTGGGCCAACCAGACGACGCTGACGGCCGAAGTCATCCGCGTGCAGGTCGACAGCGTCGAATCCACTTCGGCGGCGCCGAACCTGCAAGGCGTGAACCTATTACCCTCCCTGGCACCTCTAGTGGCCCCTTCCGATGACTACACCTACAGCACAGCCGCGGGCTACCGCACCAAGTCTTCCAGCGCCTACACCGTGGGCGCATCGTTCAGTTATCCGGGAGTTTTCCAAGGCTGGGATCTGGAAGTCCCCTTCAGCTTCTCCAACGTCTTCAGCGGCTCCACGCCCATGGCCGGCAGCATCTCCGGCGTGCAAGGCGACCGACGCCTGAGCGCGGGCACGACCTTCAAGTACCTGGGCAACCTGGAACTCGGCTTGCGATACATCTCCTACCTGGGTGCAGCCGATCCGATCGATCGTCCGTTCGCCGACCGCGACTACGCCACGTTCTCGATGAAATACACCTTCTGATCGACCACTCAGGCTTCGTGGCGCCTTGCTGCGCCCGGACCTCAAACACAACCTGGAAAAGGCCGCAGCGTAACGCTTCGGCATGGAGGCACTATGGGACTCAAAGGGCATGCGGCCATCGTTGGCACCGCACAGTACAAACCGGAGAAGTATTCGACCGCACCCAGGATGTTCCATCTTGAGCAGGTCGCCGACCTGGCGGCCCAGGCCCTGCGCGATGCCGGGCTCAAGGCCTCGGACCTCGACGGGCTGGTGATCAACGGCCCGCATTTTCATGAAGCCTCGGTGTTCGTACCGGCGATGGCCGCCGAATACCTGGGCCTGCGCCTGAACTTCGCCGAAGTGGTGGACCTAGGCGGGTGCACCTCGGTGGGCATGGTCTGGCGCGCCGCGGCCGCCATCGAACTGGGGCTGTGCCAGGCCGTGCTGTGCGTCATTCCTGCGCGCATGGCGCCGCTGGGCCCGGACGAAGACCCCGGCTGGATGGCCCGCTCGATGCGTTTCGGCGGTCACAGCACCGCGTTTGGCGCGCCTGAAGCCGAGTTCGACCTGCCTTACGGGCACATGGGCCAGAACACCGGCTACGCGATGATCGCCCAGCGTTATGCCGCGCAGTACGACTATGACCAACGGGCGATGGCCAAGATTGCCGTCGACCAGCGCACCAACGCCCTGGCCAACCCGCAAGCCATGTTCTACGGCCAGCCGTTGACCATCGAACAGGTCCTGGCGAGCAAAATGGTCGCCGACCCGCTGCACGTCCTGGAGATCGTCATGCCGGTGGCCGGTGGCGCCGCGATGATCATCACCAACAAGGAAGTGGCGGCACGGGCCCGCAAGCGTCCGGCGTTCATCACCGGGTTTGGCGAACACCTGGCGTTCAAGTCGCCGTCCTATGCCGAGGACATGCTGCGCACGCCGATCGGCCCGGCTTCCGAGCGGGCCTTTGCCATGGCCGGGCTCAAGCCCAAGGACGTCGATGCCGCGCAGATCTACGACTGCTACACCATTACCACCTTGCTGACCCTGGAAGATGCCGGCTTCTGTGGCAAGGGCGAAGGCATGGCCTTCGTGCGCGAACACGACCTGACCTGGCGTGGCGATTTCCCGATGAACACCCACGGCGGGCAACTCAGTTTCGGCCAGTCGGCCTCGGCCGGTGGCATGAGCCAGGTGATCGAGGCGGTGACGCAGATCGCAGGCTCCGCCGGCGAGCGCCAACTGGGGCGCTGCGACAGCGTCTACGTCTCCGGTACCGGCGGCGTGATGAGCGAGCAGGGCGCATTGATACTTCAGGGAGCATAAACACATGTCCAACAACAAACCGATGCCAGTCCCGACGCAGATTTCCGCACCGTTCTGGGAGGGCCTGAAGGCTCGCCGCCTGTTGATCCAGCAATGCAACGCCTGTGACCACTGGAACTTCTACCCGCGCCGGCATTGCCCGGTGTGCCTGGAGCATGACCTGGCCTGGCGCGAAGTCGACGGCGCCGCGACGCTGTACAGCTACACGGTGACGCGCATTGCCACCTTGCCCGACTTCATGGATGAAATGCCGCAGAAACTGGCGGTGGTCGAACTGGCCCAAGGGGTACGCATCAACACCAACCTGGTGGGCCTTGAAGAAGACGAAATCCGCATCGGCATGCCCTTGCAGCCGGTATTCGCCGAAGTCGACGCCAAGGGCAACCGCCTGCTGCGATTCACCGGCGTGGACAAGGACGCGGCGAGCCTTGAGCCGCTGCCCGCGCAGGACAGCGAACCGGCCCCCGTAGCGTCGGAGCAACCGCCTGTGCGGCAGATCGACCTCAATGATGAAGCGGCCTTGCAGGCCCTGGTCAGCGATCAGTACAGCGACTGGAGCAACGTGGTGGTGGTCGACCAGGCACTGATCGACGCCTTCGCCCAGTTGTCGGGCGACGATTACTGGATCCATACCGATCCGGAGCGCGCGCGCCTGCAAAGTCCGTTCGGCGGCACCATCGCCCACGGCGCGCTGGTGCAGGTGCTGCAGTCACGGATGAAACTGGCGCTGGGCTTCGAAATCAGCGGGTTCACCACCCAGATCAACTACGGCTCCGACCGCCTGCGCTTCCCGGCACCGGTGCCGGCCGGCTCGCGCATCCATTCGCGGGCGCGGGTGAAAAAGGTCGACCTGTCGGCCCGTGGCACCCAGCTGACCCTGGAACTCACCACCCACGTGGTGGGCCAGGACCGGCCGTCGGTGATCAACGACCTGGTGATCCTGTACCTCGCCTGACACCGCAACGCCTGGTTCCCCTGTAGGAGCCAGGCTTGCCGGCGAAGAACGATGACGCGGTGCAACAGATACACCGCAGCGTCTGGTTCGCCTGTAGGAGCGAGGCTTGCCCGCGAAGAACGATAACGCGGTGCAACAGATACACCGCAGCGTCTGGTTCGCGGGCAAGTCGGATCGCCGCCCGCTCGCTCCTACAGGCGAACAACGACAACGCGGTGTACGTCGCCTCGTTCGCGATCTCCCTCCAGCCCCACGCCATTTGCGCCATTGCATAAGCCATTTGGACGATGTGTCACCCACCCCTTGCGCCGACTATTGCCCTAGAGGCAGCCCGATTCGATTGCCTCGCATGCCCTGGCGCCTGACAAGAACAAGAGGATTGGCCCTATGACTTGCCCCATGCACGCGTGCCCTGAACAGGAGCGTTGCTCATGCGCTCTGTGATCGGTTACCTGGTCTGCCTGGTGGTCGCCTTGACCATTGGCTACACCTTTTCACCCAAAACCCCACCGCAGGCAGAACTGTTGGCCACACGCCCGGACCGGGTGCAGATAAACGGCCTGCTCAATCTTGGCTCGCGCGTGGTCGCCGTGGGCGAACGCGGCAGCATCCTGCTCAGCGACGACCAGGGCGTCAGCTGGCAGCCAGCCAGCGTCACCCCGCAGCGCGATGCCACCTTGACCGCCCTGGTGGCGCTGGACGCACAGCGCTTGCTGGCGGTGGGGCACGACGGCTTGATCCTGCGCTCCACGGACGCCGGCAGCCATTGGCAGGAAATCCGCTACGACAGTGAATTGGGCGAGCCATTGCTGGGCATCTGGAGCAGCGGTGGCGACAACGTCATGGCGTTCGGCAGCTTCGGCAAGTTCTATCAATCTGCCGATGCCGGGCAGACCTGGACGCCGCAGGCCCTGGACATCGACAGCGCCCACCTCAACAGCATGGCCGGCGGCGACGATGGCCGACGCATGCTGGTGGGCGAGCAAGGCCTGGTGCTGCGCACGGCCGATGGCGGCCAGCATTGGCAGACCTTGCCGGCGTTCTACAGCGGCTCGCTGTTCGGCATCGTGCGCCTGAGCGCGGACAACTGGGTGACCTACGGCATGCGCGGGCATGTGTACGTCAGCCACGACTTTGGCGACAGCTGGAGCCAGATCAACGTGGGTAATCAACTGCCGCTGTACGGCCATGTGTTGCTGCCCGATCACTCGGGGCTGGTGATCGTCGGCGCCGGCAGCTCGGTGGTGCGCCTGGATGCACAGGGCGCGCTGGTGGGTGTCGCGCGACTGGCCGGGCTCGGTACGTTGACCTCGGCGACGATGGTGGGCTCGCGCCTGCTGGTGGGGGGCGAGCGCGGGGTATTGCAGGGTTCAGGTGGCAGCGTTGCTGCCCTAGTGGCCACAGAGGCCACCCGGTAAATGAGAGGCAGGCAATGAATCAAGGTAAACACTGGGTGACGCGCTGCGTCGAAACGTGCGCGGACTACCTGATGGCCTGGCGCAAGGGACTGCTGTTGCTGTTTGTCCTGGTGACGCTGGGGCTGGGCTACAGCGCGACTCACACGCAACTGGACCCGGGGTTCAACAAGCAGATCCCGGTGCGTCATGAGTACATGGTCAATTTTCTCAAGTTCAGCCGCTACTTCACCGGCGCCAACCGCTTCCTGGTCAGCGTGCGCTGGAAAGGCGAGGGTGACATCTACAACGCCGAATACCTGGAGACCCTGCGCAAAGTCACCGACGACGTGTTCTTCATTTCCGGGGTCAGCCGCCCCAGCGTGACGTCGCTGTTCACCGCCAATGTGCGCTACATCGAAATTACCGAGGAAGGGTTCTTTGGCGACGTGGTGGTGCCACCGCGTTTTAGCGGCACCCCTGAGGATCTGGCACAGGTGCGCAGTAACACCGCGGCCTCCGGACAGGTCGGCCGCCTGGTGGCCAACGACCTGAAGTCGGCCATGGTCCGTGCCGACTTGCAGGACACCGACCCCAAGACCGGCCAGCCGGTGTCCTACGTCGAAATCGCCAAGCGCCTGGAAGAGATTCGCGCCAAGTACAACAGTCCTGACATCGAGATCAACATAGTCGGCTTCGCCAAACTGGTGGGCGATGTGGTCGAAGGGCTGAACACGGTGATCGGCTTCTTTGTCGTGGCCTTTGTGATCACCGGGTTGCTGCTGTGGCTGTATTCGCGTTCCCTGCGCCTGACCGTGGTGGCGCTGCTGGTGGCGTTGCTGCCGGTGGTCTGGCTGCTGGGGCTGTTGCCGCTGCTGGGCTTGGGCATCGATCCGATGTCGATCCTGGTGCCGTTCCTGATCTTCTCCATCGGCGTGTCCCATGCGGTGCAGATGACCAACGCCTGGAAGCAGGACGTGCTGGCCGGCAGCAGCTCCAGGGAAGCGGCGCGCCTGGCGTTCTGCAAGATCTTCATCCCCGGCTCCCTGGCCTTGCTGATGAACGCCCTGGGGTTCGCGGTGATCATGATGATCGACATTCCCATCGTCCACGAACTGGGGGTGACGGCCTGCATCGGCGTGATGCTGATGATCATCACCAACAAACTGATGCTGCCGGTGATCATTTCCTACCTGCGCCTGGAACCTGCGCTGTTGCGCCGGGCGCAATCGCGGCCGGCGGGCAGGCATCGCCTGTGGTGGCGCCTGTCGGCGCTTGCCGAACCGGGTCCGGCCCTCGGGGTCTTCGCCATCAGCCTGTTGCTGCTGGCGGCCGGGGCCTGGAAGGCTCGCGACCTCGCAGTGGGCGACATCGGCGCAGGCGCGCCGGAGCTGCGGGCCGATTCGCGCTACAACCAGGACAACGCCAAGATCATCAACAGCTACTCCATCGGTCTCGATGTGTTGTCGGTGTTCGTCCAGGTCAAGGGCGTCGACGAAGGCTGCCTGTCACCCGCGGTGATGCGTGCGGTGGAAGCCTTCGACTTCCGTATGCGCACCGTCTCAAGCGTGCAGTCGATCCAGAGCGTGGCGGACATGGGCAAGCGGGTGATCGCCGGCAACAACGAAGGCAATCCGCGCTGGGCGGCGATCCCGGGTTCGTCCCGGGGCTTGAGCCAGGGTGCGCGGGCCTATGTGCCGGATGACGGACTGGTCACCGATGGTTGCCAACAGATGCAGATCCTGGTGTTCCTGGCCAACCACGAAGGCAGCACCGTCAGCCATGCGATCAGCGAGGCCAAGCGCATCATCGCCGAAGTCAGCTCGCCGCAAGTCGAATTCCTCCTGGCCGGCGGCAACGTCGGGGTGATGGCGGCCTCCAACGAGGCGGTCAAGCGCGCCGAAGTGATCATGCTGGGGGCACTATTCGGATCAGTGGCGTTGTTTTGCTGGCTGACCTTCTTGTCGATCCGCGCGGTGCTGTGCATTCTGGTGCCGCTGGCGATTGTCGCGATCCTGTGCAACGCGCTGATGACCCTGCTCGGGATCGGCCTGAAGGTTGCGACCTTGCCGGTGATGGCGCTGGGGGTAGGCGTGGGCGTGGACTACGGCATTTACCTGTACGAACGCATTCAGCACGAAATGCTGCGCGGCGCCAACCTGCGTGAGGCGTTCTACGAGGCCATGTGTCAGCGTGGGACGGCCGCGGTGTTCACAGCCGTGACCATGTCCATCGGGGTTTGTACCTGGGCGTTCGCACCGCTGAAGTTCCAGGCGGACATGGGCGTGCTGCTGTCGTTCATGTTCCTGGTCAACGTGCTGGGGGCGATTTTCCTCCTGCCGGCGCTGGCGGCCTGGTTCAACCGCGGCCGACCGTTGGTCTGCGAACGGGTACGCCAACCCGCGGCACCCCAAGGTCAATTCCGGATGAAGAACAGCCCGGCTGCGCGTGATACCCAGTAGCAGGAAATAAACCTGCCCCGCCTGTTGCGGGGCATGAAGGCGATAAGGAAACTGATTCGCACGCCCCGGCGGGCAAGTAGTAGTCAAGAGGGAGAACCCGAGTTCTCCCTGGCCGAAATTATAAAAATAACAAGGGAAGGGCACCGTCCTTACCCGAGCGAGGAGAAGACTATGCAAGACGTTGTCTTGACCCCTGATGCCCTGGCGAGTCTTGGCCTGGACCTCACACGTTTCAATGCGCTGGTGGGCGAAGTCTACGATGGCGCCCATGATCCGAAACTGATGGCCAACGCCCTCAAAAGCTTCCTCAAGCTCTACGATGCCAACTACGTCACCCTGATCCTGCGGGTGCCGGACCAACCCGACATGGGCGTGATGATCATGGCCGGCGATATCGAAGGTGCCGGCGATGTCAACTACATGGCTTATCCACGCACCAACACGCCATTCGTCAACCAGCCGCTGGACCGAGTGTTCACCGTCGATGACGTCATGAGCGCCACGGAGTGGGAGCGCTGCGCCTACTTCAAGGCGTTCTGCGGCCCCAACGACGTGTACCACGTGATGGGCGCCGACGTTTCCACGCCGGACGGTGGCAAGGTGCGCTTTCGTATCACCCGCCCCAAACGCTTGCCGAATTTTTCCGCCAACGAGCGGGCGCTGTGCGCCATGTTCCTGCCGCACCTGCGCCGGGCCTTGCAGTTGCACAACCTGCTCGATCGCAGCGAGTCGCTCAGTGAGTTGTATTCCCAGGCCATCAGTCGCCTGTCGGTGGCCACTCTGGTACTCGACGAAAGTGGCAGCGTGTTGCGGGTCAACCCGGTGGCCCAGGAAATCCTCGCCCGTTCCGACGGCCTGAAACTGGTGGGCGGGCGCCTGGAGGCGACTTACCCCAGCGATAACCGCGAGCTGCAACGCTTGATTCGCGCCGCGTTTTCCCCGGATGCCCCGAAAGACGCCGAGGCCATGTCGGTGACCCGTCCTTCCGGGCTGGTCAACCTCGGTGTGGTGGTCGAATCGATCCCGTCCCTGGACTGGGCCGAGGAGAAGGGCCAGCCGGCGGCGCTGGTGTACATCCGCGATGCGTCGAGCAAATCCCTGGCCAGCGAAGTGGTGACCAAGCAACTGTTCAACCTGACCAAGGCCGAAACCGCCCTGGCCATGGAATTGGCCAACGGCTTGTCCCTGGAAGAAGCTGCCGAGATTCTGAACATCCGGCGCAATACCGCGCGGGCGCACCTGCGCTCGATTTTCTCCAAGACCGGCGTGCGGCGCCAGACCGAGCTGGTGCGCATTATGCTCAACAGCGTGGTGGCCTTGGGTAAACCCAAGCTTGCGTTGAAAGTGGCGGCAAAAATCAAGGTGCCACCGCCGCAACTGGCCGTGCCGATGTATCGCCAGGCCTGATGTCTCTCCGCCGGCAAGCCTGGCTCCTGTAGGAGCCGGCTTGCCGGCGAAGAACGATAACGCGGTTTAACAGACACACCGCGGCGTCTGGCTCGCGGGCAACCCCAATCTCCTCTCGCTCTTGCGCATCAATTTTTAGTCCGCACGGACGATGCCGTCCCGTGATCGCCCTGTCGATACTGGGCAGACCTATCACGGAGAACCACTATGCCAATTACAGCCATCACCGGTAGCGCCTCGGGAATCGGCGCCGCCGTATCCGCCGCCCTGCGCGCCGCCGGGCATCAGGTCATCGGGATCGATCGCAGCAACGCCGAAGTGATTGCCGACCTGTCCACTGCCCAGGGTCGTGACGCAGCCATCACCCAAGTGCTCGAGCTCAGCGGCGGCGTCCTCGACGGACTGGTCTGCTGCGCCGGGGTTGGTGTCACGGCGCCGACCTGCGGCCTGATCCTGGCGGTCAACTACTTCGGCGTCAGCCAGTTGCTCGATGGTCTGCAAGGAGCTTTAGCCAAGGGCCAACAACCGGCGGCACTGGTGATCGGCTCGGTGGCGGCGACTCATTCAGGCGTCGACGGCGAGGCGATGGTGGAAGCGATGATTGCAGGCGATGAGGCCCAGGCGCTGGAACTGGCCAATATCCTCGGCCAGCCTCACGTGGCCTATGCGGCCTCCAAATACGCCATCAGCCGCCATGCTCGCAGCCTGGCCGTGAGCTGGGGCAAGCAGGGCATGCGGTTGAACGTGGTGGCGCCGGGTGCGGTGGAAACCCCGTTGCACCAGGCGTCGCTGGACGATGCGCGTTTTGGCCAGGCAACCCGGGATTTCGTCGCGCCCCTGGGCCGCTCCAGTTGCCCTGACGAGATCGCCGCCGTGGTGGCCTTCCTGCAATCGCCGCAAGCGTCGTTTGTCCACGGCAGTGTAGTGTTCGTCGACGGCGGCATGGACGCCATGGTCCGCGCCCCGCGCTTCTGAAAGGAACTTGCATGAACAAGGTAGCATTCATCACCGGCGCCAGCCGTGGTATCGGTCGCGAGGCGGCGCTGGCGTTCGCCCGCGCCGGTTTCGACCTGGCAATCAGCGCCCGAACCCTCAACGAGGGCGAACAACATGAACATGCCCTGCGCGACGCCACCGGAGCGCCGCTGGCTGGCAGCCTCAACGGCACCGCGCAGGCGTTGCGCGATCTCGGTTGCCGGGTGCTTGTCGTGCCGATGGACCTGCTCGACAGCGCCTCGGCCCTGGGCGCCTGCCAGGCGGTGCTGGCCGAGTATGGGCGCATCGACGTACTGATCAACAACGCGATCTACCAGGGCAGCGACCTCAACGCCGGGTTCATGGACCTGCAAGCCCAGACCCTGGAGCGGATGTTCCAGGGCTACATCCTCACACCGTTCCTGTTGACGCAGGCGGTGGCGGAACACATGGTGACGCGCGGTGGCGGGGTGGTGATCAATGTCACCTCCGGCGCCGGCGAAAGCGACCCACCGGTGGCGGCGGGCAAGGGCGGTTGGGGTTATGCCTACGGCGCGGGCAAGGCGGCGGTATCGCGACTGTCCGGGGTGCTGGCCACGGAGTTGGGTGATCTTGGCGTTCGCGCCTACACCCTCAATCCAGGGGTGGTCACGACTGAGGCGCTCAAGGCCACTATCGGTGACAAGGGGTTGATCGCTTTGCGTTCCGGCAGTGCACCGCCTCATGTGCCGGCGGCGGTGATGTTGTGGTTGGCTACTGCTGAACAGGCGCCAGGGTTTCAGCGCCGGACGATTGCGGCGCAGCCGTTTGCGTTGGAGCATGGGATTGTTGCTGATTGGCGTTAGGTCATTGATCGACTGGTTTACCGAGTACATATCCATTGCTGCGGTAACGGCCACTTAGGGTTTCGCCCTTACGGCGACTCCCTTTTTCAAACGCCAAAAAGGAAGCAAAAGGCTTTGCCCCACCACTCGGTGCCTCGCTTAGGCTCGGCATGC